>NZ_JAVRFI010000026.1:0-98018 GCF_031845785.1 Streptomyces hesseae
GCGGGGGGGGGTGGGCCCGGGGGAAGGGGTGGAACAGGGGGAAGAGGTGGAACAGGGGCGTGGGGAGGGGCGGGGCGGCTTGCGGGGGGCTCCTCGGCCGGGCGTTCGTGTTCACGCGTGTGCGCGCGGTACGCCAGCGGCTGCCAGCGGTCGCCCGGGGACGAACCGTGCTCGTGGACCGGGGTCCGGGGGCGGGCCGCGGCGGGCGCCCCCTCGGGTCCCTCCCCCGCCACGGGTAACCCGCCCGGCGCCGATAAGCCCTCCGCCTCCGCCGTCCATCGCGCCTCGGCCGGAGTGAACCGGTTCCTCTCACCTCCCGGTCCGGACGCGCCGCCGTGGGTCGGCGGGGTGGTCGGAGCGTTCATGGTTGCCTCGCCTCGAGCGTTTCCCGGCCGGGCCGCGCGCTTCCGCCGAAGAGGGCGGGAAGGTTTCCGCGATTCCCCGCGCTGCTGATGAGTCGCTGTTCCCGTCCACGCAGCATGGCACCACGGGTCCCCGATTCCGGGTGTCTTCCCGGAACTCCGGGTGATGGGGCTCCGGTTGGGTCTAGGCTGTCCCGATCCGGCGTGGCAGGGGGCGACCGTGCCCGCTGTCCCGGCTCGCCTCGGCTAGAGGGGGCCGCCGGCCAGCGCGTACGCCTCCCGGAGGTCGAGGCCGTCGTACGCGTACGAGGCGATGTCCCGCACATGGTGGTCCGCGTTGATCGCGACCGAGAGCGGTACCTCGGCGAAGAGCCTCGCGTCCGACATCGAGTCCCCGTAGGCCACGCAGTCGGCGCGGCCCAGCCCGTACCGCTCGCAGAGCTCGTCGGCGATCCGCACCTTCGCCGCGGCGTCGAGGATCCCCGCCGGGTCCACCGGATCGCGGAACGGCACCGAGGGCCAGCGCGATCCGTGGGCCGCGTCGGCGCCCCAGTCCAGCAGGCGTTCGACGAAGAAGCCCGGCGACAGGGAGATCACCGCGCAGCGCTCGCCGCGGGCCCGGATGGCGGCCCAGACCTCCCGGATTCCGGCCAGCCAGGGAGCCCCTTCGAAGGCGGCCGTGACCTGCGCTTCCGTCAGCTCGGCCCAAAGCTCCACAGCCAGTTGGGCGAACCGGGACGGCACCAGCTCCCCCGCGGCGAAGGCCCTCTCCAGCTCGCCGATCTCCTTCTCCAGGCCCAGTTGCCGGGATATCTCGACAGCGGCGGCCGAGCCGTGGATGAGCGTTCCGTCCAGGTCGAACAGGTGCAGTCTGGTCATGACCACCGAGCCTAGGCGCCCGGCGGGTCCAAGCGCCCGGCAGGCCCGGGCGCCCGGATGGGAGAACGTTCCGGGGTGGCAACCGGGGGTCAGCGGCCGGCCGTCACGCGCTCCGCGTCGGAGGCCACCGGCTTCGGCCCCTTCGACCCCGAGGCCACGATCCGCCCGCCCCGGTCCGTGCCCCGCTCCGTGCGGCGCTCCAGCGACGCGGAGAGAAGGGCGAGGAGCAGCGCGGCCGCGGCCATCCCGGCGCCGACCCAGTTGGGCGCGGTGTAGCCGAATCCGGCGGATATCACGAGCCCGCCGAGCCAGGCGGCCATGGCGTTGCCCAGGTTGAAGGCGCCGATGTTGACGGCGGAGGCGAGCGTGGGGGCGTCGGCGGTCTGGTCCAGGACCCGCTTCTGGAGCGGCGGCACAGTGGCGAAGCCGAAGGCCCCGATGAGCGGGATGACGACCGCGATCGCGATCTTGTTGTGGGCGGTGAGGGGCAGCAGGGCGAGCAGGACCGCGAGCCCGCCGAGGGCGGTGAAGAGCATGGGCATCAGCGCGCGGTCCGCGAACTTGCCGCCGGCCAGGTTGCCCACCAGCATGCCCAGGCCGAAGAGGACGAGCAGCCAGGTGACGGACGAGGGCGCGTAGCCGGCGACGTCGGTGACCAGCGGGGCCAGGTAGGTGCTCATGGTGAAGACGCCGCCGAAGCCGAGGACCGTCATCGCCATGGCGAGCAGCACCTGGGGGTTGCGGAAGGCGGCCGTTTCGCCGCTGAGCGGGATCCGCTCGGGGCGCGGCTGCCGCGGCACGAGGGCCGCGATGCCCAGGACGGCGAGCACGCCCAGCCCGGCGATGATCAGGAAGGTGACCCGCCAGCCCGCGTTCTGGCCGACGAGGGTGCCCAGCGGCACGCCCACCACGGTCGAGGTGGTGAGCCCGGTGAACATCATCGCTATCGCGCCCGCCTTCTTCTGCGGGGCGACGAGTCCGGCGGCCACGATCGCGCCTATGCCGAAGAACGCGCCGTGCGCGAGCGAGGCGACGATGCGCCCGGCGAGCATCACCCCGAAGACTGGCGCGGCGGCCGAGAGGACGTTCCCCGCGACGAACAGGCCCATCAGGGCCATCAGCATCGTCTTGCGCGCGACGCGACCGCCGACGACGGCCAGGATCGGGGCCCCGACGACGACACCGAGGGCATAGCCGGTGGTCAGGAGGCCCGCGGTCGGGATCGAGACCCCGAAGTCCGCGGCGATGTCGGGGAGCAGTCCCGAGGTGACGAATTCGGTGGTGCCGATTCCGAAGGCGCCGATGGCGAGCGCCAGCAGGGCGAGGGGCATGGGGGTCCTTCGTACGGGTCGAGGCAGGGAAGACCTTCCGGCCAGTTGATTGCGGCCGACTCCTACAGGCCTACACAATAATTGCAGACGCATTTACTTGCAAGCGCTGACTATTGCACGGGGGAGATACGCTGGTCGTGACCGCACGGGCACGCGCGGACGGCACGCTCGGACGTCCCCGAAGGAGGGCTCACCCATGTCCCGCACCCTGGATCCCGCCCTGACCGGCCTGGCGCAGGGCTGGTGCGCCCTGTCGGCGCTGCACAGCCGGATCGAGGCGCACATAGAACGCGCCCTTCAGGCCCATCACGAGCTGAGCGTGCGCGAGTTCTCCGTGCTCGACGTCCTCAACCGCCAGCACGACGGCGAGGGCGGCCACCTGCGGATGAACGAGGTGGCGGACGCCGTCGTCCTCAGCCAGTCCGCGACGACGCGCCTGGTCACCCGCCTGGAGGACCGCGGTCTGCTGACGCGCTATCTCTGCCTCACCGACCGGCGCGGCATCTACACCGACGTCACGGACGCGGGCCGCGTCCTTCTGGAAGAAGCCCGCCCCACCAACGACACGGCCCTCCGCGAGGCGCTGGACGACGCCGCGAACCGGACCGAGCTCGCCCCGCTGGTCGCCGCCGTGGAGTCCCTCGCCCCCGCCGACTCGTAACCGCCGGACCGGTCGAACCGGGCCCGGTCGGCCCGCCGGACCGGTCAGACTCCGCGTGCGCGGGCCCGCTCCCGGTGCGCCTTCTGCCGGCAGGCCGCGGCGCAGTACCGGGCAGGCCGGCCCGTACGAGCGGCGGCCACCGGGCCGCCGCACACGGCACACCGGGTTTCGTTACGCTCGGGTGCCGGATTCGCGGGCAGTTTCGTCACATGACGCCCCGGGCGGAGACTGTCGCACGCCAGCGCGGTCATCCTCCCCGGCGCCGTCCCCGGCCCCCGCCGCTGCTCCATCGACAGACACCCCACGAGCAGGGCCGTCACATCAGCCACGGACACGTCCTTCCGTACCGCGCCCGCCTGTTGGGCCCGCTCCAGCAGGGCGGCGAGAGCCTCCCGGAAGTCCGCCTCGACCCCGGGAGAGGGCTCGAAACTGCCCTCCAGCGCATCGCACAGGCCCTTGTTCCGCACGGACAGCCGCACAACGGCCGTCAGATAGCGATAGAACACCCGGCCGGGGTCGTCCGAGTCGGCCAACTCCCGTGCCGTATCGGTGAAAAGCCGCACCCGGTCCACGACCGTGGCCCTGAACAGGGCTTCCTTGGAAGGGAAATGACGGTAGACAGTGCCCGCGCCCACTCCGGCCCGGCGCGCGATCTCCCCGAGCGGCACCGCCAACCCCTCTTCCTCGAAGGCCGATCGGGCGGCCTGGAGAACCAGCGAGCGGTTGCGGCGGGCGTCCGAGCGCAGCGGCTGAGAGGCCGGAGAAGCGGTCGACGTGGTCCTGCACTGAGCCATGCGCCTGGGTCTCCGGAGGCCTGAGAGAGAAACGGGACTATGGTTCCGATTCTATCCGTGCGAATGAGCGAGGGCCCGCAGCGCCATACCGGGGCAAAAGCGAAAACAAGAAGAAAAGGCCGCCCGAGGCAACAAAAGAGCCGCCACCGACGCGTGAAGCGCCGACGGCGGCTCGATGCGGCCGCGTCCTGCGGTCAGCCGGAGATCACCGCGTCCCAGGCCTTGCCCGCGGCCGCCAGGGCACCGTCCTCGTCCGCGACCGGAACGCCCAGGGCGCGCAGCCCCTCGGCGAGCGCCGCCAGCGAACCGAGCACGACCTCCCGGTCCGCGTCGAGGCCGTAGTGGTTGACCCGGATCATCTCCGTCGCGAGCGTGCCCGCGGCCGCCTGAACGGGCACGGACGCGTCCGCCGCCAGGGCGGCCGCCACGATGTCGCGGGCGTCGACGCCGTCGGGCGCGCGCAGCGTGGTGGCGGCGGGTGCGGCGTCCTCGTCGCGGACGACGTAGGGCGCGAGCGCGCCCAGCGCCCGTACGCCCGCGCGCGTGGCGGCGGAGGCGGCGCGGTGACGGGCGATCACGCTGTCCAGGCCGTCCGCGGCGATGCGGTCGGCGGCCTGCTCCAGCGCGAGCATCTCCAGCTGGGCCGGCGCGTGCGGAAGGGCGGCGCGGCCGCCGTCGATCCAGCGCTCCTTCCAGTCCAGCAGGGAGAGGTAGGAGCGGCGCGGCGCCTGCTCGTTGGCGGCGATGCGCTCCCAGGCACGGGCGCTCACGGAGACGACGGAGACGCCCGCCGGGCCCGCCATGGCCTTCTGACCGCCGATGACGCACAGGTCGACGCCCCAGTCGTCGGTGAGCAGCGGCTCGGCGGCGATGGAGGCGACGGCGTCCAGCATCAGCAGGGCGCCGTGCTCACGGACGACAGCGGCGATCTCGGCGACGGGGTTGGTGTTGCCGGTCGCCGCCTCGGCGTGCACGAGGCTGACGAAGTCGATGGCGGGGTGCGCGCGGAGCGCCTCGGCCACCTGCTCGGCGGTGACAGCCCCGCTGAACGGCGCGCTCACGGTCACCACTTCGGCACCGCAGGAGCGAAGCCAGCCGCCGAACGTCTCGCCGTACGGGCCGGTGATGATGTTCAGCGCGGTGCTGCCGGGCCGCACGGCCGAGCGGATGCACGCCTCCAGCGGGAGCAGTGCCTCGCCCTGCATGGCGACGACGGTCTGGCGCGTGCGCATCAGCGCCGCGACCTTGTCCTCGATCCGAGCGAAGTGGCCCGCGCCGAGAGGCGCGAAGTCGAGCAGGTCCGGTGCGGTGTTCGCAGTCACGGTGCCTTCCAGGGGATGTCGCGCCGCGACGCGGCGCCCGCCAATCTCCTGTCGACTCTACGCCGCACCCCCAGTCATGCCGACAATCCGACTATCGCCAGCCGCCCGTGTCGACGCCGCCCGGTACCGCGCTCCCGGGCTCGTAGGGCTCACGGGTGAAGACGAAGGTGCCGAGGTCGAGATGGCTGACCGTGCCGTCCTCGCGGCGTACGGCCCGCAGGGTCTCCCCCGCGTAGTAGCCGTCGAGCCCCGTCCAGGTGCCGTCCTCCTCGGCGCGGAAGCGCGCGGCGCGCCCGCCGTTCCCCACCGGGTGCAGCCGCAGCCCCCGGTCGGCGACCAGACGCAGTACGAACGGGGTGGCGCCCCAGTACCAGGGCCCGGTCAGCTCCAGCAGGGCCGGGTCCGCGCCGTCGAGCGGACGCCAGGGTTCCGGGATCCGGGGCTCGTTCTCCACGACCGTGCGCACGAGGTCCGCCACGACGGGGACCAGGCCGAAGAACGAGGTGAGGTTGCTCAGCGCCACCGCCGCGACGCCCTCTTCGGGGTCGGCCCACAGCGACGCCACAAAGCCCGGCAACGAGCCCGTGTGCCCGCACAGGACCCGGCCGTCGTGGCGCGTCAGCTGGAGGCCCAGGCCGTAACCGCCCGTCCAGTCCGGCCCCTGGGGCTCGGTCCGCGGCATCCGCATCTCCGCCACCGAGCTCGCCCCGAGCACCCGGTCGTCGCCGTTCAGCAGGAACTCCGCGAAGCGGCACAGGTCGGCGGCCGTGGACCAGAGCTGCCCGGCGGGCGCCATCCGCCCGGTGTCCACCGCGGGTTCCGGGAGCAGCACATCCGCCCAGGGGTGCACGGCCCGGCCCTCGGCGTACGGCGCCTCGGGCCCGAGGGTCGTACGGAGCATGCCCAGCGGCACCAGCACCTCCCGGCGCAGCGCCTCGTACCAGTGCTCACCGCGCAGCCGCTCCACCAGCGCGCCGAGCAGCGCGTATCCGGGGTTGGAGTAGTGGTGCAGGCGCCCTGCGGGATGGCGCTGGGGGCGCTCGCCGAAGATGTCCGCGAGCTCGGGGCGCAGAGCGCCGTCCGTACGCTCCCACCAGGGGCCACGCGCCTCCGCCGCCAGTCCGGAGGTGTGCGACAGCAGTTGGGCGATGGTCGCCCGGCCGCCCTCGGGTACGTCGAGATACGTCCCGAGCGGCTCGTCGAGGCCGATCAGCCCCTCGTCGCGCAACCGCATGACGAGAACGGCGACAAGGGACTTGGTGATCGAACCGATCCGGTACTGCGTGTCGGCGCCGGGCGTCTCCCCGGCCACATCGCCCCGCCCGGCGGACCACACCATGCGCCCGCTCCGCGTCACCGCGCCCACCAGCGAGGGCGCGCGGCCCTCGGCCTGGCCGGTGGCGACCCGGTGCAGCAGGGCGCGCCGGGTGGCCGGAAGGAGCTCGTCGAGGAGTCCGGCGTCCGGGAGCTCTTCCTTGGGCACTTCGCGCGAGACGGTCATGCCCGCACCCTAGTCAGGCGCGACGCGGGCCCGTGACCTGGGCGACCCGTTTGCAGGGTCTCGCCGCTCGTGACATGTCGATCTTGCGTGACCTGGGCGTTCTTGGCTGTCTCACAGCCCTGGTCACTCTCCGTGTCGTTGACGCTGTCCGGCAGGGGCAGTGCGTTTATCACTCGCATGGCCGTGCCTGTCGGTGCAGCTGCACCATCTGACAGGCTTTGATCATGAACATGCACAGTGTGTTGCTCTATGGGTGCGCGGTGGCCGTCATCGTGTCGGGCATCCAACTCCTGGCGAGGCTCGCCACGAAGGACTGCGAGGAGATGTCCCCTCCCCTGGCCTTGCTGCGGGCGTGGCGGCAGCCTCTCCCGAGAGCCGCCACGGGGCTGGTGGCCACCATGGTGGTGCTCGGCGTGGCCCAGACGGCTGCCCCCGCCATGATCGATGCGCTCGAGCGACACCCTCATGGCGCGTGGTGGCGAGCCGTGACCGCCTTGATGGTGCAGTCATCGGGCTGGTTCCAACTCCTGTTCAACCTGGCCGCGCTCGCGGTTGTCGCTCCGCTCGCCGAGCGGCAGTTCGGCTCCTGGCGCACGTTGCTGGTCTTTACGGCAAGCGGCGTGACGGCGCAGGCGGTGAGCATGGCCGGCTGGAGCCTCCAAGGAGGCGGGGACTCCGTGGCGATCTGCGGCCTCGTCGGCGCACTCTCCACCTGGTACGCGGCGCGCGGCAGCGTCGTCGCCCTGCGGCGGGTGGCTCTCGTCATCCCCGCCGCGGGTCTTGTCCTTTGCCTCCTCACCAACAACCACGGCCTGGGCCTTCTTGTCGGCAGCGCACTGGGAGTCGGACTGGCAACTCCTGCCCGTCCGCCCCTGGCGGTCTGACTCAGCGTGACGGCGGGCGGCCAGATAGTTCCCCAGAAACTGGCCACCTGTGGGGAATTACAACTGGCCACTGACAATCAGGCGGCTTGTCCGAGTCGGCCGGGTACACCACGCTGAGCCCCGAGCACGAGGACTACCGGCGAGCCCAGATAGCGCACCGATGAGTTTTCCGCGCCGCGCTGGTCTACTCGCCGGACACCCACGGACGGAAGGCTGGGCCATGCGGAAACTGATCTACGGCATGAACCTGACCCTGGACGGCTACATCGCCGCGGCCGGCGACGACATCGGCTGGAGCGGACCGCCGAGCCACGAACTGTTCCAGTGGTGGCTCGACCACGAGCAGGCGAGTGGCCTGTCGCTGTACGGGCGCAAGCTATGGGAGACGATGAGCTCCTACTGGCCGACCGGCGACCAGCAGCCCAACGCCACCCCGGCGGAGATCGAGTTCGCGCGGAACTGGCGGGACACGCCGAAGGTGGTGTTCTCCTCGACGATCGACAAGGTCGACTGGAACACCCGTCTGGTCACCGGCGACGCGATCGCCGAGATCGCCCGGCTCAAGGCCGAGGACGGCGGCCCAATGAGCATCGGCGGCGCAACGCTTGCCAGGGCGGCCATGCGCGCCGGGCTGATCGACGAGTACGTGATCGCCGCCCATCCGGTCCTGGTGGGCGGCGGCACGCCGTTCTTCACCGCGCTGGACAGCTGGGTGAACCTGAACCTGGTGGAGACGCGGACGTTTCCCGGCGGCGTGGTCCTGACCAGGTACGAGACGAGGCGCTGAGCAGCAGCACCCACGCGCTGGTCTCACGGTGATGTCGTATACGACACCGGTACGACACGGTCCGTGAGATTACGACATCAGCCGCGAGACCCTACAGCGTTTCCGATCAGGTCTGCGCCATGTCGACAAAGCGCGAGTAGTGGCCCTGGAAGGCCACGGTGATCGTGGCCGTGGGGCCGTTACGGTGCTTGCCGACGATGATGTCCGCCTCGCCCGCGCGGGGCGACTCCTTCTCGTAGGCGTCCTCGCGGTGGAGCAGGATGACCATGTCGGCGTCCTGCTCGATGGAACCGGACTCTCGCAGGTCGGAGACCATCGGCTTCTTGTCCGTACGCTGCTCGGGGCCACGGTTCAGCTGGGAGAGCGCGATGACCGGGAGCTCCAGCTCCTTGGCCAGCAGCTTGAGGTTTCGGGACATGTCCGAGACCTCCTGCTGGCGGCTCTCGGCACGCTTGGCGCCACCGGCCTGCATCAGCTGCAGATAGTCGATGATCACGAGCTTGATGCCGCTGCGCTGCTTCAGCCGGCGGCACTTGGCGCGGATCTCCATCATCGACAGGTTCGGCGAGTCGTCGATAAAGAGCGGGGCGGCGGAGACATCCGGCATCCGGCGGGCGAGCCGGGTCCAGTCGTCGTCCGTCATCGAGCCGGAGCGCATGTGGTGGAGGGCGACGCGGGCCTCGGCGGACAGCAGACGCATCGCGATCTCGTTGCGCCCCATTTCGAGCGAGAAGATCACGCTCGGCATGTTGTGCTTGATCGAACAGGCGCGGGCGAAGTCCAGCGCGAGGGTCGACTTACCCATGGCGGGACGGGCCGCGATGACGATCATCTGGCCGGGGTGGAGGCCGTTCGTCAGGGCGTCGAGATCGGTGAAGCCCGTGGGGACACCGGTCATCTCGCCGCTGCGGGAGCCGATCGCCTCGATCTCGTCGAGCGCGCCCTCCATGATGTCGCCGAGCGGGAGGTAGTCCTCGCTGGTGCGCTGCTCGGTGACGGCGTAGACCTCGGCCTGGGCCTTGTTGACGATGTCGTCGACATCGCCGTCGGCCGCGTATCCCATCTGCGTGATGCGCGTGCCGGCCTCGACCAGACGGCGCAGGACAGCGCGCTCGTGGACGATCTCGGCGTAGTACTCGGCATTGGCCGCGGTCGGCACCGACTGCACCAGGGTGTGCAGATACGCCGCGCCACCGACCTTGGTGATCTCACCGCGCTTGGTGAGCTCGGCGGCGACGGTGATGGGGTCGGCGGGCTCGCCCTTGGCGTACAGATCGAGGATGGCCTGGTAGACCGTCTCGTGCGCCGGACGGTAGAAGTCCTGGCCCTTGAGGACTTCTACCACGTCGGCGATGGCGTCCTTCGACAGCAGCATGCCGCCGAGGACGGACTGCTCCGCGTCGAGATCCTGCGGAGGTACGCGCTCGAAGCCGCTGCTCCGCTCCCAGGAGCCCTCGTCGCCCCGGTCGTGCTGCTCACCGCGGCCCTTGCCGTCACCGCGCCGGGAGCGGGGGAAGGGGAGCCGGTCGCCGGGGCCGCCGTCGCCCCACGGGCCGTCGTCCATGGGCTCGGGAATGCTCACCCGGGCCACCTCCTCCCGTCCGCGGAGCGGACCTCGCCGTGCCACTCTTTCTTACGGCACGGCTCTGACAAATAGGACGCCCGACTCCGGTTCTGACGCGTCGAGTTCGCGGCGGGTTCATGTCGGACCCGTGAGGCCCGCGAAGCGATGACGAGGCGGAAGACAGACGGTGGGCGCCGGTCCACGGTAGGGCCGCGGGCACCGTCAGCCAATCTGGTTATCCACAGGCCTTGTGGATGAGCGGCCCAAGCCTGTGGAGAAGTCCCCGTAACCTGTGCACGGGCCGGGGGAAAGCACTGTGGACAAACACACAATCACCTCCACCGCACCGCTCTGACCTGCACCTTTGCCATCCACGGGCTGTTGAGAAGAAAAACTTTCCCCGTTGGCCCGAGATCACGACAAACGGCGCAGAGAAGATCGCGCACCACTCGCCCCGGTAAGGGTCCTAAGCTGTATGCACTGATTACCTGTGGAAGATGGGAGGGACTCCGTGCCCCAGGCCCCCGCGCCCGTCCGGCCCGACGCCCGCCGGCACGACCGCGAGATCGTCGCCCTGGCCGTCCCGGCCTTCGGCGCCCTCGTCGCGGAGCCCCTCTTCGTGATGGCCGACAGCGCCATCGTGGGGCATCTCGGCACCCCTCAGCTCGCGGGCCTCGGCATCGCCGCCGCGCTCCTCACCACCGCCGTCAGCGTCTTCGTCTTCCTCGCCTACGCCACCACCGCTGCCGTGGCCCGCCGGGTCGGCGCCGGCGACCTCCCGGCCGCCATCCGGCAGGGGATGGACGGCATCTGGCTGGCACTGATACTCGGGGCGGTGGTCACCGCCGCCGTGCTGGCCACCGCCCCACTGCTCGCCCGCGCCTTCGGCGCCTCCGCCACCGCCGCCCCGTACGCCACCACCTATCTGCGGATCAGCGCGCTGGGCATCCCCGCGATGCTCGCCGTACTCGCCTCCACGGGAGTGCTGCGCGGGCTGCAGGACACCAGGACGCCGCTGTACGTCGCCGTCGGCGGCTTCGTCGCCAACGCCGCGCTCAACGTCGCGCTCGTCTACGGCGCGGGCCTGGGGATCGCCGGATCCGCCTGGGGGACGGTGCTCGCCCAGTTCGCCATGGCCGCCGTCTACCTCACCGTCGTCGTCCGGGGAGCCCGGCGGCACGGCGCCTCGCTCCGCCCCGACGCCGCGGGGATACGGGCATGCGCCCGGGCCGGGGCACCCCTGCTGGTGCGCACCCTCTCGCTGCGCGCCATCCTCATGATCGCCACGGCTGTGGCGGCACGGCTCGGTGACATCGACATCGCCGCGCACCAGGTCGTGCTCTCCCTGTGGAACCTCCTGGCCTTCGCGCTGGACGCCATAGCCATCGCCGGGCAGGCGATCATAGGCCGCCATCTGGGCGCCGGGGACACCGCCGGGGCCCGGGCCGCCTGCCGCCGCATGGTGCAGTGGGGCATCGCCTCCGGTGTGGTGCTGGGAGCCCTGGTGGTGGCGGGCCGGTACGCGTTCATCCCGCTGTTCACCTCGGACCCGGCCGTACGGGACGCCCTGCTGCCCGCCCTGCTGGTGGTCGCCGTGGGGCAGCCCGTCGCCGGAGTGGTCTTCGTCCTGGACGGGGTGCTGATGGGCGCCGGGGACGGGCCCTATCTGGCCCGGGCGATGCTGGTGGTCCTCGCCGTCTTCGCCCCCGTCGCCCTGCTGGTCCCCGCCCTGGGGGGCGGTCTGACGGCGCTGTGGTGGGCCATGACGCTGATGATGACGGCCCGGCTGGTGAGCCTGTGGATCCGGGCGCGCTCGGGCCGCTGGATCGTCACCGGGGCCGTACGGGGCTGACGGCACCGGCGGCCGCCGGAACGGGCCGGGTGCCGGGACGGGGGGGCCGGGACGGGCCGGGTGCCGGCCTCCGCCGGTCTGTTCGAGCGAGACGTCGGCCCATTCAGGCGAAACGGTTCCGCTGAACGGCGGAAGGGCCGCACCCCGCGAGGGGTACGGCCCTTCAACAGCTGCCTGGCGCGAACGTCAGGCGGCGATGACCTCGATGCCGAGCTTGGCAACGACGTCGGCGTGCAGACGCACGGACACCTGGTGGGCGCCCAGGGTCTTGATGGGCGAGCCCAGCTCGACGCGGCGCTTGTCGACCTCGGGACCACCGGAAGCCTTGATCGCCGAAGCGACGTCGGCCTGGGTCACGGAGCCGAACAGGCGGCCGGCCTCGCCGGCGCGGACGGCAAGGCGGACCTTGACGCCCTCGAGCTGGCCCTTGACCTCGTTGGCCTGCTCGATCGTGGCGATCGCGCGGATCTTGCGAGCGCGACGGATCTGCTCGACGTCCTTCTCGCCACCCTTGGTCCAGCGGATCGCGAAACCGCGCGGGACCAGGTAGTTACGGGCGTAGCCGTCCTTGACGTCGACGACGTCGCCGGCGATGCCGAGGCCGGAGACCTCGTGGGTGAGGATGATCTTCATTACTTGGTCACCCTTCCCTTATCGCGCAGACGAGGTGTAGGGCAGCAGCGCCATCTCACGGCTGTTCTTCACGGCCGTGGCGACGTCACGCTGGTGCTGAGTGCAGTTGCCGGTCACGCGACGGGCACGGATCTTGCCGCGGTCGGAAATGAACTTCCGCAGCATGTTCGTGTCCTTGTAGTCCACGTAAGCGGTCTTGTCCTTGCAGAACGCGCAGACCTTCTTCTTAGGCTTGCGCGGGGGCGGCTTCGCCATTGTCTCTCTCCTGTGAAATCAAGAAGTTTTGTGCCGTCGCCCTCGGGCCACAGGGGCCCGGGTCCCCGGGGGGACCTAGAAGGGCGGCTCGTCCGAGTAGCCGCCGCCGGAGTTGCCGGAGCCGCCGCCCCAGCCACCTCCGCCGCCGCCCTGCTGGCCGCCGGACGGGGCGCTGGACGCCCAGGGGTCGTCGGCGGCGGGAGCCCCGCCGCCCTGCTGGCCGCCGGGACCGGAGCCCCAGCCGCCGCCACCCTGGCCGCCACCGCTGCCGCCGCCAAAGCCACCCTGGCCACCGCGACCCGTGGTCTTGGTCACCTTCGCCGTGGCGTTCTTCAGGCTGGGCCCGACCTCTTCGACGTCGAGCTCGAAGACCGTGCGCTTGACGCCCTCGCGGTCCTCGTAGGACCGCTGCTTCAGACGGCCCTGCACGATGACGCGCATGCCTCGCTGAAGCGACTCGGCGACGTTCTCCGCCGCCTGACGCCACACCGAGCACGTGAGGAAGAGGCTCTCGCCGTCCTTCCACTCGTTGGTCTGGCGGTCGAAGGTGCGGGGAGTGGACGCGACACGGAACTTCGCGACCGCCGCACCGGACGGGGTGAAGCGCAGCTCGGGGTCGTCGACGAGATTGCCGACGACCGTGATGACGGTCTCGCCTGCCATGGATGAACCTCTCGGCGGGTGTGCTGCTGGCTGCTTGTTGCTACTCGGTTGAGTGCAGCCCGATTACCTCTGAACCGTCAGGTTCAGTGGGTCTCGGGACGGAGGACCTTGGTCCGGAGGACCGACTCGTTCAGGTTCATCTGTCGGTCGAGCTCCTTGACGACCTCAGGCGTGGCCTGAAGGTCGATGACCGAGTAGATGCCCTCGGGCTTCTTCTTGATCTCGTAAGCGAGACGACGACGGCCCCAGGTGTCGACCTTCTCGACCTTTCCGTTGCCCTCACGGACGACGGAGAGGAAGTTCTCGATCAGCGGGGAGACAGCGCGCTCCTCGAGATCGGGGTCGAGGATGACCATCACCTCGTAGTGACGCATGTGGAACCCACCTCCTTTGGACTCAGCGGCCACGGTCGATCCGTGGCAGGAGGGTCGTGATGCGTGAACAACGGTATCGGCGGACACTGACAATCAGCGGAAAGTCCCTGGGTTGCCCCTGGGACCGAAGCTGGGTCCGGGCAGACACCGGTGCAGACCGTACAGAGTACCCGCACTTCGGCGTGTGGTTGAAATCGGGCGACCCGGCCCCTCAGTCTGGAACCGACGGGTGTGACCGGCGCCATAGCGCGCCGCCTGCCTTCAGGAGGTGCCCCAATGACACAGGCAGCACGACAGCCCCGCGGGCTCCGCTCGCTGCTCAGCGGTGTGCTGAACAGCGACGGAAAGCCCCATCCCGTCGAGAACACCCTCGTCGCCGTGACGGTCGTGCTCGGTGCGCTCGCCTTCATCTCCTCGGCGTTCAACAACCTCCATCTGGTCTCGTCCTGGAGCGGGCTCGTGGGCATTCTCACGGGGGCCTGGGGCCAGTTCATCTCGGCCACCACCGGCGAGCGCTTCCTGCTGATCATCGGGCTCGGCGCCTCGGCCATCGGCTTCTTCCTGGGCATGGCGCACGGCGGACTCTTCGGGGGTGTGATCGGATAGCGGACCGTACGCCCAAACGGGGCGCTCCCCTGTCGCAGTAGGCTTCGGCGCGAGAGCCGGAGCCCCGACCCTGGGGACAAACCTGCCGAGGAGCGCCCCGCATGAGCCTGACCCTGAGGACAATCAGCCGAGAGCAGCATCTGGCATACATCCAGAGCCTGCCCGCGGCCAGTCACATGCAGGTGCCGGGGTGGGCCGATGTGAAGGGCGAGTGGCGCTCGGAGAGCCTGGGCTGGTTCGACAAGGCCGGGCAGATCGTCGGCGCCGGTCTGGTCCTCTACCGCCAGCTCCCCAAGATCAAGCGCTACCTGGCCTACCTGCCCGAGGGCCCGGTCATCAACTGGTACTCCCCGAACCTGCGCGACTGGCTGGAGCCCATGCTGGCCCACCTCAAGCAGCAGGGCGCCTTCTCCGTGAAGATGGGCCCGCCGGTGGTGATCCGCCGCTGGGACGCCGACGCGATCAAGAAGGGCATCGCCGACCCCGACGTCAAGCGCCTGCGCGACGTCGAGGCCACCTTCATCGAGCCGCGCGCCTTCGAGGTCGCCGACCAGCTGCGCCGGATGGGCTGGCAGCAGGGCGAGGAGGAGGGCGCCGGCTTCGGCGACGTCCAGCCTCGCTACGTCTTCCAGGTGCCGCTGGAGGGCCGCTCGCTGGAGGACGTCCACAAGGGCTTCAACCAGCTGTGGCGGCGCAACATCAAGAAGGCCGAGAAGGCCGGCGTCGAGGTCGTCCAGGGCGGCTACGAGGACCTGCCCACCTGGCAGCACCTCTACGAGATCACCGCCGAGCGCGACAAGTTCCGCCCGCGCCCGCTGAGCTACTTCCAGCGCATGTGGACGGCCCTCAACAGCGAGGACCCCAACCGCATGCGGCTGTACTTCGCCGTGCACGAGGGCGAGGCCGTCGCCGCGGCGACGATGCTGATCGTCGGCGGGCACGTCTGGTACTCCTACGGCGCCTCGGCCAACCACAAGCGCGAGGTCCGTCCGTCGAACGCGATGCAGTGGCGGATGCTGCGCGACGCCTACGCCCTGGGCGCCAGCGTCTACGACCTGCGGGGCATCGGCGACTCGCTGGACGAGAGCGACCACCTCTTCGGCCTGATCCAGTTCAAGGTCGGTACGGGCGGTCAGGCGGCCGAGTACCTCGGCGAGTGGGACTTCCCGCTCAACAAGCTGCTGCACAAGGCCCTCGACATGTACATGTCGCGACGTTGATCCAGCAGCTCCATCCACACTCAGGGAAAGGTTCCGGGACCGGCCATGGCGCTCACGCTCTACGTCGACACCGCGCGCTGGCGGGCACACCAGCAGTCCGTCATCCAGCAGTTTCCGGGGATCATCCCCGTCTGCAAGGGCAACGGCTACGGCTTCAGCAATGAGCGCCTGGCCGAGGAGGTCACGCGCATGGGCGCGGACACCCTCGCCGTCGGCACCACCTACGAAGCGGCCCGGATCAAGGACTACTTCAGCGGCGACCTGCTGGTGCTGACGCCCTTCCGGCTCGGCGAGGAGCCGGTGCCGCTGCCGGACCGGGCCATCCGGTCCGTCTCCTCGGTCGAGGGCGTGCGCGGGCTGGTGGGCGCCCGTGTGGTCATCGAGGTCATGAGCAGCATGAAGCGGCACGGCATCAGCGAGGAGGACCTCCCCAAGCTGCACGCCGCCATCGAGGACGTGCGCCTGGAGGGCTTCGCGATACACCTCCCGCTCGACCACGCGGACGGCGGCAGCGGGGTCGACGAGGTCACCGGCTGGATGGAGCGGCTTCGCAACGCCCATCTGCCGCTGCACACGATGTTCGTCAGCCACCTCAAGGCCGACGAACTCCGTGAGCTCCAGCAGCGGTTCCCCCAGACCCGCTTCCGGGCCCGTATCGGCACCCGGCTGTGGCTGGGCGACCACGACGCCACCCAGTACCGGGGCGCCGTCCTGGACGTCACCCCCGTCGCCAAGGGCGACCGCTTCGGCTACCGGCAGCAGAAGGCTCCCGGTGACGGCTACCTGGTCGTGGTCGCCGGCGGCACCTCGCACGGCGTCGGGCTGGAGGCGCCGAAGGCGCTGCACGGCATGATGCCGCGCGCCAAGGGCGTGGCCCGGGCGGGCCTGGCCACCATGAACCGCAATCTGTCGCCCTTCGTCTGGGCCGGCAAGCAGCGGTGGTTCGCGGAGCCCCCGCACATGCAGGTCTCCATCCTGTTCGTGCCGAACGACGCTCCCGCCCCGCAGGTCGGCGATGAGCTGGAGGCCCATCTGCGGCACACCACCACGCAGTTCGACCGCGTCGTCGATCACTGATTCCACCCCCCGTGTGATGTGGCCGGGAGCCGTGACTCAGGCGTCGTGGCTCCCGGTCCCCCATTTGACGCGTGTGCCTCCGGAAGGCTCGGCGTGCCGCTCGCGGCGCGCGGAGCCGAGGACGAATATGTCCGGGGCCCCGTCCAGGACGCCTCCGGAAGGATCGTCCGAACCGTCGCGGCGCACCACGTCCCGCTCGGGCTTCAGGATGTCCCGCACGACCAGCGCGCAGAGGTAGAGCGTGCCCAGCAAGTGGGCGACGATCGCCAGCTGATAGCCGTCCATCGGCAGCCCCTGGTGCTTGTCGCCGCTGCCGGTGTAGGCCAGGTAGAGCCAGATGGCCAGGTAGTACAGGACCTCGCAGGTCTGCCAGACCAGGAAGTCGCGCCACTTGGGCCGGGCCAGCGCGGCGAGCGGCACCAGCCACAGCACGTACTGCGGCGAATAGACCTTGTTTATGAGGACGAACAGCGCCACCGTCAAAAAGGCCAGCTGCGCGAAGCGCGGGCGCCTGGGGGCGCTCAGCGCGAGGGCTCCCAGGCCGAGGCAGCCGAGGATCATCAGCAGTATCGCGTAGACGTTGACGTCGTCCATCGAGCTGCCGGTGTGCTCGGAGATGAAGAGCCAGAGAGAGCCGAAGTCGACCGGCCGTTCCTTGCTGAAGACGTAGAACTTCGCCCATCCTTCGCGGATGTGGAAGCCCGTGGCGTCATGGGTGAACATGACCGGCAGATTCACCGCCAGCCAGGCGGCGACCGCGCCGCCCGCGGCGGTGAGGAAGGCCCGCGGCCGACCGGCCCGCCAGCACAGGACGAGCAGCGGCCCCAGCAGCAGCGCAGGATAGAGCTTCGCAGCGGCCGCCAGGCCGATCAGCACGCCCGTCAGCACTGTGCGCCCACGGGACCACATCAGCATCGCGGCGGCCGTCAGAGCGACAGCGAAGAGGTCCCAGTTGATGGTGGCCGTGAGCGCGAAGGCCGGGGCGAGAGCCACCAGCAGCGCGTCCCAAGGACGGCGCCGGTGTGTACGGGCCGCGCACATCACGATGACGGCCGTGCAGGCCAGCAGCATGCCGGCGTTCACGAACCAGTACAGCTGCTCGCGGTGCTGGAGGCTTCCGCCGCCCGGCGTGAACAGCGCCGCGACCTCCATGAACAGCCCAGTCAGGACCGGGTACTCCAGATAGTCCATGCCGCCGCCGACCGACTGGGGAACCCGGTCGAAGTACGGGATGAGGCCCTGGTCGAAGCCCCGGCCGTTGTAGAGGTGCGGGATGTCGGAATAACAGGCGTGGGTGTACTGGGTGGTGGCGCCGAAGAACCAGCCGTGGTCGTAGCACGGCAGCTTCTGCACCATGCCGAGCGCGAACATCCCGATCGCCACGAGCGCGATCACCCGCACCGGCGTCCACCAGTGCGCACCGGTCAGCGCACGCCGCCCCACCGGTCCGCCGATGAGCTCACTGCCGGCCGCGGCCACCTCGTCCTCGACGGTGGGCCGTACAAGCTGATCGTCCCGCGCGCTCCTCATGCCCTCATCCTGCCGTACCCGTGGTCGCACCAGCGGAGCCTGTGGAAAACCACGAGGGCCGCCCCGCGCGAACGCGGGACGGCCCTCGAAAAGTCGTGCTCAGACTGCCCGTGCCGGATTCATACGATGATCAGCCACCCGGTCCGCCGAACAGTCCGCCACCACCACCGCCCGGCGGGCGCCGGTTCCCGCCCGGCGACGGCGACTCACTCGGGTCTCCGGCACCGCCGGTGCCTCCGGGACCGCCCGAAGCGCCCCCGTCCTTGCCACCGTTGCCGCTTCCGTTGCTCCCGCCACTGCCGCCGAACTTGCACTTGAAGTCGAACGGAGCGCAGGACCCGCTCGGGGACGGGGAGGCGGACGGGGACTTCGAGGGAGAGGGGGACGCCGACGGCGGGGCCGAGGGGGGCGTGGACGGCACGACGCTGGGGGAGGGACTGGCCCCGTCCCCGAACACCTTCTGCCCGATCGGCTGCGGCGCGTCGAACTGGAGCACCGGCTTGCCCTTGAGCGCGTCGGTCATGTAGTCCGCCCAGATCTCCGCCGGGAACGAGGCGCCGTGGATGGTGGGCTGGCCGCCCACACCGCGCATCGACAGGAACTCCTGCTGCTTGGCGTTGGGGTCGACGCGGTACATGCCGATCGCCGTCGACAGCTGCGGGGTGTAGCCCGCGAACCAGGCGGAGCGGTTGCCGTCGGTCGTACCCGTCTTGCCCGCCACCGGGCGGTCGCCGAGCTTGGCCTTGGTGCCGGTGCCCGACTCCACGACGGTCCTGAGCACGTCGGTGACGTTGTTGGCGACGTTGGAGTCGAAGGCCTGGGCGCTCTTCTCCTCGTGCTCGAAGGCCGGCTTGCCGTCCTTCTCGACCTTCGTCACGGAGTAGGGGTCGACCTGCTTGCCGCTGGCCGCGAACGTCGCGTAGGCGCCGGCCAGCCGGATGGCGCTGGGCGCCGACGTGCCCAGCGAGAAGGTCGGGGTCAGCGAGGCGAGCTGGTCCTTGTCCAGACCGGCCTTGAGCGCGGCCTCCTGCACCAGGTCGGTGCCCACGTCCATGCCGAGCTGTATGTAGGGGGTGTTCACCGAGAACTGCATGGCCGTACGGAGGCTGACGAGACCCTTGTCCTCGTCACCGTCGTTCGGCTGGTGCCACTCCTTGCCGTCCTGGTCGTGCCAGACCGTGCCGTTGTAGGTCCGCAGGGTCACCTTGTTGTTGCCGTTGTAGACGCTCTCCGGCGAGACGACCGTGCGCTGGCTGTCGCTCTGCTTCGGGCCGAGCGCCGGGTTGCGCTTGCCGTGCGTCATCGCCGCGGCCAGTACGAACGGCTTGAACGTCGAACCGACCTGGACACCCGTGTAGTCGGCGTTGTTGGTGAAGTGCTCCAGCGCGTTCTCGCCGCCGTAGATGGCGACGATCTTGCCGGTCTTGGGCTCCACCGAGGCGCCGCCGAACTGGACGAACTGGTCGACGTCGCGCACCTTCGGCTTGATGTTCGCCTTGCGCACCTCCTCGACCGACTTCGACAGCGCGTCCACCTTGTCCCGGTCGAACGTCGTGTAGATCTGGTAGCCGCCCTTGTCCAGCTCCGCCTTGCTGAGCTTGGAGTGGGCGACGATGTAGTTGTCGGCGAGGTCCGTGAGGTAGCCGATCTGGCCGGCGCGGTTGGTCGCGGGCTTCGGCTTCTGCACCTTGGGGAAGCCCGCCGCGACCCACTTGTCGCGGTCGGCGGCCTGCATGCGGCCGACCTGGACCTCACGGTCGAGCGTCCACTTCCAGCGGTCGGAGGCGCGCTTGAGGTTCTTCTCCGGCGTCGCCGCCGGGCCCTGGCCACCGTACGGGTCGTAGAGGTTCGGGCCGTTCAGGGTCGCCGACAGGAACGCGCTCTCGCTGGGCGTCAGGTCCGCGCAGTCCTTGTCGAAGTACGCCCGCGCCGCGGCCTGGATGCCGTAGGCGCCACGCCCGTAATAGGCCGTGTTGAGATAGCCGGCGAGGATGTCCTTCTTGTCCTGGGTGGCGCCGACCTTGACCGAGATGAGCAGCTCGGTGATCTTGCGCTTGAGCGTCTGCTCCTGGCTCAGATAGGTGTTCTTCACGAACTGCTGCGTGATGGTCGAGCCGCTCTGCGTCTCACCGCCCTGCGCCATCTTCACGACGGCCCGGGCGATGCCCATGGGGTCGACGCCCATGTCCTGCTCGAAGCTGGCGTTCTCCGCGGAGATCACCGCGCTCTGCATCGCCAGGGGGATCTGGGAGATCGGCACGATCTGACGGTTGAGACTGCCACCGCCCGCGACGACCATCTGTTTGCCGTCGGCCCAGTAATAAACGTTCTTCTGGACCACGGCGGCCTTCTGCGCGCTCGGCACCTGCACCACCGCCAGCGCGACGCCGACACTGCCGACGATCAGGCCCGCGAACGAGACGATCAGGCCCGCGGTGAGCTTCCAGGAGGGGATCCAGCGCCGGAACCCGGACTTGCCCGCGCGCGGGTAGTCGATGAGCCGCTTGGCGCCGGACCGGCCGCCGTCCCGGCGTCCTCGGCCCCCGAGCCCCTGCTCGGGGGTGCGTCTGCGCCCGCCCGGCCCGCCGGCGCCGCCGGGCGGAGCACCGCGACGGGCCCCCGGCCGACTGCCGTACGGAGGCTCACCGCGGCCGGAGCCGGGCGGGGCCGAGTGGGTGGATGGTGCTGCGCGACGGCCGGGCGTCGGCTGCTGGGCCGCGCGACGGGCCGCGGCTCGTCCGCCGCCCTGAGGCGGCGGCGGCTTGCGGCGGTGCTCGCTCATCGAACGAATACTCCTCGGGCAGGCGCTATCGCCTGACAGCGGCAGGGTGGCTTGCGTTCCCCCCGACGTGCGGCCTCCATGCCCCCCTGACCGGTGGGCCGCACTGCGTACAGGTCCAGGACGTCTGTGGGCGTCACCCGGTTCCCTGTGGTCTGCATGGCGCACAGACTACGCACGGCCAAATCCAGCCCACTGCGGATGTTCACTCCAAATCAGGCCGCTTGTGTCCCACGAATCAGTGATGTGACCTCGTTCACCGTGCTTCCTCTTGTCGTTAATGATCGCCCGTTCTATCGTCTGGATGTATCGAGTCGATACATCAGCTCGCCATAAGGGACCAATAAGGATTTAGGGATCACAAGGAACTAGGCTGTGGGCGACAAGGAGGCGACATATGAGCAGACGCTCCGGCATCCTCGAGTTCGCCGTCCTCGGCCTGCTCCGCGAAGCCCCGATGCACGGCTACGAGCTGCGCAAGAGGCTGAACACCTCGCTCGGGGTGTTCCGCGCGTTCAGCTACGGCTCCCTGTATCCCTGCCTGAAGTCCCTCGTGGCGAACGGCTGGCTGATCGAGGAACCCGGAAGCTCCCCGGAGGACGCCCTTGCGGCGTCACTGGCCGGACGACGGGCGAAGATCGTCTACCGCCTCACGGCGGAGGGCAAGGAGCACTTCGAGGAGCTCCTCGCCCACACCGGCCCGGATGCGTGGGAGGACGAGCACTTCGCCGCCCGCTTCGCGTTCTTCGGGCAGACCTCACGGGATGTACGGATGCGGGTGCTGGAAGGCCGCCGCAGCCGGCTGGAGGAGCGCCTCGAGAAGATGCGCGCCTCTCTGGCCCGTACCCGGGAACGGCTGGACGACTACACCCTCGAGTTGCAGCGCCACGGCATGGAATCCGTGGAGCGCGAAGTTCGCTGGCTGAACGAGCTGATCGAGAGCGAGCGGGCCGGGCGTGACAAACGCCCCGGCCCGGATCAGTGAGCCCTGCACCCCGCAGGGCTACGTCGAGTACAAACAGGGAGCAACCGGAATGGGTTCGGTTCGCGTAGCGATCGTCGGTGTGGGCAACTGCTCCGCCTCGCTGGTGCAGGGCGTCGAGTACTACAAGGACGCCGACCCGAACGGTCGCGTGCCGGGTCTGATGCACGTGCAGTTCGGCGACTACCACGTGCGTGATGTCGAGTTCGTGGCCGCTTTCGACGTCGATGCGAAGAAGGTCGGGCTGGACCTCGCCGACGCGATCGGCGCCAGCGAGAACAACACGATCAAGATCTGCGACGTGCCGCAGACCGGCGTCACCGTCCAGCGCGGCCACACCCTCGACGGTCTGGGCAAGTACTACCGCCAGACCATCGAGGAGTCCGCCGAGGCCCCCGTCGACGTCGTCCAGGTCCTCAAGGACAAGCAGGTCGACGTCCTGGTCTGCTACCTGCCGGTCGGCTCCGAGGACGCCGCCAAGTTCTACGCGCAGTGCGCCATCGACGCCAAGGTCGGCTTCGTCAACGCCCTCCCGGTCTTCATCGCCGGCACCAAGGAGTGGGCGGACAAGTTCACCGAGGCGGGCGTCCCGATCGTCGGTGACGACATCAAGTCCCAGGTCGGCGCCACCATCACCCACCGCGTGATGGCCAAGCTGTTCGAGGACCGCGGCGTCGTTCTCGACCGCACGATGCAGCTGAACGTCGGCGGCAACATGGACTTCAAGAACATGCTCGAGCGCGAGCGCCTGGAGTCCAAGAAGATCTCCAAGACGCAGGCCGTCACCTCCCAGATCCCCGACCGCGACCTGGGCGAGAAGAACGTCCACATCGGTCCCTCGGACTACGTGGCCTGGCTGGACGACCGCAAGTGGGCCTATGTCCGCCTCGAGGGCCGCGCCTTCGGTGACGTCCCGCTGAACCTGGAGTACAAGCTAGAGGTCTGGGACTCCCCGAACTCCGCCGGTGTCATCATCGACGCCCTGCGCGCCGCGAAGATCGCCATGGACCGGGGCATCGGCGGCCCGATCCTCTCCGCCTCCTCGTACTTCATGAAGTCGCCGCCCGTGCAGTACTTCGACGACGAGGCCCGTGAGAACGTCGAGAAGTTCATCAAGGGCGAGGTCGAGCGCTAAAGGCGCCGACCGGGCACCGGCCACGGGCCCGCTCCGCTCGACCACAGGTCCCCGGGTAATCCACCCGGGGACCTGTGCGTTGTGTGAGTCTGTGGACCATGCCCGTTGTGCGTGATCTTCGCGTCCTGCTCCAGCTGGGCGATTTCCGCCGGCTGCTGGCAGTGCGGCTGCTCTCCCAGGCGGCCGACGGCGTCTATCAGGTCGCGCTCGCCGCGTACGTCGTCTTCTCCCCCGAGAAACAGGCCTCCCCCGCGGCCATCGCCTCGGCCATGGCCGTGCTCCTCCTGCCCTATTCACTGCTGGGCCCCTTCGCCGGAGTCCTGCTCGACCGCTGGAGCCGCCGGCAGGTGCTGCTCCACGGCAATCTGCTCCGTGCCGCGCTGGCCACGGTGACCGCCCTGCTCATCGTCGGCGGAGTGCCCGACCGGCTCTTCTACGCCTCCGCGCTCTCGGTCACCGCCGTCAACCGCTTCGTCCTCGCCGGCCTCTCGGCCGCCCTGCCGCGCGTCGTCGACTCCCCCGAGCGCCTGATCATGGCCAACGCCCTCTCCCCGACCGCCGGCACGCTCGCGGCGACCATCGGCGGCGGCCTCGCCTTCGCCGTCCGCCTCGCCCCTCCGGAGGGCGCCGCCGACGACGCGTACGTCGTCCTCCTCGGCGCCGCCCTCTACTTCTGCGCCGCGCTCTGCTCGCTGCGCATGCCCATCGGCCTGCTGGGCCCGGACGCCTCGGCGCCCCGGACCGGGCTGCGCACAGCACTGGCCGTCACCGTCCGGGGCCTGCTGGACGGGCTGCGTCATCTCAACGAACGACGCGTCGCCGCCCGCGCCCTGGCGGCGATGGCGCTGATGCGCTTCTGCTACGGCGCGCTGACGGTGATGCTGCTGATGCTCTGCCGGTACGCCTGGTCCGGCGGCGGCCCCGGCGGTCTGATCCTGCTCGGCTATGCCGTGGTCGCCTCGGGGGCCGGCTTCTTCGCCGCGGCCGCCATCACCCCTTGGGCGGTCGGCCGGCTGGGGCGGCTGGGCTGGCTGATGGCCTGCGCCGCGGCCGCGGCGGTCCTGGAACCCGCGCTCGGCCTGCCCTTCGAGCCCGTCCCCATGCTGATCGCCGCCTTCGTCCTGGGGCTCGCCACCCAGAGCGCCAAGATCGTCACGGACACGGTGGTCCAGGCGTCGGTCGACGACGCCTTCCGGGGGAGGGTCTTCTCCCTCTACGACGTCCTGTTCAACGTCGCCTTCGTGGGCGCGGCGGGGGTGGCCGCACTGATGCTGCCGCCGGACGGACGGTCGCCCGCCCTGGTGATCGGAGTGGCTCTGATCTACGCGGCAATTGCTTCCGCTATGGCTGGATTTCGACGCAGCTGACTATTACATCAAGGCCACAGCATCCCACTGAACTGCGGAAATGTCATGGACACGGGATAACTTACGGGCGGCGTCAGCCGACCGAAAACCACCGTCCCGTGAAGGCATCCCCGTGACCACTCCGCCGCCCAACCAGAACCCGTACGGCCCGCAGGGCGGTGCCCCCTACGGCCAGCAGCCGCCCCCGCCCTACGGCCAGCAGCCCGGCCCGTACGGCCAGCCGGGCCCGTACGCCCAGCAGCCCGGCCAGCCGGCTCCGCCGCCGTACGGGCAGCAGCCGGGTGGCTGGGGTGGCGCGACGATGCCGCCGCCGGCCCCGTCCAGGGGCAAGAAGATCGGCAAGAAGATCGGCACGATCGTTCTCTGCGTCCTGGTCAGCACGGGCATCTACATCGGCAAGCACATGCTCACGGACGACGACACCACCGTGCTGGCGGTCGGCGACTGCCTCCAGAACAAGGGCACGGACTCCAAGCCGGACATCAAGAAGGTCGACTGCACCGACAGCAAGGCGAGCCACAAGGTGCTCAAGAAGGTCGACGGCTCCACGCTGTACACCCTCGCCTGCAACAACGTCGAGGGCACCACGGCCGCGCTCACCTGGGAGGAGCGTTCCAACAAGTTCACGCTCTGCCTGGGCGACGTCAAGAAGTAGCGGGCGGCTCGGCCCGGATAAGGCCAGGGCCGGTGTTTCACGTGAAACACCGGCCCTGGCCTTCTTCACTTGTCCACACCCCGGTGGTGTTTCACGTGAAACACCACTGCGCGGCATCAGCCCTGCTCGGCCCACCACTCCTTGAGCGCGGCCACGGCGGCCTCCCGCTCCATGGGGCCGTGCTCCAGACGCATCTCCAGCATGTGCTTGTAGGCCTTGCCGATCTGCGGGCCGGGGCCGACGCCCAGGATCTCCATGATCTCGTTGCCGTCGAGGTCGGGCCGGATCGAGTCCAGCTCCTCCTGCTCCTGGAGCCGGGCGATGCGCTCCTCGAGCCCGTCGTAGGCGCGCGAGAGGGCGTTGGCCTTGCGCTTGTTGCGGGTGGTGCAGTCGGACCGCGTCAGCTTGTGGAGCCGGTCCAGCAGCGGCCCGGCGTCACGGACATAGCGGCGGACGGCGGAGTCGGTCCACTCCCCGGTGCCATAGCCGTGGAAGCGCAGGTGGAGCTCGACCAGCTTCGAGACATCCTTGACCAGGTCGTTGGAGTACTTGAGCTTGGTCATCCGGGCCTTGGTCATCTTCGCGCCCACCATCTCGTGGTGGTGGAAGGAGACCCGGCCGTCCTTCTCGAAGCGACGCGTCTTCGGCTTGCCGATGTCGTGGAGCAGCGCCGCCAGGCGCAGGACCAGGTCGGGGCCGCCGCCCGGCTGGTCACGGGGGGCCTCCAGGGCCATGGCCTGCTCCAGGACGATGAGCGTGTGGTCGTAGACGTCCTTGTGGCGGTGGTGCTCATCGCGCTCCAGGCGCAGCGCCGGGAGCTCGGGGAGGACCAGGGCGGCGAGCCCGGTCTCCGTGAGCAGGGTGAGGCCCTTGCGGGGGTGGCTGGAAAGGATCAGCTTGTTCAGCTCGTCCCGGACCCGCTCGGCCGAGACGATCTCCAGGCGGTCCGCCATCCCGGTCATGGCCGCCACCACCTCGGGCGCCACCTCGAAGTCCAGCTGGGCGGCGAAGCGGGCGGCCCGCATCATGCGCAGCGGGTCGTCGGAGAAGGACTCCTCGGGCGTCCCGGGGGTGCGCAGGACCCGCGCGGCCAGGTCTTCCAGGCCGTTGTGCGGGTCGATGAACTCCTTCTCCGGCAGCACCACGGCCATGGCGTTGACGGTGAAGTCGCGGCGGACCAGGTCCTCCTCGATGGAGTCGCCGTAGGAGACCTCGGGCTTCCGGGAGGTCCGGTCATACGCTTCCGACCGGTATGTGGTGACCTCGATGTCGAAGTCCGACTTACGGCAGCCCACGGTGCCGAAGGCGATGCCGACCTCCCAGACCGCGTCCGCCCACGGCCGCACGATCTTCAGCACGTCCTGGGGACGGGCGTCGGTGGTGAAGTCCAGGTCGTTGCCGAGACGGCCGAGCAGAGCGTCCCGTACCGACCCGCCGACCAGGGCGAGCGTAAAGCCGGCCTCCTTGAAGCGGCGGGCGAGATCGTCGGCTACGGGGGAGACCCGCAGGAGCTCGCTCACGGCACGGCGCTGCGCCTGGCTGAGCTCGGTCGTCGACGGCGGGGTGTGGCTGTCATTGTTGGCGTTCGGCACAACAGAAGAGGGTACGTGTCCGGGCGCGCCGAAGCCTCCCGGTTGTCGGACGCACTATGACACCACTCACAAAGCAGGCGCAGCCTGGACAACGGGCCCCGCGGCGATCTTGTAGTCCGGTCCGCAGCACTTCGTCACAGCGGGCCTCGTTACCATTCGTGGACGCACCATCCGACGACCACCGACGATGACGAGGGACGGGCAGCGCGTGGCCGAGGCGGCAGAGGTCCAAGGGGCCTTCGAGGGGACAACGCCCGCTCCTGCCTGCCGGTGGTTCCGGCGCACCGCTCTGCTGCTGGCCGGGGTGCTGCTGGTCGTGGGGCTGGGGCAGCTGCCGCAGGCCCCGGCGGCACGTGCCGAGTCCGCGAGCTCGGCGAGCTCCCGGTCCGTCGATGTCTCCCTCGACACCGTGACGCCCGTCGCCCCCAAGCAGGACGACACGCTCACCGTCTCGGGCCGGGTCACCAACAACACGAGGTCGACGATCACCGGTGGCCATGTGGCGCTCCGGGTGGGCCCGCAGATCACCACGCGCAGCGACATCGACGACATCGGCGGCCGGGCGCCCTTCTCGGCGGGCTCCGACGGCCCGGAGGTGGGCGGCAACCACGCCCAGAAGATCGACAGCCTGCCGCCCGGCGTCGGCCGTGACTTCACCCTGACCGTTCCGGTGAAGGACCTGGAGCTCGGCAAGGACGGCGTCTACCAGCTCGGTGTCACCCTCTCCGGACAGTCCGGCGGGCAGTCCGAGCAGGTCCTGGGCATCCAGCGCACGCTGCTGCCCTGGCAGCCCTCGACGACCGACGGCAAGAAGACCCGGCTGACCTTCCTGTGGCCGCTGGTCTCCGCGACCCGCCTCACCGCCCGTACGGTCTCCGACCAGCAGCAGACGCCGGTCTTCCCCAATGACGACCTGGCCGCCGAGCTGGCGCCGGGGGGCCGGCTCCAGCAGCTCGTGGCGCTGGGCAAGAATCTGCCGGTCACCTGGGTGATCGACCCGGATCTGCTCGCCACGGTCGAGGCGATGACGAAGAGCTACCGGATCGGCGGGCCGGACGACCAGAACCCCGCTCCCGGCCGGGGCCAGACGGTGGCCAAGCAGTGGCTCAACCAGCTCCAGCAGGCCGTCGCGGACCACCAGGTGGTGGCGCTGCCGTTCGGCGACCCGGACATCGCCTCGCTCGCCCACCGGGGGAAGGACGTCCCCGGGGCGCTCAGCCACCTCCAGTCGGCCACGGAGCTCGCCTCGACGACCGTGGAGACGATCCTGGGGGTGAAGCCGCGCACGGACTTCGCCTGGCCCGTCGAAGGCGCCGTCGACTCCTCCATCGTGGACGTGGCCACCTCGGCCGGCGCCCACAATGTGATCGCCCGCAGCGACAGCGTCCGGGAGCCCGGTGGCTCCTCGTACGCGCCCACCGCGGCCCGGCAGATCGGCGGCGGCAACACGGCGATCGTGGCGGACGCCCGGCTCTCCACCGTCTTCGACGGCGAGATGATCAAGGCCAATGACTCCTCGCTGGCCGTCCAGCGCTTCCTCGCCCAGAGCCTCATGGTGAACAAGCAGGCTCCCGAGAACGAGCGCAGCATCGTGGTCGCGCCGCAGCGCATGCCCACGACGAGCCAGGCCCAGGCGATGGCTTCGGCGCTCAAGGGCCTGACGGACGGCCGCTGGACCCAGTCGGCCGACCTCGGCGACGCGGCGAAGGCCCAGCCCGACCCGGCGGCCAACCAGCACATCCCCGGCGCGGGCTCGTATCCGGACTCGCTGCGCTCGCAGGAGCTGCCCACCGAGGCGTTCGAGGAGATCCAGCGGACCCAGAGCTCCCTGGACAGCTTCAAGGTCATCCTGACCTCCCCGGACCGGGTGGTCACCCCGTTCGGCAGCGCGATCATGCGGGAGATGTCCACCTCGTGGCGGGGCGACCCCAAGGGCGCGGAGGCGTTCCGGGACGCGGTGCAGTCGTATCTGGACCAGCTCGTCCGGCAGGTCCACCTGATCGCGAAGTCCGACGCCACCCTCTCCGGCCGCAGCGCGACCATCCCGGTGACCGTCCAGAACGGCCTGCTCCAGGGGGTGCGGGGGCTCAAGCTCGTCCTCACCTCCAGCCAGCCCAACCGCCTCAAGATCGACGCGCCGCAGCCGGTGGAGGTCGGGGGCGGGCGCCAGCAGTCCGTGAAGTTCGAGACGCGTGCCAACGCCAACGGCCCGGTGAAGGTGACGGCCCGGCTCTACGCCGAGGACGGCCAGCCGTACGGTGAGCCGATCTTCTTCACTGTGCATGTCACCTCCATCACCCCTATGGTTCTGCTCGTCATCGCCGGTGGGGTCCTTCTCCTGGTCCTCGCGGGACTGCGTATCTACCTCCAGCGCAAGCGGGCCGCCGCCCGTAAGGCAGCGGGTGGCGGGCCCGACGGGGCGGACGGCGGAGACCCGGGCGACAGTGGTGGGCCCGGTGACGACAAGCCGGAGCAGCCGGGTGATCCGGCAGCCGAAACCGGAGCGCGGAACGGTGACCCGTCCGGCTCAGGTGAGAAAGTGGAACGTTGACGTTTTATGGGGCCGGCAGGCCGCGGACGATGAGGTGGGGTAGCGATGAGCGCGCCGTACGACGGTGACCGCGGTCAGGGCACCGGGGGCGAGCAGCGGGGTCAGTACCCGCCGCCCCCGCCTGCCCCGGCCCCTGGCGCCGCGGACCAGCCGCATCAGGGCCCGTACGCCCGGGACCCGTACCTCCGGGACGCCTACGCGTCGGACCCGTACGCCGCGCCGCAGCCCGGCGGCTACCAGCAGCCTCCGGTGCCGCCGCGCGGCCCGGACACCCAGGCCTGGGCCCCGGCCCAGGCGCAGCAGCCCCCGGCGCCGGCCGGCCCGTACGAGGACCAGGACGCGACCCAGGTCATCGGCGTGGGCGGCTTCGGCGAGCAGCCGCAGCGGGACGCCTTCGCGCACCTCTACCGCGATCAGCAGCAGCCGTACGAGCCCCCGCGCCCGGACGGCCGGCCAATCCCGGCCCCCGGCCAGTACGGCTCCCCCGTGCCGCCCCCGCAGCCTCCGGTCCCGCCGGCGGCGGAGCCCGAGCCGGCCGCGGCCGAGCCGGCGGCCAAGGGCGGCGGCAAGGCGTCCGGGCTGCTCAAGTCCAGCGCGCTGATGGCCGCGGGCACGCTCGTCTCCCGCCTCCTGGGCTTCGCCAGGAACCTCGTCATGGCGGCCGCCATCGGCGTCAGCACCCTCAGCGACGGCTACCAGGTCGCCAATACGCTGCCGACGATGATCTACATCCTGGTCGGCGGCGGCGCTCTCAACGCCGTCTTCATCCCGCAGCTGGTGCGCGCGATGAAGAACGACGAGGACGGCGGTGAGGCCTACGCCAACCGGCTGCTGACCCTCGTCGTCGTCCTGATGGCCGGTGTCACCACGGTCTGTGTGCTGGGCGCCCCGCTCTTCATCCAGATGATGTCCCCGGACATCGCGTCCGACCCGGACCGGATGGACGTGGCGGTCGCGTTCGCCCGCTACTGCCTGCCGACCATGTTCTTCATGGGCGTGCACGTCGTCCTGGGCCAGATCCTCAACGCGCGGGGCCGCTTCGGGGCGATGATGTGGACCCCGGTCCTCAACAACATCATCATCATCGCGACCTTCGGCTCCTTCATCTGGGCCTTCGGTCCGTTCACCCAGAGCGGCGTGACCTCCTCCACCATCACGCCCGAAGGCGTCCGTCTGCTCGGCGTCGGCACCCTGCTGGGCCTCGTCGTCCAGGCGCTGGCCATGCTGCCCTACCTCCGCGACGCGGGCTTCCGGGTCCGGCCCCGGTTCGACTGGCGCGGGCAGGGTCTCGGCAAGGCCGCGGGGCTCGCGAAGTGGACGTTCTTCTTCGTGCTGGCCAACCAGCTCGGCCTGGTCGTCGTCACCCAGCTCGCGACCCGTGCGGGCAGCCTGGCCACCAAGGCCGGCCACGAGGGCACCGGTATCACCGCCTACAACTACGCCCTCCAGCTCTGGCAGATGCCGCAGGCCATCATCACCGTCTCGGTGATGACCGCCGTGCTGCCCCGGATCTCCCGCGCCGCCCACGACGGGGACGTCTCGGCGGTCCGCGACGACCTCTCCCACGGGCTGCGGACGTCCGCCGTCGCGATCGTGCCGTGCGCCTTCGCCTTCCTGGCGCTGGGCGTCCCCATGGCGACCCTGATGTTCGGCAGTGGCGGCAGCAGCGCTGCTGCCGCCGCCACCAACATCGGCTACATCCTCATGGCCTTCGGCCTCGGACTCATCCCGTACTCCGCGCAGTACGTCATCCTCCGCGGCTTCTACGCCTACGAGGACACCCGGACCCCCTTCTACAACACCGTGATCGTCGCCGTCGTGAACGCCGCGGCCTCCGGTCTGAGCTTCCTGCTCCTGCCGTCCCGCTGGGCCGTCGCCGGTATGGCCGCCTCCTACGGCCTGGGCTACGCCGTCGGCGTCGGGGTCGCCTGGCGCCGCCTGCGCACCCGGCTCGGCGGCGATCTCGACGGCTCGCACGTCATCCGCACCTACGCCCGGCTGATCGGCGCCTGTGTCCCGGCGGCCCTGATCGGTGGCGCCGCCTCATTCGGAATCGGTCAGGTTCTGGGCAACGGTGTTCCCGGTTCGCTCGGCTCCCTGGTCGGTGGCGGACTGGTACTGATCGCGGTGTTCTACATCGCGGCGAAGCGGATGCGCATCGAGGAACTGACCGCCATGGTCGGTATGGTTCGCGGCCGGCTCGGTCGCTGACCGGAGCACAACCATCGCCCGCCGCCGCGTGTCGTGCATAGCGCCGGACTGTGGGCACAATTGTCTTGGCTGTGGACAGCGTCCAACGGATGGGGAGGCAGGAGCGACGGTGGCGGAACGGAGCACGGCTGCCGTCGACGTGGCTGACAACAACGGCGACCAGCCGCTGACCGCCCAGGCGGACCAGGCCACGACCGACGGGGCGAAGACCGCGAAGAAGGTCGGCACCCACAAGGACACCCAGCGCGCGGAGAGCGAAAGCCCCGCGCGCGACGCGCAACCGCCCGAGCTGCACAGCGGCCATAAGCTCGCCAGAAGGTACCGCCTGGAGGAGTGCGTCACCCGTCTGGAGGGATTCAGCAGCTGGCGTGCCGTCGACGAGAAGCTGCGCCGCGCGGTGGGCGTCCACCTCCTGCCCGCCGACCATCCCCGCGCCCGCCCCGTCCTGGCCGCCGCCCGCTCCGCGGCGCTCCTCGGCGACCCTCGCTTCGTCCAGGTCCTCGACGCCGTCGAGGAGAACGACCTGGTCTATGTGGTCCACGAGTGGCTGCCCGACGCGACCGAGCTGACGCCCGTCCTCTCCTCCGGCCCGCTCGAGCCGCACGAGGCGTACCAGCTCGTCAGCCAGGTCTCCCAGGCCATGGCCGCCGCCCACCGCGAGGGCCTGGCCCATCTGCGCCTCAACCCCGGCTCCGTGCTGCGCACCGAGACCGGCCAGTACCGCATCCGCGGGCTCGCCGTCATGGCGGCGCTGCGGGGCATCACCTCCGAACACCCCCAGCGCACGGACACCGAGGCCATCGGCGCCCTGCTGTACGCGGCCCTCACCCAGCGCTGGCCCTATGAGTCCAACGCCCACGGCCTCTCCGGGCTGCCCAAGGGCGTCGGCCTGATCGCCCCCGACCAGGTCCGGGCCGGGGTCCACCGCGGCCTCTCCGAGCTGGCCATGCGCGCGCTCGTCAACGACGGGGCCACCGCCTCCCGGCAGGAGCAGCCCTGCACCACCCCGGAGGAACTGGCCAAGGCCGTCGCGGCGATGCCGCGCATCCGGCCCCCGGAGCCGGCGTACCCCACGCCGGCGGCCTACTCCCGCCCGCACCCTTCGGCGCGCCCCGGCGGCCCGGTCCAGCCCGTGCCCGTGCCTCCGCCGGCACCGCTCGAGGGACGCACGGGCCGCGCCCTGAAGTGGACGGTCTCGGCCCTGCTCATCGCCGCGCTGGGCCTCGGCAGCTGGCAGCTCGCGGACACGCTCCTCAAGGACGGGGAGTCGGACACGCCGCGCTCCCAGTCCTCGGGGGACGACCTTCCCAAGAAGACGCCCCAGCCGATCCGCGTCGTGGACGCCAGGGAGTACGCCCCGGACGGCAGCCCCCAGGCGGGCGACGTAAGGAACACCTACGACGACAACGAGGGCACCCTCTGGCGTTCCCGTTCCTTCAAGGACGGCCCGGCGCTCGCCCCCTTCAAGTCCGGCATCGGCATCGTCTACGACCTCGGGTCGAGCCAGAAGCTCAGCAGCGTCTCCGTCCAGCTGCGCTACGAGGGCGACCACACCAGCATGTCCTTCTACGCGGCCGACTCGCTGTCACCGTCGGGCGCGCTGAGCTCGATGAAGAAACTCTCGACGACGAAGACCTCCGGGACGACGGCCCATGTCTCCTTCAAGGAGGCCCCGGAGACCCGTTACGTCCTGCTGTGGATCACAGCCGTGCCCTACTCGGGATACGACAGCAAGACCTTCAGCAACGCCGGCTACAAGCAGGCCATCAACGAGGTGAAGTTCACCGGCTGACAGCGGGATCGAACCGCTCAAGGGGGAGGGCTCGACGGTGGACGACGTCACATGTAGCGGCGCGAGCGACGCCGAGCTGCTCGCCCTGCACATCGACGGCGACCCCGACGCCTTCGGCGAGATAGTGCGGCGCCACCGCGACCGGCTCTGGGCGGTGGCGCTCCGGACGCTCGGCGACAGGGAAGAGGCCGCGGACGCCGTACAGGACGCGCTGGTCTCCGCCTACCGGGCGGCTCACACCTTCCGTGGCCAGTCGGCCGTCACCACATGGCTCCACCGCATCACCGTGAACGCCTGTCTGGACCGGGCCCGCAAGGCCGCCTCACGGCGCACCGACCCGCTCGCGGAGACCGAGCGCCTGGAGCAACTCCTCGAACCCCATGAGTCCGCCGCCGCGCCGGCCGAGCGCGGGGACCTCCACCGCGAGCTGATCCGGGCCCTGGCCAAACTGCCCCCGGACCAGCGGGCCGCCCTGGTCCTCGTCGATATGCAGGGCTATCCGGTCGCCGAGGCGGCCAGGGTCCTGGACGTTCCCGTCGGCACGGTGAAGAGCAGATGCGCCCGGGGACGGGCACGGCTGCTGCCGATGCTCACCCATCTGCGCCCGGATGGCAGGGGTAGCCCCACCCTCGACCGGGAAAGGAACCGGTCGCAGGGGACGTCCGTCCCACCACCGGCGGGGCACAGCGACACAGATCCAGTGAAGGGCGGAGGTGGGCGAGCGTGACTTCGAGGACCGGCACGGATGGGCACCCGGAGGTCGCGGAGATCTCCGCACTCACCGAAGGTGTGCTCTCTCCCGCACGGACGACGGACATCCGGGAGCATCTCGCGGACTGCGCGCTGTGCGAGGACGTACGGAGCTCCCTGGACGAGATCCGGGGGCTGCTCGGCACCCTGCCGGGCCCCACGCGCATGCCGGTGGACGTCGCCGAGCGCATCGACGCCGCGCTCGCGGCCGAGGCCCTGCTGAGCGCCACCGCCCCCGAGGCCGACGTCGTCATCTCCCAGGGCGGCGGTGTTTCACGTGAAACGGGGACCGAAGAACCCTCTACGGAATCCCCGGCACTCGCCGACGCCGCTGTTTCACGTGAAACCGACGGCGCACCCGATGCCGCACCTGTTCATGGCACCGCCAGGCTCGACACCACCAAGCGCGACGTCGCCGACCGCCCGGCGGGCCGCCCCCACGCCACGACGGGCCCCAAGCGACGCGACCCCGCGTCCGGCCCGCGCACCCGGCGCGCCCGGCGCTGGCCCAGGGCACTGCTCGGCACCGCCTGTGCCGCCGCTGTCATCGGGGTGGGCAGCTTCCTCCTCCAGTCCGGTGGGGGTGGTGACACCCATGCGGACGGTCCCCGGACGGACAGGGTCTCCCCGTCGGACCGGTCGACCGGGGATCTCACGGCACGGGTCCAGGCCCTTCTGAAGTCCGCGAAGGGCCCCGAGGTCCAGGGCATGACCCCGCGGACGGCTCCCGAGAAGACGCTGAGCGACTCGGGCGTCACCGCCCCCGCGTGTGTAAGGGAGGGCATCGGACGCCCGGAGCCGGCGCTGGCCACCCGCCAGGACATCTTCGACGGCGAGGACGCCTATCTGATCGTCCTGCCGCATCCCGGCGACACCACCCTTGTAGACGCGTATCTGGTCTCCGCCGCCTGTGGCTCGGCCACGTCCCCCGCCCCCGGGAAGGTGTTGATCAACCAGACCCTGCCGCGTGGCTGAGCCGCCGCGCCCGCGCTGTCGTACCTGCCGGGAATGCTCGCCCCGTAGGATCCGTTGGGTGGGGTGAGACCCAGCAAGGTTCCAGACAGCTGTCGGCAGACAAGGAAGACACCCGTGAGCGACGTCCGCAACGTGATCATCATTGGCTCCGGGCCCGCGGGCTATACGGCCGCGCTCTACACCGCCCGTGCCTCTCTGAAGCCGCTGGTCTTCGAGGGCGCGGTTACCGCCGGTGGTGCGCTGATGAACACCACCGACGTGGAGAACTTCCCCGGCTTCCGCGAGGGGATCATGGGCCCCGATCTGATGGACAACATGCGGGCCCAGGCCGAGCGCTTCGGCGCCGAGCTCATCCCGGACGACGTCGTGGCCGTCGACCTCAGTGACGAGATCAAGACCGTCACGGACTCCGCCGGTACCGTCCACCGCGCCAAGGCCGTGATCGTCACCACCGGCTCCCAGCACCGCAAGCTCGGTCTGCCGCGCGAGGACGAGCTCTCCGGCCGGGGTGTCTCCTGGTGTGCCACCTGTGACGGCTTCTTCTTCAAGGACCAGGACATCGCCGTGATCGGCGGCGGCGACACCGCGATGGAGGAGGCCACCTTCCTCTCGCGCTTCGCCAAGTCCGTCACCGTGGTCCACCGCCGTGGCGCCCTGCGCGCCAGCAAGGCGATGCAGGAGCGGGCCTTCGCCGACCCGAAGATCTCCTTCGTCTGGGACAGCGAGGTCGCCGAGATCCACGGCGACAACAAGCTCTCCGGCCTCACCCTGCGCAACGTCCAGACCGGTGAGACCTCCGAGCTGCCGGTGACCGGTCTGTTCATCGCCATCGGTCACGACCCGCGCACCGAGCTGTTCAAGGGCCAGCTGGAGCTGGACGACGAGGGCTACCTCAAGGTCGCCGCCCCCTCCACCCGCACCAACGCCACCGGTGTCTTCGGCGCCGGCGACGTCGTCGACCACACCTACCGCCAGGCGATCACCGCTGCCGGTACGGGCTGCTCCGCCGCCCTCGACGCCGAGCGCTACCTGGCCGCGCTCGCCGATGGCGAGAACGTCCGCGAGCCCGAGCAGTCCGCCGCCGTCTGACCTTCATCTCCCCCCCACGCATAGAAGACTCAAGGAGACATCTCAATGGCTCTCAAGGCCGTCACCGACGCTTCCTTCGACGAGGACGTCATCAACAGCGACAAGCCCGTCCTGGTGGACTTCTGGGCTGAGTGGTGCGGCCCCTGCCGCCAGATCGCCCCGGCCCTGGAGGCGATCGCCGCCGAGCACGGCGAGAAGATCGAGATCGTCAAGCTGAACATCGACGAGAACCCGAGCACGGCCGCCAAGTACGGCGTGATGTCGATCCCGACACTCAATGTCTACAAGGGCGGCGAGGTCGTCCAGACCATCGTCGGCGCCAAGCCGAAGGCCGCCCTGGAGCGCGAGCTCACGGACTTCATCCACGTGTAAGCGAAGTACAAAAAACAGCGCGCGGTTTCACGTGAAACCGCGCGCTGTTTTTTGTCTCTCATCAGGCCTTCACAACGGCCGTAGGGCGGGCTCCTTCTGGACCGCTCCGAGCAGCCGGTCCAGAGCCAGCTCGACGTCCTCCTTCCAGGAGAGCGCCGAACGAAGCTCCAGCCGCAGCCGGGGATAGCGGGGATGCGGGCGTACGGTCTTGAAGCCGACCGCCAGCAGATGGTCGGCGGGCAGGACACACGCCGGCTCCTTCCACCGGGCGTCACCGAAGGCCTCGATCGCCTTGAATCCCCTTCGGAGAACGTCCTTGGCGACGGTCTGCACCATGACCCGGCCCAGCCCCTGCCCCTGATAGGCGGGCATCAGCCATGCCGTCATCAGCTGAACGGCATCCGCGGCGACCGGGCTGGTGGGGAAAGCGGTCGAGCGGGGGACATAGGCGGGGGGAGCGTAGAGGACAAAGCCCACCGGGATCTCATCGACATAGACCACCCGGCCGCAGGATCCCCACTCCAGCAGCACGGCGGAGATCCAGGCTTCCTTCTCCAGCTCCGGGTGCCCGGCTCTCAGCGCGGCTTCACCACTGACGGGATCCAGCTCCCAGAAGACACAGGCGCGGCAGCGCTTGGGCAGGTCCGGGAGGTTGTCCAGAGTGAGCGGTACGAGCCGACGCCCCATGCAGTCAGTTCCTCACTTCCGTCGCGTGCCACGCTCCGGGCGGTGGCCAGGACGCTCCGCTCCCGGAGAAGACTGCCGACGAATCCGCCGACCGCCCCCAGGCTCAAGCCCGCTGCCATCAGTCCGGTCCGGCTCACCGTTCGCATGGCCCCGCCCCTCCGTGAACTGTGTCCAACGTGGATGTGCCACACCTCAACGCATCGTATCCGCACGTCGATTGAGTCGATAGCTCGACAGGGCAAAGGGCGGGTCGTGTTCCACGCAAAAGAGTTCCACGTGAAACACGACCCGCCCTCAAGGTGAGCGTCATGCGAATCCAACGGGTCCGACGTCGTCCCGGGGGATTACGCGTCGGCGGTCTGCTCCTCGTCGGTGGAGAGCCGCTGCTCCAGCACCCGGCCCTCGCCGGGAGCGAGCGTGCCCAGAATCCGCTCAAGGTCCTCCATCGAGGCGAACTCGACGACGATCTTGCCCTTCTTCTGACCGAGGTCGACCTTCACCCTGGTCTCGAAGCGGTCCGACAGCCGCGAGGCCAGATCGGTCAGCGCCGGGGCGACACGGGCGCCGGCCCGGGGGCCCTTGCCCTTCACCGGCTTCTTCGACCGCGACTTCAGCAGAGTCACGATCTCCTCCACCGATCGCACCGACAGCCCCTCGGCCACAATGCGATAGGCGAGCTTCTCCTGCTCCTCCGAATCGTCGACGGAGAGCAGGGCCCGGGCATGCCCGGCGGAGAGCACACCGGCGGCGACCCGCTTCTGCACGGTCGGCGACAGCTTCAGCAGCCGCAGCGTATTGGAGACCTGGGGGCGCGAGCGCCCGATGCGGTCGGCCAGCTCGTCATGAGTACAGCTGAAGTCCTTGAGCAGCTGGTCATAGGCCGCCGCCTCCTCCAGCGGGTTCAGCTGAGCCCGGTGGAGGTTCTCCAGCAGCGCGTCCAGCAGCAGCTTCTCGTCATCGGTGGCCCGGACGATGGCGGGGATCCGCTCCAGCCCGGCCTCCCGGCAGGCCCGCCAACGGCGCTCGCCCATGATGAGCTCATAGCGCTCCGGGCCCAGCTGCCGCACCACAACGGGCTGGAGAAGACCGACCTCACGGATGGAGGTCACCAGCTCGGCGAGGGCGTCCTCGTCGAACACCTCCCTCGGCTGCCGGGGGTTGGGCGTGATGGAGTCCAGCGCAAGCTCGGCGAAGTGGGCGCCGGCCACCTGACCGCCCTCGCCACCAGGACCGGCCGCGAGGGCGCCCTCGGTTTCACGTGAAACGGAGTCCGGTGAGCCGGAGTCGCGCAGGGAGTCCCGGGGCGTGCCGAACTCCTCCAGGGGAAGGGTGGCCACCTTCGCCGCGGCGACCCCCCGCTCGGCCGTCAGCACCGGCACCGCGCTCGGGGACGTCGCGCCGGTCCCGACCGCCGGTCCGCTCTGCTCCCCGCCCTTCGGCGCCGGTGGGATCAGCGCACCGAGCCCCCGGCCCAGTCCTCTACGTCGCTCACTCACTGAAGCCCCTCCGACATGCTGTGCTGCTCTTGCTGTTGCTGACGGCCCACGGTATGCGCCCTGCTGCCGTCGTATCGCACCCCGATCCCCCGTAGCGCGATCTCCCGCGCGGCCTCCAGATACGACAGCGCGCCGCTGGAGCCCGGGTCATAGGTGAGAACGGTCTGCCCATAGCTGGGCGCCTCGGAGATACGCACCGAGCGGGGGATGCTGGTCCTCAGCACCTCATGCCCGAAGTGGGTGCGCACTTCCTCCGCCACCTGGGAGGCGAGCCGGGTCCGGCCGTCGTACATCGTCAGCAGGATCGTCGACACATGGAGCTTGGGGTTCAGATGCCCCCGGACCAGCTCCACATTGCGCAGCAGCTGCCCCAGGCCCTCCAGCGCGTAGTACTCGCACTGAATGGGGATCAGCACCTCCGCGCCGGCGACCAGGGCATTGACCGTGAGCAGGCCGAGCGACGGCGGGCAGTCGATGAGGATGTAGTCCAGCGGCTGCTCATAGGCCTTGATCGCCCGGTCCAGCCGGCTCTCCCGGGCCACCAGGGAGACCAGCTCGATCTCGGCGCCCGCCAGGTCGATCGTGGCGGGGGCACAGAAGAGGCCCTCGACATCCACGACCGGCTGAACCACTTCGGAGAGCTGCTTGTTGTCCACGAGGACGTCATAGATCGACGGGACCTCGGCATGGTGGTCGATGCCCAGTGCGGTCGAGGCGTTCCCCTGCGGGTCCAGGTCGATGACCAGTACCCGGTTGCCATGGAGCGCCAGCGAGGCCGCCAGATTCACGGTGGTCGTGGTCTTGCCGACCCCGCCCTTCTGGTTGGCCACCACCATCACTCGGGTCTGCTCCGGCCTCGGCATGGGAGGTGGCGGCGTTTCCCGTGAAACAAGCTCACTCATGGGCAGGGGGCCGGGAGCGGACATCGATTCGGAGTCGGAGGGGCGGGGGCCGGGGACCGGGTCGGTCATCGGCCCCGCGATATTGGCGTCGGACCGCAAGGATTCACTCTCCTCGACATCAGGCTCGCGATGGACAGAGCCTGCCATGCTTTCGGTGCCGTGAACCAGCGAGGCCCGTTCTCCTGTGGATGAATCCCATGGACCTGTGGACGAAGCCATGTCCTTGACCGCTCGGCGGTCACGCGGCGCGGCGGCCGCGCGACCGCGGCCGATGATTCCATGCAGCAGGGAGCGATGTTTCACGTGAAACACGATGCATGGCACACACCGTCATAGCGCCGCGACACTCCGCTACGGGTAGTTTTGCCAGCTTGTATGGAGCATCAGCGACGGCGTGGCCGGTTGGCCCTGGCCGCCTTCGCCCGCTTGGCGGCGAACCGCACCCCGCCGGGGCTCTCCCCGACCTCGACCCGCACCAGCGTCGACAGCGGGTCCACCACTCCCTCGCCGACCTGGAGCACCGAGGTCCTGACGACCCCCAGCTTACCCAGCGCGGCACGGGCGGCCTTGAGCTCCTCCTCGGCAGTGTCGCCCTTGAGCGCCAGCATCTCGCCGTACGGACGCAGCAGCGGCACGCCCCAGCCCGCGAGCCGCTCCAGCGGGGCCACGGCCCGCGCGGTGACCACATGCACGGGGTCGATCTTCCCGAGCATCTCCTCGGCGCGGCCGCGGACCACCGTGACATGGTCCAGGCCCAGCAGCTCCACGACCTCCTGGAGGAAGGTGGTGCGGCGCAGCAGCGGCTCCAGCAGGGTGATCTGGAGGTCCGGCCGGACCAGGGCCAGGGGGATACCGGGCAGCCCGGCACCCGAGCCGACGTCGCACACGGAGACGCCGTCCGGCACGGCCTCGGCCAGCACCGCGCAGTTCAGCAGATGGCGCTCCCACAGCCGCGGGACCTCACGGGGACCGATCAGCCCGCGCTTGACGCCCGCGTCCGCGAGCAGCTCCGCGTAGCGGACGGCCTCCGGAAAGCGGTCACCGAAAACAGCCCGCGCCGCCGCGGGCGCCGGGGGGAGCTCCGCTGCCTCTTCCACGGGGAACCGTCCTTCCGTACAAACGTCAATGAACGTTGATTGGCAAACGTTGATCTGTGGGTCTCCGGACACCGGCCATCCGGATGTCGGAGTCTGAATATCAGGCTGACAAGGATCGGCCCCGTCTGCGAGCAGACGGGGCCGTACACACCTGGACGTGGGACAGGTCAGGCGGGCAGAACGACCACGCGACGCTGGGGCTCCTCGCCCTCGGACTCGCTGCGCAGACCGGCGGCGGCGACGGCGTCGTGGACGACCTTGCGCTCGAAGGGGGTCATCGGGTCCAGCTTGACCGGCTGACCGGTGCTCAGGGCCTCCTGGGCGGCCTTGGCGCCCAGCCCGGCCAGCTCCTCGCGCTTACGCGCCCGGAAGCCGGCGATGTCGAGCATCAGCCGGCTGCGGTCACCGGTCTCCCGGTTCACCGCGAGCCGGGTGAGCTCCTGGAGGGCCTCCAGGACCTCGCCCTCCCGGCCGACCAGCTTCTGGAGGTCACGGCTGGTGGAGTCGCTGATGATCGAAACCGAGGCGCGGTCGGCCTCGACGTCCATGTCGATGTCGCCGTCGAGGTCGGCGATGTCGAGCAGACCCTCGAGGTAGTCGGCCGCGATCTCACCCTCCTGCTCAAGGCGGGACAGGGTGTCGGTGCCCTCGGCGGTCTGGCGCTCCGTGTCCGTCACGGGGGACTCCTTCGTCACTTCTTGGTCGGGTGCTTGGGGCGCTGCGGGCCGCCCTTGCGCTGTCCGGACTTGGCGCCGCGGGCGGTACCGCCGGCCTGCTTGGCCTTGGTCTCGCCGGACTCCTCGTCCTGCTTCTCCAGCGAGGTCTTACCGGAGGAGGCGACGGCATGGCCCGGGCCGCCGGTCTGGCGCTTGGCCTTCGTCTGGCGCTTCGGCTGCTGGCGGGCGGCACGGGCGGCCTCGGCCACCTCACGCGCCTCGGCCTCCGCCGGGTCCTCCTTCAGCTTGCCCTTGGCCCGCAGGCGCTCCTGACGCTGCTGGAAGGCGAGGCTGCCGGGGGTGGGGTTGCGCCGGATGACGAACATCTGCTGACCCAGGGTCCACACGTTGGTGGTCAGCCAGTAGACGAGGACACCGACCGGGAAGTTGATACCGAAGACGGCGAACATGATCGGGAAGACGTACATCAGCATCTTCTGCTGCTGCATGAACGGCGTCTTCACCGTGAGGTCGACGTTCTTCGTCATCAGCTGGCGCTGCGTGTAGAACTGCGACAGCGACATCAGGACGATCATGATGACCGTGACGACCCGGACGTCGGTCAGGCTGGCACCCAGGGACTCGACCTTGGACGCGGAGTCCATGAACTTCACCGACAGCGGGGCACCGAAGATGTGCGCCTGCCGGGCGCTCTCCAGGAGCGGCTTGTCGATGACGCCGACGACCTTGCCCTGCGCGATGTGGTTCAGGACCTGGTACAGCGAGATGAAGAAGGGCGACTGGGCCAGGATCGGGAGACAGCTCGAGAGCGGGTTGGTGCCCGTCTCCTTGTAGAGCTTCATCATCTCTTCGGACTGGCGCTGCTTGTCGCTCTTGTAGCGCTCCTGGATCGCCTTCATCTTCGGCTGGAGCGCCTGCATGTTCCGCGTGGCCTTGATCTGCTTCACAAAGAGCGGGATCAGGCAGATGCGGATCAGCACCACCAGCGAGACGATCGACAGACCCCACGCCCAGCCGCTGTCCTTGTTGAAGATCAAGCTGTAGAACGCGTGGAACTGGACGATGATCCAGGAGACAACGTAATAGAGGGGACCGAGGATCGTGTCCACGAATCAGGCTCCTTGGGCGTTGGACTGGGTCTCGGGCTGTGCGGTGGGCCCCATGGCGGGGTGCCCGCCCAGTCGGCTCCTCAGCCGCTGGTGCCAGACCGGACGCTTCCGGGGAGGGACGTGGTCGACGCCACCGAGCGACCACGGGTTACAGCGCAGGATGCGCCAGGCCGTCAGCACCGTTCCTTTGACCGCACCGTGCCTGTCGATCGCGGTGTAGCCGTAGTGCGAGCAAGACGGGTAGTACTTGCAGACCGGGCCCAGCAGGGGGCTGATGGTCCACTGGTAGAGCTTGATCAACAAGAGCAGCGGGTACTTCACTGTGCGCTCCCTCCCGGGTGACCGGGGCTCCGGGGGTCACCCCCCGGGGGATTGCTGCGCGGCGCCCCTCCCAGGAGCCGCTCCAGCGCGGCGTCGAGATCACGGGACAGCTGATCGTGACCCGCCTCGCCCGCGCCCGGCAGGGCTCGCACCACCACCAGGCTACCGGCGGGGAGCCGATCCAGCCGGTCCCGCATCAGATGACGCAATCGCCGCTTGACCAGATTGCGGACGACAGCGCCGCCCACGGCCTTGCTCACGACGAAACCCGCACGCGCCGAGGGGGCGACCCCCCCGGGCGCATGCGGGTCCGTGTTACCGCTGCGTAGGTGGACGACGAGGAGCGGGCGGCCTGCCCTGCGTCCTCGGCGAACCGCGGCCGCGAAGTCCTCGCGCCGCCTCAGCCGAGACTCGGAAGGCAGCACGTCAGAACCTCGACGTCAGGCTGGTCAGGCCGACAGGCTGGCGCGACCCTTGCCACGGCGGGACGCGAGGATCGCGCGGCCGGCACGGGTGCGCATGCGCAGACGGAAGCCGTGGGTCTTCGCGCGGCGACGGTTGTTCGGCTGGAAGGTGCGCTTGCTCACTCGGGGACTCCAGAAATGAATTGATGGCGGGACATCGCCTGGCTGTCACCGTGCGCCCACGAGGAGACTCGCAATACGCCCAAGTGCACCGCTTCATGAACACGGACCTGGGGTCCGTGATCTTTGCCCATCGGAGGCAGGCGGCAGCAGCCATCGACAACTCGACCTGGTCACGGTACGCGTGGTTACGCCATCCGGTCAAACCGGCAGCGTACCCAGCCTCCACCGTAGCCTCTCCAGCGCCGGGAAGACGACAGGCGACACCTCATGGCACATTTGTACACACCCTGTGGACAACGACTTGAACCACGTGCCTCGCCCTGACTACCGTGGCTGAACTCTGAATACTTCCCGCCTGTCCCGAGAACCACACATTCGTGGGACTCCGGGGCACCCCCCGTGACTGAGAGAGCGTGCCCTGTGGCTGACCTGCCCGCCGATCTTGCCGCAGTGTGGCCGCGCGTGCTCGAACAGCTCCTCGGTGAGGGGCGTGGTCAGGGCGTGGAGAGCAAGGACGAGCACTGGATCAAGCGCTGCCAGCCGCTGGCGCTGGTGGCCGACACCGCCCTGCTGGCGGTGCCGAACGAGTTCGCCAAGAGCGTCCTCGAGGGCCGGCTCGCCCCGATCGTCAGCGAGACCCTGAGCCGTGAGTGCGGCCGCCCCATCCGGATCGCGATCACCGTCGACGACTCCGCCGGCGAGCCCCCGGCCCAGGCCCCCCAGCAGCCCGAGCGCCCCCGTCCGCACGCCCCGGCCCCGGGCCAGGGCCGTGACACGTTCGAGGGGTACGAAGGCCACGGGGGCGGCCGCGGAGGGAATCACGGGGGAAACCACGGCGGCTACGGCGCCCGTCCGGGCGACGACCTGCCGACCGTGCGGCCCGCCTACCCGGACTACCAGCAGCCCCGCAGCGAGCCCCCGGGCGCCTGGCCGCGTCACTCGGGCCCGTCCGGGCCCCCCGGCGGCGACCGGGGTGACTACGGCTGGCAACAGCCGCGGCTCGGTTCGTACACCGAGAGTGACCGGGACCCCTACGCCTCGCAGTACGAGCAGCAGCCCGAGTACCGCTCCCCGGAGCGCCCCGAGCGCGGGCAGTACGAGCAGCAGCGCCGTGAGCCGCACGACACGGGCTCCGGCGGCCGTCCCGCCGACCGGCCGGCGCCGTCGGCGGGCCCGTCGCCCTCCGGATCCGGCTCGTCGTCCTCGGCGGGTACGGGAGCGGCCGAGCCGACGGCGCGGCTGAACCCGAAGTACCTCTTCGACACCTTCGTCATCGGCGCGTCCAACCGCTTCGCCCACGCGGCCGCGGTGGCGGTGGCCGAGGCGCCGGCCAAGGCGTACAACCCCCTGTTCATCTACGGGGAGTCGGGGCTCGGCAAGACCCACCTGCTGCATGCCATCGGGCACTACGCGCGCAGCCTCTACCCGGGCACGCGGGTGCGCTACGTGAGCTCCGAGGAGTTCACCAACGAGTTCATCAACTCCATCCGCGACGGCAAGGCGGACGCGTTCCGCAAGCGCTATCGCGACATGGACATCCTCCTGGTCGACGACATCCAGTTCCTCGCGAGCAAGGAGTCGACGCAGGAGGAGTTCTTCCACACGTTCAACACCCTCCACAACGCGAACAAGCAGATCGTGCTGTCCTCGGACCGGCCGCCCAAGCAGCTGGTGACCCTGGAGGACCGGCTGCGCAACCGCTTCGAGTGGGGCCTGATCACGGACGTCCAGCCGCCGGAGCTGGAGACGCGCATCGCGATCCTCCGGAAGAAGGCGGTCCAGGAGCAGCTGAACGCCCCGCCGGAGGTGCTGGAGTTCATCGCGTCCCGGATCTCGCGGAACATCCGTGAGCTGGAGGGCGCGCTGATCCGGGTGACGGCCTTCGCCAGCCTGAACCGGCAGCCGGTGGACCTGGGCCTGGCCGAGATCGTCCTCAAGGACCTGATCCCGGGGGGCGAGGACGCCTCGCCGGAGATCACCGCGACGGCCATCATGGCGGCGACCGCCGACTACTTCGGGCACACCGTGGAGGACCTGTGCGGGGCCTCGCGCAGCCGGGTGCTGGTGACGGCCCGGCAGATCGCGATGTACCTGTGCCGGGAGCTCACGGACCTCTCGCTGCCGAAGATCGGCGCGCAGTTCGGCGGCCGTGACCACACCACCGTGATGCACGCGGACCGCAAGATCCGCGCGTTGATGGCCGAGCGGCGCTCGATCTACAACCAGGTGACCGAGCTGACGAACCGCATCAAGAACGGCTGAGGACGCCCGCCGAGGGCTGTCCAGGGCGCTCCGGGACGCTTCCCGGGGCGCCCTTTCTGCGTTTCAGGGGCCGTCCGGGGGACCGCCGGAGGCGTTCCGGGAGCTGTCGGAGACGTCCCCGGCGCCGCGCGCACCGCCCCGACATCGTCCCCGGCGCCGCGCCCGCTGTCCCCAGCCTGTTCGAATCTGGCCCCTGACCTGCCGGTTCTCCACAGATTCGGGCTCTGTCCACCGTCCACACCCTGGGGACCGCGAAGTTATCCATAGGGTGTCCACAGACCGGGCTGTTGATATGCCATCAGGCGAGGTCAGGCACGTGTGGATTTGTGGCAAACCTTGTTCCACAGCCTGTGGACAGCGGGGCCGCCCACAACCGCCCTCGAAGTTGTCCACCGGCCGCCCACAGGAGAACCGGTGTTATACACAGCCTTTCCACACCGCTGTCCACTGTTCGGCAACGAAATGCCCCATCTCACCGCACCGAGTGAAAGGCGTCACACCAGGGTGCCGGGTTGGGCTGTGGGCAACGGGGGTAAAGCTGGGGACAGCCCTGGGGAGAAGTGCGCCTCGCCTGTGCACCGGGTGTGCAGAACTTTTCGCGGTCCACAGACCACCCCGGTTTTCCACGCCCCCCACCCACAGCCCCGGTGGATAAAAAATCGGCCCTGACCTGGGCAAAGGAAGTTTTCCACGGTTTCCACAGCCCCTACTACTACGACCACAGAGTTCAAGCGGAGAACTCGTTTCGAAGTGGGTGCTGTGGATGACTCGCCCTCGCGCCACGGAGCTCGATTTGACCGCCTGCAGCGCCGACTGTCAGCGGCGTGCGTCAGACTGGTCCCCGGCACTCAGCCGACGAAGAAGCCAGCAGGGCGAGCCAGCAACAAGCAGGAGGCGGTTCCGGTGAAGATCCGGGTGGAGCGCGATGTACTCGCGGAGGCAGTGGCCTGGGCGGCCCGCAGCCTCCCGGCCCGTCCGCCGGTACCGGTCCTCGCGGGCCTGCTGCTGAAGGCGGAGGACGGCTCCCTGAGCCTCTCCGGCTTCGACTACGAGGTCTCCGCCCGTGTCTCCGTCGAGGCGGATGTGGAGGAGGACGGCACCGTCCTCGTCTCCGGCCGGCTGCTCGCCGACATCTGCCGCGCACTTCCCAACAGGCCTGTGGAAATCTCCACCGACGGTGTGCGCGTGACCGTGGTCTGCGGCTCCTCGCGATTCACACTCCACACCCTGCCTGTGGAGGAATACCCGGCGCTGCCGCAGATGCCGACCGCCACGGGCACGGTCCCGGCCGAGGTCTTCGCCTCCGCCGCCGCCCAGGTCGCCATTGCCGCCGGCCGCGACGACACGCTGCCGGTGCTCACGGGTGTGCGCATCGAGATCGAGGGCGACACGGTCACCCTCGCCTCCACCGACCGCTACCGCTTTGCGGTCCGCGAGTTCATGTGGAAGCCGGAGACCCCGGACATCTCCGCTGTCGCCCTGGTCCCCGCCAAGACGCTCCTGGACACCGCCAAGTCCCTCAGCGGCGGCGACACCGTCTCGATCGCCCTGTCCGGCTCCGGCGCCGGTGAGGGCCTGATCGGCTTCGAGGGCGCCGGCCGCCGTACGACCACGCGTCTGCTCGAGGGCGACCTGCCGAAGTACCGCACGCTCTTCCCGACCGAGTTCAACTCGGTCGCCGTGATCGAGACCGCGCCGTTCGTCGAGGCCGTCAAGCGTGTGGCCCTGGTCGCCGAGCGGAACACCCCGGTGCGGCTCAGCTTCGAGCAGGGCGTGCTCATCCTGGAAGCCGGTTCCAGCGACGACGCACAGGCTGTGGAAAGGGTCGACGCCCACCTGGAGGGCGACGACATCTCGATCGCCTTCAACCCGGGCTTCCTGCTCGAGGGGCTCTCGGCGATCGACTCGCCGGTCGCCCAGCTGTCCTTCACCACGTCCACCAAGCCGGCGCTGCTCAGCGGCAAGCCGGCCATGGACGCGGAGGCGGACGAGGCCTACAAGTACCTGATCATGCCGGTTCGCCTGTCCGGCTGACGGTGGCCGTGGGCTCGCAGCCGGTCGATTTCGGCTGCGAGCCGACTGTGGCTGGTCGCGCAGTTCCCCGCGCCCCTTCGGGGGCGGAACCCGACCCGTTTGAGCGCCCTCACCCCACAGGTGTGCTCCCAGCCCTCGGCGTAGGCTCGAAGCACGTACCCCTGGTACGACCCGCACGACTACGGCAAAGAGGATCACCCATGGAGCTCGGTCTCGTCGGTCTCGGCAAGATGGGCGGCAACATGCGCGAGCGCATCCGCCGCGCAGGCCACACCGTTATCGGATTCGACCGCAACCCGGACCTCGCGGATGTCCACAGCCTGAAGGAGCTTGTGGATTCCCTTCAGGGCCCGCGCGTCGTGTGGGTCATGGTCCCGGCCGGTGCCGCCACCCAGTCGACGATCGACGAGCTGGCCGAGCTGCTCTCCCCCGGTGATGTCGTCGTCGACGGCGGCAACTCCCGCTGGACCGACGACGAGAAGCACGCCGAGGAGCTGGCGGCCAAGGGCATCGGCTTTGTCGACTGCGGTGTCTCCGGCGGCGTCTGGGGCCTGGAGAACGGCTACGCGCTGATGTACGGCGGCTCCGCCGAGAACGTCGCGAAGGTCCAGCCCATCTTCGACGCGCTCAAGCCCGAGGGCGACTTCGGCTCGGTCCACGCGGGCAAGGTCGGCGCCGGCCACTTCGCCAAGATGGTCCACAACGGCATCGAGTACGCGATGATGCAGGCCTACGCCGAGGGCTGGGAGCTCCTGGAGAAGGTCGACTCCGTCACCGACGTGCGCGAGGTCTTCCGCAGCTGGCAGGAGGGCACGGTCATCCGCTCCTGGCTGCTGGACCTGGCCGTCAACGCCCTCGACCAGGACGAGCACCTCGAGGCGCTGCGCGGCTACGCGGCCGACTCCGGCGAGGGCCGCTGGACGGTCGAGGCCGCCATCGACAACGCCGTGCCGCTGCCCGCGATCACGGCCTCCCTCTTCGCGCGCTTCGCCTCGCGCCAGGAGGACTCCCCGCAGATGAAGATGATCGCCGCGCTGCGCAACCAGTTCGGTGGCCACGCGGTCGAGACCAAGAAGTAGTTCCGAGAAGCAACACCCAGCAGCCGGGGGAGGTCGGCACGCAACCATGCACATCACGCATCTGTCGCTGGCCGACTTCCGCTCGTACGCCCGGGCCGAGGTCCCGCTCGACCCGGGCGTCACGGCCTTCGTGGGCCCCAACGGCCAGGGCAAGACCAATCTCGTCGAGGCCGTCGGCTATCTGGCCACCCTCGGCAGCCACCGGGTCTCCTCGGACGCGCCGCTGGTACGGATGGGCGCCGACCGGGCGATCATCCGCGCCGCCGTCACCCAGGGCGAGCGGCAGCAGCTCGTCGAGCTGGAGCTCAACCCGGGCAGGGCCAACCGGGCCCGGATCAATCGTTCCTCCCAGGTCAGACCGCGCGACGTGCTCGGCATCGTGCGCACCGTGCTGTTCGCCCCCGAGGACCTGGCCCTGGTCAAGGGCGACCCCGGCGAGCGCCGCCGGTTCCTCGACGAGCTGATCACCGCGCGCTCCCCCCGAATGGCGGGCGTGCGCTCCGACTACGAGCGCGTCCTCAAACAGCGCAACACCCTGCTGAAGTCCGCCGCGATGGCCCGCCGCCACGGCGGCCGCCAGATGGACCTCTCCACCCTCGACATCTGGGACCAGCACCTGGCCCGCGCCGGCGCGGAGCTGCTCGCCCGGCGGCTCGACCTGATAGCCACCCTGCGCCCACTGGCCGACAAGGCCTACGAGCAGCTGGCGCCCGGCGGCGGCCCCATCTCCTTCGACTACCGCGGCCCGGCCGGCATCGAGGGCGCCCACACCCGCGAGGAGCTCTACGAGGCGCTGCTCGCCGCCCTCGCCGAGGCCCGCAAGCAGGAGATCGAGCGCGGTGTGACGCTCGTCGGCCCGCACCGTGACGAGCTGCTGCTGCGCCTGGGCGAGCTGCCTGCCAAGGGGTACGCGAGCCACGGCGAGTCCTGGTCGTACGCGCTGGCGCTGCGCCTGGCCTCGTACGAGCTGCTGCGCGCGGAGGGCGACGAGCCGGTGCTGGTGCTCGACGACGTCTTCGCCGAGCTGGACGCCAGACGGCGGGAACGGCTGGCGGAGCTGGTCGCTCCGGGCGAGCAGGTCCTGGTGACGGCGGCCGTGGACGACGACGTGCCCGGTGTTCTCACCGGTGCCCGTTACGCCGTCGAGCGGGGCGGGGTCGAGCGCGTATGAGCACGCCGGCCGGTCCTCGGGACCACGGTCCGGGGGACCAGAAGAAATCCCCGGAGCCCTCGGGCGTGGATCTGGCGCGCGTGGCGCTGCGGGCCGCCAAGGAGCAGGCCCGGGCGCGGGGCGCGGCGGCGCAGCAGAAGAAGCAGGCCCGCCGCGGGGGACTGCGCTCCGGGGCGCGCGCCGACGGCCGCGATCCGCTGCCCCTGGGCGCCGCGATCAACCGGCTGATCACCGAGCGGGGCTGGGAGACGCCCGCGGCGGTCGGCGGGGTGATGGGCCGCTGGCCGCAGATGGTCGGCCCCGAGGTGGCGCTGCACTGCGAGCCGCAGAAGTACGACGAGGACGCGCGGGTGCTCACGGTGCAGTGCGACTCGACGGCCTGGGCGACCCAGCTGCGGCTGCTGGCACCCACGCTGGTGGCCCGGCTCAACGACGACCTGGGCCAGGGCACGGTGAAGACGATCAAGGTGCTGGGGCCGGGCGGGCCCGCGCGCCGGTACGGGCCGCTGCGCGCCCCCGGGAGCACCGGCCCCGGCGACACCTATGGATGATCCGCCGGTCATGGTTGGTCAAAGGTTGTCCCAGGTCCGAAGCCCTGCGGACGGCCGCGCGGAAGCCGGGCCGGCGACGGGTGATGCGCAGAGTGACGCCCGGGACCGGTGGACACTCCGCGCACGGTAGCGGGTGGTTGACAGCCCGAAGCGCTGAGTGCCCCTGTGAGCCTCCTGGAGGCCGGGGCCGAATATGGGGAGTCGGCTGATGCCGGTTCAGGGCGCCACAAGAGGACTCAGGCACCGGCAAACCCCCATTCATGTCAGCGCCACCGGTACACTGGTAGTAATCCCGCCGGATCGCGGGAGTCGTCGACCAACACTGAACGACGCAGCCGCTCCTGCCTGCCCCCGGGATTCCCGCCGCGGTAGGGGATGGCCTGTGCTGTGCCAGAAAGGGCGCTTCGTGGCCGATTCCGGCAACCCCAACGAGAACACCACCCCCTCCGAGGCTGTGGGCACCGGGTCCGCCCCTGGCGGCGAGACGTCGTACGACGCCAGTGCGATCACCGTGCTGGAGGGCCTGGACGCGGTCCGCAAGCGGCCCGGCATGTATATCGGCTCCACCGGCGAGCGCGGCCTTCACCACCTCGTCTACGAGGTCGTCGACAACTCCGTCGACGAGGCCCTCGCCGGTCACGCGGACACCATCGATGTGACGATCCTGTCCGACGGCGGCGTGCGCGTCGTCGACAACGGCCGTGGCATCCCGGTCGGCATCGTCCCCTCCGAGGGCAAGCCCGCCGTCGAGGTCGTCCTGACCGTGCTGCACGCGGGCGGCAAGTTCGGCGGCGGCGGCTACGCCGTCTCCGGCGGTCTGCACGGCGTCGGCGTCTCCGTCGTCAACGCCCTGTCCACGCGCGTCGCGGTCGAGGTCAGGACCGACGGCTTCCGCTGGACCCAGGACTACAAGCTCGGCGTCCCGACCGCCCCGCTGCAGAAGAACGAGGCGACGGACGAGACCGGCACCTCCGTCACCTTCTGGGCCGACGGCGACATCTTCGAGACCACCGAGTACTCCTTCGAGACGCTCTCGCGGCGCTTCCAGGAGATGGCCTTCCTCAACAAGGGCCTGACCATCTCGCTGACCGACGAGCGCCCGGCGCACGTGGACGAGGAGGGCAAGCCCCTCACCGTCCGCTACCACTACGAGGGCGGCATCTCCGACTTCGTCCGCTACCTCAACTCCCGCAAGGGCGAGGTCGTTCACCCCTCGGTGATCGCGTTCGAGTCCGAGGACAAGGAGCGGCTGCTCTCCCTCGAGGTGTCGATGCAGTGGAACACCCAGTACAGCGAGGGTGTCTACAGCTTCGCCAACACCATCCACACCCACGAGGGCGGCACCCACGAGGAGGGCTTCCGCGCGGCGCTCACCGGTCTGATCAACCGCTACGCGCGCGACAAGAAGCTGCTCCGCGAGAAGGACGACAACCTCACGGGCGACGACATCCGCGAGGGCCTGACGGCGATCATCTCCGTCAAGCTCGGCGAGCCGCAGTTCGAGGGCCAGACCAAGACCAAGCTGGGCAACACCGAGGCCAAGACCTTCGTCCAGAAGGTCGTCCACGAGCAGCTCACGGACTGGCTGGACCGCAACCCCAACGAGGCCTCGGACATCATCCGCAAGTCCATCCAGGCGGCCACCGCCCGGGTGGCGGCCCGCAAGGCGCGCGACCTCACCCGCCGCAAGGGCCTGCTGGAGACGGCGTCGCTGCCGGGCAAGCTGTCCGACTGCCAGTCGAACGAGCCGGCCAAGTGCGAGATCTTCATCGTCGAGGGTGACTCCGCCGGCGGCTCGGCCAAGTCCGGCCGCAACCCGCAGTACCAGGCGATCCTCCCGATCCGAGGCAAGATCCTCAACGTCGAGAAGGCCCGGATCGACAAGATCCTCCAGAACACCGAGATCCAGGCGCTGATCTCCGCCTTCGGCACCGGTGTGCACGAGGACTTCGACATCTCGAAGCTCCGCTATCACAAGATCATTCTGATGGCGGACGCCGACGTCGACGGTCAGCACATCAACACCCTGCTGCTCACCTTCCTCTTCCGCTTTATGCGTCCGCTGGTCGAGGCCGGGCACGTCTACCTCTCCCGTCCCCCGCTCTACAAGATCAAGTGGGGCAAGGACGACTTCGAGTACGCCTACTCCGACCGCGAGCGCGACGCCCTGATCCAGCTGGGCCGGGAGAACGGCAAGCGGATCAAGGACGACTCGGTCCAGCGCTTCAAGGGTCTCGGCGAGATGAACGCCGAGGAGCTGCGCGTCACCACCATGGACGTCGACCACCGTGTGCTCGGCCAGGTCACGCTGGACGACGCCGCGCAGGCGGACGACCTGTTCTCGGTGCTCATGGGCGAGGACGTCGAGGCACGGCGCTCCTTCATCCAGCGCAACGCCAAGGACGTCCGCTTCCTCGACATCTGAGCCTGTCGGCCACCCGAAACAGCCGCAGCGCGAAAGGACTTTGAACAGCAATGGCCGACGAGACCCCTGAGACTCCCACCGCTCCCGTCCCCGAGGTCACGCCCGAGGGTGCCCCGGCACCCCTGGAGGGCGTGGGCATGCGCGTCGAGCCCGTCGGGCTCGAGACGGAGATGCAGCGCTCGTACCTCGACTACGCGATGAGCGTCATCGTCTCGCGTGCGCTCCCCGACGTCCGAGACGGCCTCAAGCCGGTGCACCGCCGCGTGCTCTACGCGATGTACGACGGCGGCTACCGGCCCGAGAAGGGCTTCTACAAGTGCGCCCGCGTCGTCGGTGACGTCATGGGTACGTACCACCCGCACGGCGACGCCTCCATCTACGACGCGCTCGTCCGCCTCGCCCAGCCGTGGGCCATGCGGATGCCGCTCGTCGACTCCAACGGCAACTTCGGCTCCCCGGGCAACGACCCGGCCGCCGCCATGCGCTACACCGAGTGCAAGATGGCGCCGCTGTCGATGGAGATGGTCCGGGACATCGACGAGGAGACCGTCGACTTCCAGGACAACTACGACGGCCGCAACCAGGAGCCGACGGTCCTGCCGTCGCGCTTCCCCAACCTCCTGGTGAACGGTTCCGCCGGTATCGCCGTCGGTATGGCCACCAACATCCCGCCGCACAACCTGCGCGAGGTGGCCGAGGGAGCCCAGTGGTTCCTGGCCAACCCCGAGGCCTCCTCCGAGGAGCTCCTCGACGCGCTCATCGAGCGGATCAAGGGCCCCGACTTCCCGACGGGCGCCCTCGTGGTGGGCCGCAAGGGCATCGAGGAGGCCTACCGCACCGGCCGTGGCTCGATCACCATGCGCGCGGTCGTCGCGGTCGAGGAGATCCAGAACCGCCAGTGCCTGGTGGTCACCGAGCTGCCCTACCAGGTCAACCCGGACAACCTCGCGCAGAAGATCGCCGACCTGGTGAAGGACGGCCGGGTCGGCGGCATCGCCGACGTCCGCGACGAGACCTCCTCCCGCACGGGCCAGCGCCTGGTCGTCGTCCTCAAGCGGGACGCGGTCGCCAAGGTCGTCCTCAACAACCTCTACAAGCACACCGATCTCCAGACCAACTTCGGCGCCAATATGCTGGCGCTGGTCGACGGCGTGCCGCGCACCCTCTCGCTGGACGCGTTCATCCGCAACTGGGTGACGCACCAGATCGAGGTCATCGTCCGGCGCACCCGCTTCCGCCTGCGCAAGGCGGAGGAGCGCGCCCACATCCTGCGCGGTCTGCTCAAGGCCCTGGACGCCATCGACGAGGTCATCGCGCTCATCCGGCGCAGCGACACCGTCGACGTCGCCCGCACGGGCCTGATGGGCCTGCTCCGGATCGACGAGATCCAGGCCAACGCCATCCTCGAGATGCAGCTGCGCCGGCTGGCCGCCCTGGAGCACCGGAAGATCACCGCCGAGCACGACGAGCTCCAGGCGAAGATCAACGAGTACAACGCCATCCTGGCCTCGCCCGAGCGGCAGCGCGGCATCATCAGCGATGAACTGACGGCGATCGTCGAGAAGTTCGGCGAGGACCGGCGCTCCCAGCTGGTGCCCTTCGAGGGCGACATGTCCATCGAGGACCTGATCGCCGAGGAGGACATCGTCGTCACGATCACCCGTGGCGGCTATGTGAAGCGCACCAAGACCGAGGACTACCGCTCGCAGAAGCGCGGTGGCAAGGGCGTGCGCGGTACGAAGCTGCGCGAGGACGACATCGTCGACCACTTCTTCGTCTCCACCACCCACCACTGGCTGCTCTTCTTCACCAACAAGGGCCGGGTCTACCGGGCCAAGGCGTACGAGCTGCCGGACGCCGGCCGGGACGCGCGCGGTCAGCACGTCGCCAACCTGCTGGCCTTCCAGCCGGACGAGAAGATCGCCCAGATCCTCGCCGTCCGCGACTACGACGTCGCGCCCTACCTGGTGCTCGCCACCAAGTCGGGCCTGGTGAAGAAGACCTCGCTCAAGGACTACGACTCGCCGCGCTCCGGCGGTGTCATCGCCATCAACCTCCGGGAGACGGACGGTGGCGTCGAGGACGAGCTGATCGGCGCCGAGCTGGTCTCGGCCACCGACGACCTGCTGCTGATCAGCAAGAAGGCGCAGTCCATCCGCTTCACCGCTACGGATGACACCCTCCGTCCCATGGGCCGTGCCACCTCCGGTGTCAAGGGCATGAGCTTCCGTGAGGGTGACGAGCTCCTCTCGATGAATGTGGTCCGTCCCGGTACGTTCGTCTTCACCGCCACCGACGGCGGGTACGCCAAGCGGACCAACGTCGACGAGTACCGCGTCCAGGGCCGAGGCGGCCTCGGCATCAAGGCCGCCAAGATCGTGGAGGACCGCGGTTCCCTGGTCGGCGCCCTGGTCGTCGAGGAGAGTGACGAGATCCTGGCCATCACGCTGGGCGGCGGTGTGATCCGCACCCGGGTCGCCGAAGTCCGGGAGACGGGCCGTGACACCATGGGCGTCCAACTGATCAACCTGGGCAAGCGCGATGCCGTCGTGGGCATCGCCCGGAACGCCGAGGCCGGTCGCGAGGCTGAGGGTGTCGACGAGGCGATCGACGCGGCCGAGGGCGGGTCGGAGGCGGCCGAGGGCACCATGCCTCAGGCCGAGCACACCGAGGAGTAGTACGTGAGTCGAGCCACGGGCACCGCCAAGAGCGGTGCGGGTGCCGAGCGGCGGGATCCCGCCCCACCCGTTACCTCCGACACGGAGGCCCGTGGCTCGACCGCGGACGGCACGGCCGACAAGGACGGCGCGGGCTCCCGGGCCGGTGGCACCAGGACCGCAGGCAGGGGGAAGACCATGACGGAGACCCGAGGTCCACAGCCGTATCACCCGCCGAAGGCGTATGAGCCTCCGGCCGAACGCTCCGATTCCGAGGACGGTTCCGAAGCCGATTCCGAATCCCGTTCCGCTTCTGAAGCCGCCAAGGCCGCCGAAGCCTCCGGCGGTGCCGACAAGAGCGCCAAGGACGGGAAGCCCACCAAGGGCGCCCAGGCCACCAAGACCGGCCAGACCACCAAGGCCGGTCAGGCGGGTCGGTCCGCTCAGGCCGCGAAGGCGGGCAAGGACGGGAAGGCCGCCAAGGTGCCCGGGCCCGCCCAGTCGCCCGAGCGCGCCGCCGGCCAGGACCCGGCCCCCGCGCAGCGCCCCGCGGTCCGTACGGCCGCCACGGGCCCGCGTACGCGCAAGGCGAGGCTGCGGGTGGCGAAGGCCGACCCGTGGTCGGTGATGAAGGTCAGCTTCCTGCTGTCGGTCGCCCTGGGCGTCTGCACGATCGTGGCTGCGGCCGTCCTGTGGACGGTCATGGACGCGATGGGCGTCTTCCAGGCCGTCGGCGGAACCGTCAGCGACGCCACCGCCTCCGGCGAGGGCGGCGGCTTCGATCTGGAGTCGTTCCTGTCGCTGCCGCACGTGCTGCTCTTCACCACCGTCATCGCGGTGGTCGACGTCGTGCTGGCGACCGCCCTGGCCACGCTCGGCGCCTTTGTCTACAACCTCGCCGCCGGTTTCGTGGGCGGTGTTGAGCTGACGCTCGCCGAGGACGAATAGCGCCTCCCGGGGCACGGGGCCCGGACGATTTTGGGACTGGGCCCCAAGTGCGCTAATCTTTCGGTGTCGCAAGGCGCGGGGCTATAGCTCAGACGGTTAGAGCGCTTCCCTGATAAGGAAGAGGCCACAGGTTCAAGTCCTGTTAGCCCCACAGTACGATCGGCCCGGACGGAATTCTCCGTCCGGGCCGATCGCTTTTGGGAGTTCACGGCCGGGCGCGGCCGCCCGGCGGGCCCGGGCACCGGGTGCCGGCCGGGGCGGTCCCGGAGGGGGAGCGGGCACAGGTCACCGATCGGTATCGGCCGGTGTGTATCATCGGCCCCCAGAGGCTCCCTCACGTCAAGGAAAGACGAGGTCGCGCGGTGAAGAAGCTGCTCCTGGTCGCACTGGCCGCCATCGGCGGGCTCCTCGTGTACCGGCAGATCCAGGCGGATCGTGCCGAGCAGGACCTGTGGACGGAGGCGACCGACTCCGTTCCCTCGGGTTCGGGTGTGTGAGTCGCCGGATCCGCGACACGAACTGAACTGAAGCAGGGCCCCGGCCGCGGAAGCGACCGGGGCCCTGTTCATGCGTTCGGGCCCGGTCCGTTTGCGCGTCCGTTTGCACCGAGGGTTTGATTGCGTACGCAAATAAAATGATTGCGAACGTAAAGATCATCCGCCCTGGCCGGCGAGGAGCGCCCACACCCCGATCGCGAGGCTGAGCAACGCCACGACCAGCACCGGCACCACCACCTTCGACGGCGGTCCCGAAGGCCGTCGCGAGCCCCGCGAGGGCGCCACGGCGGGCTCCTGAACGGGCCCCTGGACGGGCTCCTGAACAGGCGGCGGGGGAAGCGGCCGCGGGGCCGTGTAGGGGCGTGTGGGCGGGTAGGCGGGGCGCGGTGGAGCCATGGGCGGCTCCACGGCCGGCCGGTGCTCCGGGCCGTCCCGGCCGAAGCCCGGCGGCAGCGGGCCCAGCTGGTCGAAGACCTCGATCCGCTCCTCGTCGGCCTCGGGCGGGTCCAGCAGCTCCACGGCCGCCGCGAGGGCCTTGCGCGCCCCCGTGGCCGTACGGAAGCGGGCGTACGGATCGGGGTGGAGCAGATTGGCGACGACCTCCCAGAGCGGCTCGGGCACCTCCTGGGGAGCGCCCGGCACGCCCTGCTCGGGGAACAGCTCGACCAGCGCCTCGGCGTCCGGTTTCCGGCCCGTGAGGAGATAGAGGGCCACCAGCCCGACGGCGAAGAGGTCGGCGGGAAAGTCCGGTTCCTCGCCCAGTATTTGCTCGGGTGCGAAGTAACCCGGCGTCCCCATGACGAAGTTGGTGTCCGTGAGCCTCGGCTCGCCCTTGCGCATGGCGATCCCGAAATCGGAGAGCCGTAAATGCGGACGGCCCGTACCGGTCGCCTCCAAAAGGAGGTTGGCCGGTTTGATGTCCCGGTGCACCACGCCTTCCGCGTGCACCGCTGCGAGTCCGGACAGCAGCTGATCCAGCAATACGCAGACGAAATGCGGCGGCAACGGCCCGTAGTCGCCTATGAGATGGGCGAGCGAGCCGCCGCCCACCATCTCCATGGTGAACAACACCTTGTCGTCGTCGGCCGCCCAGCTCATCGGGGCCAGCACATGGGGGTGGTCGATGCGCAGCGCCTGCTCGCGGACGAACCTCAGCAGTGTGTGGGCGTCGCTCTGCTGAAGCACCTTCGCGGCCACGTAGCGCTTCCGCCGCTGGTCCCAGGCCCGCCAGACGGCGCCCGCCCCGCCCCGCCCGATCGGGTCCACCAGCTCGTACCGCCCAGCGAAGAGCTCACCCATGTCGCGCGCGTCACCCCCGCCTCCGCCGTGCGCCGGCTCCCCCCGGCACGGTCAGTTCTGGTGCGCCTCGTAGTGGGCGACCGCCTCGGCGGTCCGCCCGGCGCCGTACACCCGGAGGAACTCGGCGAGTTCGGGATGGGTGGGGGCGAGGGTCTCGGCGGCGTCGATGATGTCCCCCGCGCCCGCCACCGACCGCAGCAGCGACTGGATCTCGCGCACCACCCGGCGCACGGTCGGCGCCCCGCTGCTGGCCGTGGTCTGGGTGGAGTTGAGGACGGAGCCGCCCGAGCTCTTCTTGACCTCCTCCATCCGCTCGGCCGCCTCGGCCGCGCTCACGGTGCCGTCCGCGACCTGGCTGGAGAGCTCCTGGAGCGCCTGCACCCGCTGCACCACGGCCGGATTGCCGATCTTGGCGCGCTGACCGCTCATCAGCTGGGAGAGCATGGGGGCGGAGAGACCCAGAACGGACGCGAGGCGGGCCTGGTTGAGGCCGAGGTCGTCGATGAGACGGCGGAAGAGCGCCCCCAACGGCTCCCCGTACCAGCTGCGCTGTAGCTCCCGTGCGCGGGCGGTGGCTTCCTGCTGTGCTGCGTCCATCACGCTCTCCCCTTCGCTTCGCTGCCGCGAATCTTGCGGTGCATCCTACGGAGAGTGGTGGGTCGCGGCGATACCCGGTCGGGAAAGAGCGTCGACACCGGGTAGTCTGGTCCCCGACGGGGCCTTAGCTCAGTTGGTAGAGCGCTGTCTTTGCATGGCAGATGTCAGGGGTTCGACTCCCCTAGGCTCCACAAGAAAACCCCTCCGACCTGCGGAAACGCGATCGGAGGGGTTTTGTCTTTCCCGGGGTCCGGGTGGTGCGGCCGACTCGTGTGCCGACTGTGTGCGAGCCGTGTGGAGGGCCTGTGCCGGTGCCCGTTTCGCCGTCCCCCGGAGGCGGCCGTCAGGGGCGGTCGTCGTCGCCCTCGGTGGAGGACTCCGTGTCCGCCCGGTCCTGCTTGGCCTGGACCTCCGGGTCGAGGGTGGAACGGTCACCGCTGCCGTCGACGGAGGACAGGTGCGGACGGTCGGCGGGCTCGGTGGCCTCCGGGGGCTCGACGAGCCAGTCCGGGTTGGCCTGCCGGTCCCACCACTTCCAGGCGACGACGGCGCCGGCCGTGAGGAGACCGAACAGCACGAGCCGCCTGGCCACGCGCCCGGTGCGGCAGCGGCGGTCCCGGCGGCGGCTCAGCTTCTCCACGTCCTCGGCGGACACCTGGCCGCGCAGCGCGGCGAGGGCGGCGGTGCCCCGGGAGAGGGCCTCGTCCCGTACGGGCTCGGCGGCGGCGCGGGCCCGGGTGGCGACCTCTTCGACCTTCGGCGGCAGGGCGTCCCGCGCATGCTCGATGCGCGGGTGGAGATGGGTGTCGTACTGCGCGCGGGCCTGGTGAGCGGCTTCGGCGACCTTGGGCGCGAGCCGGGTGCGGGCCTCGTGGGCGTAGTGCACGGCGGCGTCCTTGGCCGTGCCGGCGTAGGGCGCCACCACTTCCGCGGCGTGGCGCACGCTGTCCTTGGCGGTGCTGGTCGCGGCGCGCACGCTGTCCTTGCGGGTCACGGGATCCTCCTCCTCGGTGGCGTATGGTTTGTCGCCTTTCCACCCAGTGGAAAAATCATGCCTGCCGATGGGCGGTCCGGCATGTGCGATCGGGCATCCGGGTCATCAGGGGAGCTCCGGTCGACAATGCCATGGTTCGCCGCCGCGCGCCCGGCTTTGTCGGCTACTCGCCGCGATCCCGCCGTGCGAGGATCGGTGGCTGTCAGTGAACACTATGGAAGGTAGATCGTGGCCGAGCAGCTTTACGCCACCCTGAAGACCAACCAGGGCGACATCGAGATCCGGCTTCTCCCGAATCACGCCCCGCAGACGGTCAAGAACTTCGTCGAGCTGGCGAAGGGCGAGCGCGAGTGGGTGAACCCGGAGACGGGTGCCAGGACGACGGACAAGCTGTACGACGGCACGGTCTTCCACCGCGTCATCAGCGGTTTCATGATCCAGGGTGGCGACCCGCTGGGCAACGGCACCGGCGGCCCGGGCTACCAGTTCAAGGACGAGTTCCACCCGGACCTCGCCTTCACCAAGCCGTACCTGCTGGCCATGGCCAACGCCGGCCCGGGCACCAACGGCTCGCAGTTCTTCATCACGGTGTCCCCCACCGCCTGGCTGACCGGCAAGCACACCATCTTCGGCGAGGTCACCAACGACGCCTCGAAGAAGGTCGTGGACGCCATCGCCACCACCGCCACCAACCCGCGCACCGACCGTCCGGTCAACGACGTGGTCATCGAGTCGGTCGTCGTCGAGACCCGCTGACGACCGCTCCGCACACCCCGCGAGGATCCGCCGCGGGCCCCCGGGCCCCGGCGTCTCATGGGAACCTGGCGCCCCGCCCGTCCGTATGACGGGCGGGGCCGTGCGTTGTGCAGTGGGCACACCGGTCCGACACAGGGGCGAGGGAGAGCATGAACGAGCAGGCCGTCCGCTGCTACCGGCATCCGGACCGGGAGACCGGCATCCGCTGCGTCCGCTGCGAGCGCCCCATCTGCCCTGAGTGCATGGTGAGCGCCTCCGTGGGATTCCAGTGCCCGGAGTGTGTGAGCAGCGGTTCCGGTACGGGCCACGACCCCCGGGCGACGGCCGCGCGCACGGTCGCCGGCGGGGTGCACACGAGCGATCCGCGGCTGGTCACCAAGGTCCTGCTGGGGATCAACATCGCCATATGGATCGCGGTGATGGCCACCGGGGACCGGCTGATGGACGGCCTGGAGCTGTTCGGGCGGGCGACGCTGTCGGACTTCGGCCCGCTGGAGGGCGTCGCCGAGGGGCAGTGGTACCGGCTGCTGACCGCGATGTTCCTCCATCAGCAGGTCATGCACATCGCTTTCAACATGCTCTCGCTGTGGTGGCTGGGCCCGCCGCTGGAGGCGGCGCTTGGCCGTGTCCGCTATCTGGCCCTCTATCTGCTGGCCGGTCTGGGCGGCAGCGCGCTCACCTATTTCGTCGCCGCGCCCAACCAGCCGTCGCTGGGCGCCTCGGGCGCGATCTTCGGTCTGCTGGGTGCGACGGCCGTGCTGATGCGGCGTCTGAAGTACGACATGCGGCCGGTCATCGCGCTGCTCGTGCTCAACCTGATCTTCACCTTCACCTGGAGCAACATCGCCTGGGAGGCGCATGTCGGCGGCCTGGTGGTGGGCACGGTGGTGGCCTACGGGATGGTGCACGCCCCGCGCGGCAAGCGGCTGCTGGTCCAGCGGCTGACCTGTGCGGCGGCCCTGCTGGTGATCGTCGCCATGGTGGTCGTCCGGACGGCGCAGCTGGCCTGATCCGGCCGTGGTTCCGCGCCCAAGGGGCGCGGGTCACCCACATCGGTGGACGCATAGGTTGTCCACAATGGGTGCGGATCTTGTGCCCGCCACATGGGAACAGGTGTTCTGGGTTCCCGCACCCCCGCCGAGCTGCGTTTTCGCTGGAAGGCGCCGGTGTGACCATGGATACGCAGCGCTTGCGATCAGTCACACCGGCGTCAATGCCAGGGAAGTTATCCACAGATCTTCTGAGTTTTCCCCACTGTGGACGAGGGTGTGGATAACTCGCGCTACGGCGCTACTTCCACTGGGTGGAGACGACGAACCCCGCCGCGATGAAGCCGAAGCCGACCACGATGTTCCAGTTCTTCAGGGACTCCACCGGCATGTCGCCGCTCGTCACGTAGAAGATGACGATCCAGGCCAGGCCGATCAGGAACAGCGCCAGCATCAGCGGCGCCACCCAGCGACGCCCTGTGGCCAGCTTGATGCTCTGCTGCTTCACCGGCGGCGGCGTGAAGTCGTCTTTCTTGCGGATCCGTGACTTCGGCACGAGGGAACTCTCCTGTCGATGCGCTGCGTGACCGCGCTGGGGTTCACATGGGGCTGGGTATCACATGGGCTGTCCGCCGGGGCGGGAGCGACGGGAGCGCTTCGTTCCCCCGGGCGTCCGTTAGCGTAGTGCTTCCGCGGCGTCGGAGAGGATAAGGGTACGGTGAGTAATTCTGCGGACTCCACCAGCGGGCCCGTCCGGCGCTTCCGCCCGGTGCGGCTGCTGACCGGCGGCGTCTTCGCCCTCGCGGGCCTCATCTTCTGGACGAGCTTCAATACGGCCCAGGGCACCAACATCCGCACCGACGACTCCATGCTCCGGCTGTCGGACCTCATCCGGGAGCGCAGCCGCAAGAACGGCGACCTCGAGGACAGCGCCGCGACGGCCCGCGCCCAGGTCGACGCCCTCGCCCGGCGCGACAACGGCGGTACGGCGGCCGAGCAGCGAAAGCTCGCCGCGCTGGAGGAAGGCGCCGGCACCCGCAAGCTCGCGGGCCAGGGCCTGACCGTCACGCTCATGGACGCCCCGCCCAACGCCACCGCGAAGATCCCCGGCGTGCCCCAGCCCCAGCCCAACGACCTCGTCATCCACCAGCAGGACCTCCAGGCCGTCGTCAACGCCCTCTGGCAGGGCGGCGCCCGGGGCATCCAGGTGATGGACCAACGGCTGATCTCCACCAGCGCGGTCCGCTGCGTGGGCAACACCCTCATCCTCCAGGGCCGCGTCTACTCGCCTCCGTACAAGATCACCGCAGTCGGTGACCGGGGCGCGCTCCGCAAGGCCCTGGACGGCTCCCCGGCGATCCAGAACTACCTCCAGTACGTCGCCGCCTACGGCCTCGGCTGGAAAGTCGACCAGCACGAGGCGGTGACTCTCCCCGGCTACTCGGGCACAGTGGATCTCCACTACGCCAAGCCCATGGGATGACCCCCGGGAGGTGTCCGGCCGGTGCGATCACGCCTCGTCTTACGGACGCTCAGCGAGCTGTGCCTGACCGCCGGCACGCTGATCGTGCTCTTCGTGGTCTACCTCCTCTACTGGACCGGCGTCCGCGCCGACAGCGCCATGGACGACGAGATCGGCCGCCTCCGGGAACGGTGGGCCGCCGGCCCGCCCGCCGCGGCACCGCCCGCCGCCCCTGCTCCCGGTGCGTCCTCGCTTGCCGCCGACGGCCCCCCGGTATCCCCAGCACCCCCAACACCCCCGGCACCCGCCGCCGGTACCACCGGCGGCGGCACGGAAACACCACCCGCGCCCCCGGCCGGCCAACGCCCCGGAGCGGCCTTCGCCGTGATGTACGTCCCCCGCCTGGGCGCCGGCTGGACCAAGCCCGTCCTGGAGGGCACCGGCACCGAGCTGCTGAAACGGGGCCTCGGCCACTACACGGGCACCGCGCCCCCCGGCGGCACCGGAAACTTCGCCGTCGCCGGCCACCGCCGCACCTACGGCGACCCCTTCAAGGACCTCGACGAACTCCGCCCCGGCGACGCGGTGGTCATCAACGACGGGACGACCTGGTTCACCTACCGCGTCGACACCCGGCCCCACCGGACGCTGCCCACCGACGTCGCCGTGATCGACCCGGTGCCCGCCGGGTCCGGATACCGGGAGCCGGGCCGCTATCTGACCCTGACCACCTGTGAACCGGAGTGGGGGCACAGCCACCGGCTCATCGTCTGGGGCCATCTGGCCGAGACCCGTCCGGTCTCCGGCGGCAGGCCCGCGGCTTTGTCCGGCTGAGCCCCGCGGCCGGGGTGCCGACCCTTAGTCTGGTGCCCAAACATCCAATCATCGGCGAGTGGGTAGAGCATGTACGTCTGGATCTGGCGTCATCTGCCGGGCAACGCATGGGCGAAGGCGCTGGTCTCGCTGCTGCTCGTGCTGGGAGGCGTCTACGTCCTCTTCCAGTACGTCTTCCCCTGGGCGGAACCGCTGCTGCCGTTCAATGACGTCACGGTCGACAACGGCATGCCGGTGAGCAACGGAATGGTGGCGGTGGTCCGGTGAGCGCGCGCATCCTCGTCGTGGACAACTACGACAGTTTCGTCTTCAACCTCGTCCAGTACCTCTACCAGCTCGGCGCCGAATGCGAGGTGCGCCGCAACGACGAGGTCGAGCCCGCGCACGCCCAGGACGGTTTCGACGGCGTCCTCCTCTCGCCCGGCCCGGGCGCGCCCGAGGAGGCCGGGGTCTGCATCGACATGGTGCGCCACTGCGCCAACACCGGGGTGCCGGTCTTCGGCGTCTGCCTGGGCATGCAGTCGATGGCCGTCGCCTACGGCGGCGTCGTCGACCGGGCGCCAGAGCTGCTGCACGGCAAGACCTCGCCCGTGACGCACGAGGGCAAGGGCGTCTTCCACGGCCTCCCGTCGCCCTTCACAGCCACCCGCTACCACTCGCTGGCCGCGGAGCGCGACAGGTGGCCGGACGAGCTGGAGATCACCGCCTGGACCGACACAGGGGTGATCATGGGCCTGCGCCACCGCGATCTGCCGGTCGAGGGCGTGCAGTTCCACCCGGAGTCCGTGCTCACCGAGTGGGGCCACCGCATGCTCGCCAACTGGCTGGTCGCCTGTGGCGACATGGGGGCGGTGGAACGGTCGGCAGGGCTCGCCCCGGTGGTGGGCAAGGCCGGGGCGTGACCGCGCTCCGCCCGGAGCAGGACCCACTGCGGGACCCCGGGCCGGCCCCCCGGCAGACGACGACGTACGGCACCGGCGCGACGCACGGCTCCGAGCCGTACGGCACCGGGGCGTTCGACGCCGAGTCGTATGGCACCGATCCGTTCGGCCCCGGGACGCATGGCCCGGGAGCGGATGGCCACGGCGCACACCGCTCCGGGACGTACACCCCCGGGGCCGTGGCCCAGCCGCTGCCGCCCGAGGACGACGCGACGATGGCGCTGCGCCTGGCCGAGCCGGAGCGGCCGGTGGTGACCGGCGGGCGCGCGGAGCGCCGTCGCGCCGCCCAACGGGCCGCACGCGCCCGCAGGGACAGCCCCGGGGTGATAGCCAGCCGGGTCGTGGGCGAGCTGTTCATCACCCTGGGCGTGGTCATGCTGCTGTTCGTCGCCTATCAGCTGTGGTGGACGAACGTCATCGCCCATCGCCAGGCGGGCGGTACGGCCGACAGTCTGCGGCACAGCTGGGACAAGAACGGCGCCCAGGGCGCTGCCCGGGACGCGGGGGAGTTCTCCCCGGGCCAGGGCTTCGCGATCATCTACATCCCCAAGCTGGATGTGAAGGCCCCCATCGCCGAGGGCGTCGGCAAGCACCAGGTGCTGGACCGGGGCATGGTCGGCCACTACGCCACCGGATCCCTCAAGACCGCGATGCCGTGGGACAAGCAGGGCAACTTCGCGCTGGCGGGCCATCGCAACACCCATGGCGAACCGTTCCGCTACGTCAACAGGCTGCAACCCGGCGACAAGATCGTGGTGGAGACGCAGAGCACCTTCTACACCTATGAGATGACAAGCCGTCTGGATCAGACGTCCCCGGCGAACACCAAGGTCATCGAGCCCGTTCCGCCCGGCTCCGGCTTCACCCGTCCCGGCCGCTACATCACGCTGACCACCTGCACCCCGGAGTTCACCAGTACGTACCGCCTGGTGGTGTGGGGCAAGATGGTCGACGAGCGGCCCCGGAGCAAGGGAAAACCGGACGCGCTCGTGGAGTGACGGCACAGCGGAGAACGGGGTACGGGCGCGGTGGCACGGACCGAAGGCGACGAGCCACAGCGACAGGACCGGACGCGGAGGCGGATCGCCGCCGTCGTCGGCGTCATAGGCGAGCTGCTGATCACAGCAGGAGTGATCATGGCCCTCTTCGTGGCCTACTCGCTGTGGTGGACGAACGTCCTCGCCGACCGCGAGGCCAAGCGCCAGGGCAGCCACGTGCGCGACAACTGGGCCAAGGCCCCCGCGTCGGCCGGCGGACCCGGCGCGCTGGACACCAAGGACGGCATCGGCTTCCTCCACGTACCGGCCATGAGGAACGGCGAGGTGCTGGTCAAGCCCGGCACCGGCGGCAAGGTCCTCAACGAGGGCGTCGCCGGCTTCTACCGCGAGCCCGTCAAGGCGGGTATGCCCTGGGACAAGCAGGGCAACTTCACCCTCGCCGCCCACCGCGACGGCCACGGCGCCAAGTTCCACAACATCGACAAGATCAAGACCGGTGACCCGGTCGTCTTCGAGACCCGCGACACCTGGTACGTCTACAAGGTCTACGCCGACCTCAAGGAGACCTCCCGCTTCAACGTCGACGTCCTGGACACCGTGCCGAAGGAGTCCGGGAAGACCCGGCCGGGCCGCTACCTCACCCTGACGACCTGTACGCCGGTCTACACCTCCGACTACCGCTACATCGTCTGGGCCGAGCTGGAGCGCACGGAGAAGGTCGACGCCAAGCGCACCCCGCCCAAGGAACTGCGCTGAACGGCGGCTGACAGGCCGACAGGCGACAGCGTGAAGCCCCGGCATCCGCGGAGGATGCCGGGGCTTCACGCTGTCTTACAGACGGCTTTACAGACGGCTTTACCGACGTCGTCCTATGGGCGTCAGTGGCGACGGCCGCCGATGATGCCGCCGAAGAAGCCGGTGTCCTGGTCGGTACCGCCGGGCTGGCCCTGCTGACCGCCGGGGTTGCCGCCCGGGTTCGGCGCGGCGGCGATGGTCGTCAGGTTGACCGGGGTGTCCTTGGGCACCTGGGCGCCCGCGCCCGGGTCGGAGACCATCACCGTGGCGTTGTCGTCCTGCGGGCCGGCGATGTTGCCGACCTTCAGGCCGGCACCCGTGAGCGCGTTCCTGGCGTCCTTGAGCTTCTGGCCGAGTACCTGAGGCACGGCGACCTTCTGCTGGGCCGCGCCCTTGGAGACGAACAGGGTGACCGTGGAGCCGGGCCGCGCGGAGGTGTTGCCGTCGGGGCTCTGCCGGGTGACCGTATTGGCGGGCTGCGGGGAGTCCTCGTCCTCGCGGGTCACGGTGAAGCCGAGGTCGGTGAGCTGCTTCTTCGCCTGGTCGAAGGGCTGGCCGGTCACGGACGGCACCGGCTTGCTCGCCGCCTGGGTGGCCACGGTGAGGGTGATCTCCGTGCCCTTGTCGGCCTTCTCACCGGCGTCCGGGTCCTGCTTGGTGACCTGGCCGGCGGGCTGGCTGGACTCCTCCTGCTTCTGCGTCACCGTGAAGCCCAGGGCCTCCAGCTGCGACTTGGCCTGGTCGAACGACTGCCCAGTCACCTTCGGGACCTCGATCTGGGCCGGGCCCTTGGAGATCGTGACCTTGACCTCGCTGTCGCGCTCGACCTTGGTGCTCGCCTTGGGGTCCTGGTCGCAGACCTTGCCCTTGGGCTGGTCGCAGTTCTTCTGCTCGCCCTCGGTGACCTTGAAGCCGCCGTTGTCGCCGGAGCGCTTGGCCTCGGCGAGGGTCTGCCCGATGAGGCTGGGGACGGTCACCTTGGAGTTGTTGCCGCCACCGCTGAAGAGCGACTTGCCAATGAAGATCGCGCCGACGAGCACCAGCACGCCCGCGACGACCAGCAGGATCGTCGAGAGGTTGCTCTTGCGGCCGTTCCCGCCGGCGCCGCGCCGGCCGCCGTGGGAGCCGTTGTCGTAGCCGCCGTAGCCCCCGCCGTCGGCCACGGGGGGCATCATCGACGTCTGGGCCATGTGCCCCGGCTCCTGGGGCCGGAGCATGGTGGTCGCCTGGTCCTCCATGCCGTAGCCGCCCGCGCCCATGCCTCCGAGCGCGGCCGCGGCGGCCACCGGACGGCCCTCCAGGGCCGCCTCGATGTCGGCGCGCATCTCGTCGGCCGACTGGTAGCGGTAGTCCGGGTCCTTGGTCAGCGCCTTGAGGACGATGGCGTCGATCTCGGGCGCGACGTCGGGGTCGTACGTGCTCGGCGGGTTCGGCTCCTCCCGCACGTGCTGGTACGCGACGGCCACCGGCGAGTCGCCGATGAACGGGGGCCGGACCGTCAGCAGCTCGTAGAGCAGACAGCCGGTGGAGTAGAGGTCGGACCGCGCGTCGACCTGCTCGCCCTTGGCCTGCTCGGGCGAGAGGTACTGGGCGGTGCCGATGACGGCCGCCGTCTGCGTCATGGTCATGCCGGCGTCGCCCATGGCCCGGGCGATGCCGAAGTCCATGACCTTGACCTGACCCGTGCGGGTGAGCATGACGTTGGCGGGCTTGATGTCCCGGTGGACGATGCCGGCCCGGTGGGAGTACTCCAGCGCCTGGAGCACACCGATGGTCATCTCCAGCGACCGCTCGGGCAGCAGCTTCCGGCCGGAGTGCAGCAGCTCGCGCAGCGTCGACCCGTCGACGTACTCCATGACGATGTACGGGATCGAGACCCCGTCCACATAGTCCTCGCCGGTGTCGTACACGGCGACGATCGACGGGTGGTTGAGGGAGGCGGCCGACTGGGCCTCACGACGGAACCGGGCCTGGAAGGACGGATCGCGGGCGAGATCCACCCGCAACGTCTTCACGGCGACGGTGCGGCCGAGCCGGGTGTCGTGGCCGAGGTAGACCTCCGCCATGCCACCGCGGCCGAGTACCGAGCCCAGCTCGTACCGGCCGCCGAGGCGACGCGGCTCTTCCATAGCTCCAGCCCTTCCGTGTTCCTGACCTCACCGGCGTGGGTCCGGCGGTGTGCTGTCCGGCATACCGTACCCGGCGCGCCGGGCGGCTTCGGGGCGCCACCGGCACCCGATATACGACCGGTACAGACGGAGGAGTGGTTCGGCCGTGGCGCGTGAGCCGGATCACTTCTCCGAGTTGATGACCGCCTCCATGACGTTCTTCGCGATCGGCGCGGCGAGCGCGCCACCGGCGATGTCGTCACGGGTGGTGTCCGAGCCCTCGATGACGACGGCGACGGCCACCGGCGAGCCCTTGTCGGTCTTCGCGTAGGAGATGAACCACGCGTAGGGGTTGCCGCTGTTGTCGACGCCGTGCTGGGCGGTACCGGTCTTGCCGCCCACCTTGACGCCGTCGATCTGGGCGTTCTTGCCGGTGCCCTGCTCGACGACCGTCTCCATGATGCTCTGGAGCTTCTGGGCGTTCTCCGCGGAGACCGGCTGGCTCATCTGCTTGGGCTGGTGGTGCTCGATGACGTTCAGGTTGGGCGCGCGCAGCTTGTCGACCATGTACGGCTCCATGAGCTTGCCGTTGTTGGCGACGGCCGAGGCCACCATGGCCATCTGGAGCGGGGTCACCCGGTTGGACGCCTGGCCGATGCCGGCCATGGCGTTCTGCGGGCGGTTGTCCTTGGGGAAGATGCTGGGCACGGCGCGGACGGGCGTGTCGACCGGCTTGTTGAAGCCGAACCTGTTCGCCTCGTCGATCATCTTCTGGTTGCCGAGGTCGGCGCTGACCTTGCCGAAGACGGTGTTGCAGGACCACTGGAGGGCGACCCGCAGCGAGGCGTCCTTGCAGGGGATGTTGCCCTCGTTCTTCAGCTCCACGCGGGTGTCCGGAAGGATCCACGGCAGCGGCGAGTCCGTCTTGGCGTCGACGTCCTTGTAGAGGCCGTTCTCCAGCGCCGCGGCGGCGGTGACGACCTTGAAGGTCGAGCCCGGCGGGTAGGTCTGCTTGAGCGCCCGGTTGAGCATGGGCTGGTTCTTGTCGGCCTGGAGCGCGTTCCACGCCTTGCTGTCCTGGGCCCCGGCGATCGTCGACGGGTCGTACGAGGGGGTGGAGGCCAGCGCGAGGATCTTGCCCGTGCGCGGGTCGAGGGCGGCGACCGCGCCCTTCTTGTCGCCGAGGCCCTTGAAGGCGGCCTCCTGGGCCTTGGCGTTCAGGGTGGTGATCACGTCACCGCCCTTCTTGCCCTTGCCGGTGATCATGTCGACCGTGCGGTTGAAGAACAGCCGGTCGTCGTCACCGGTGAGGACCTTGTCCTCGAGCTTCTCGATCTGGTTCGCGTCGAACACCTGTGAGCTGTAGCCCGTGACCGGAGCCCACATCGGGCCGTTCTTGTAGGTGCGCTTGTACTTGAAGTCGATGCCGCCGGTCTCCTGGGAGCCGGTGATCGTCTGGCCGTCGACGATGATGTTGCCGCGCGGCTGGCTGTAGCGGGCGATCGTGACGCGACGGTTGTGCTTGTTCGTCTTGAGCTCGTCGGCCTGGACGAACTGGATCCAGTTGTCCCTGATCATCAGGGCGAGGACGAGGAGACCGCAGAAGATGGCGATCCGGCGCACGGGCTTGTTCACGGGCGGACCACCTGGGTCATCTCGGCGTCGGGGGACGGGGCGGGGGCCGGCGCGGGGCGTCGCGCGGTGTCGCTGATCTTGATGAGCACGGCGATCAGCGCCCAGTTCGCGATGACGGAGGAGCCACCCTGAGCCATGAACGGCATGGTCATACCGGTCAGCGGGATGAGGCCCATGACACCGCCGGCGACCACGAAGACCTGGATGCCGAAGGCGCCGGACAGGCCCGTGGCGAGCAGCTTGCCGAAGGGGTCGCGGGCGGCGAGGGCGGTACGCACGCCGCGCTCCACGATCAGGCCGTAGATCAGGAGTATCGCCATGACGCCGGCCAGACCGAGCTCCTCGCCGACCGTGGCCAGGATGAAGTCGGAGTTGGCGGCGAAGCCGATGAGGTCGGAGTGACCCTGGCCCCAGCCCGTGCCGAAGACCCCGCCGGAGCCGAAGGCCATCAGGGCCTGGGCGATCTGGTCGGAGCTGCCGTCCTTGAAGGCGTCGAAGGGGTGCAGCCAGGCGGTGACGCGCTCCTGGACGTGGTGCTCGAAGCTGGCCACGGCCACCGCGCCGACGGCCGACATCAGCAGACCGAAGACGATCCAGCTGGTGCGCTCGGTCGCGACGTAGAGCATCACGACGAACATGCCGAAGAACAGCAGCGACGTACCGAGGTCGGTCTCGAAGACCAGGATGAGGATCGAGAACGCCCAGACCGCCAGGATCGGGCCGAGGTCACGGCCGCGCGGCAGGTAGAGCCCCATGAAGCGGCGGCTGGCCAGGGCCAGCGCGTCGCGTTTCACCATCAGATAGCCCGCGAAGAAGATCGCCAGAACGATCTTGGCGAACTCACCGGGCTGGATCGACCCCAGGCCCGGGATGGTGATCCAGATACGGGCGCCGTAGACCGCCGGGAAGAACATCGGGGCGATCAGCAGGACCAGCGCGACGGCCATGGAGATATAGGTGTAGCGCTGAAGGATCCGGTGGTCCTTGAGGAAGATCAGGACGGCCACGAACAGCGCGATGCCCAGCGCCGAGAACAGCAGCTGGTTGGTCGCGGCGGGGGCGAAGACCTTGCGGGCCATCAGCCGCGGCGACTGGTCCAGCCGCCAGATGATGACGAGGCCGATGCCGTTGAGCAGCGTCGCCAGGGGCAGCAGCAGCGGGTCGGCGTACTTGGCGAACTTACGGACGACCAGGTGGCCGACGCCCGCCAGCAGGCCGAGGCCGATGCCGTAGCCGAGCATGCCGGAGGGCATCTCGCCGTCGAGGGCCAGGCCCACGTTGGCGTAGGCGAAGCACGGCAGGATGACGGCGAAGGCCAGCAGGGCGAGCTCGGTGTTGCGCCGGCTCGGCGGGCCCACGGTGCTGATCGTCGTCGTATTGCTGCCGGAGTTGGGAATGGGTGAAATCGCTGACATGGCGGTGGTGGCCCCCTACGGCTTCACTGCTGAGCGCTGCTGCACTGCGGGACCAACTTCTGCTCTTCCTCGCTGAGGGTGGGGCCCGGGGTGGGAGCCGGGGTGGCCTGGGCGGCGCGGGAGCGGGCCTCGCCGGATTCCTTCGCCGTGTCCTTGGCGGTGCCGTTCGTGGCCCCGCCGGTGCGGTCGCTGTTCTGCTTCTCGCTCTCGCGCTGCTGCTGCTCGGCCTTGTGCCGCTCGGCTTCCTTCTTGCAGGCGCCGGCGAGCGTGCCGAGCTCCTTGGCCTTCTGCACGGCCTGGTCCCGGCTGCCGACGGCAATCGTGTCCACGACACGACTGCGCTGGTCGACCGGAAGGTACTTGAGTTCGATCTCGGGGTGGTCCTTGTACAGCTTGCTCAGGCTCACCCACGCCAGGTCCTGGTTGATGCCCTGGTAGACCGCCACGTGGTCGTTGTCCTTCGCGCCCACGTAGTACTGCGTCTGGGTCCACTGGTAGCCGCCGTACAGACCGCCGCCGACCACGCCCAGCGCCAGGGCGATGATCAGCGAGCGCTTGAGCCAGCGGCCCTTGCGCCGCGGCTTGACGAAGTCCTCGTCCGTGAACGGGCCGAAGGCGCCGTCCGGCATGCCGGACGTCCCCGGGTCGCCGCTGCCGGGCGGGCCGAAGCCGCCGGGCGCCGCCTCCTGTGGGGGTACGGGCCGGCCCAGCCCGGCGGCGCGGCCGGCCGGGGTCTGCATGGCCCGCTTGTCGATGATGTGGAGCTGGTTCTCGGCCACCGCGCCGACGATCACCGGGGTGTCGTTGAACTCGGTGGTGAGGGTGTCCCCGCCGTCGACGTCGAGGACGTCGGCCACGATGCAGGTGATGTTGTCCGGGCCGCCGCCGCGCAGGGCGAGCTGGATCAGCTCCTGGATCGTCTCGTGGGGACCCTGGTAGCTGGCGAGGGTCTCCTCCATCGTCTGATGGCTGACGACACCGGAGAGTCCGTCGGAGCAGATCAGATAGCGGTCGCCGGCCCGCACCTCGCGGATCGACAGGTCCGGCTCCACATGGTCGCCACTGCCCAGCGCGCGCATCAGCAGGGAGCGCTGCGGGTGGGTGGTGGCCTCCTCCTCGGTGATCCGGCCCTCGTCGACCAGCCGCTGCACCCAGGTGTGGTCCTGGGTGATCTGCGTGAGCACACCGTCGCGGAGGAGGTACGCGCGGGAGTCGCCGACGTGGACGAGACCGAGCCGCTGACCGGTCCACAGCAGGGCCGTGAGCGTGGTGCCCATGCCCTCCAGCTGGGGGTCCTCCTCGACCATGACGCGCAGCTGGTCGTTGGCGCGCTGCACGGCGGTGCCAAGAGAGGTGAGGATGTCGGAGCCCGGGACGTCGTCGTCGAGCCCGACGAGGTTGGAGATCACCTCGGAGGAGGCGACCTCGCCGGCCGCCTGACCGCCCATGCCGTCGGCGATGGCGAGCAGCCGGGGGCCGGCGTAACCGGAGTCCTCGTTGCCCTCCCGGATCATGCCCTTGTGCGATCCGGCGGCGAAGCGCAGTGACAGACTCATGCGCACCTCGCCCGTCGGCTCCGGGTACAGCCCCTTCCCAGCCACGCTGCCCACCCTCCGGTCGTCATGGTCCTACTACTTCCGCAGCTCGATGACGGTCTTGCCGATACGGATCGGCGCGCCGAGCGGAATCGGGGTCGGGGTGGTCAGCCGGGTCCGGTCGAGGTAGGTGCCGTTGGTCGACCCGAGGTCCTCGACGATCCACTGGCCGTCGCGGTCGGGGTAGATCCGGGCGTGCCGGCTGGAGGCGTAGTCGTCGTCCAGCACGATCGTCGAGTCGTGGGCGCGGCCGAGGGAGATGGTCTGGCCCTGGAGGGCCACCGTGGTGCCGGTCAGGCTGCCTTCGGAGACCACCAGCTTGGTGGGCGCGCCACGACGGCCGCGGTCGGCGCGACGGCCGCCGGGCTGTTGCTGCTGGCGCTGCTGCGGCGGCGCGGCCGGGGCCTGCGCGCGCTGCGGGCGGGCCTCCCCGCCGCGGCGGGAACCGCGCTGGGTCACGCGAGTGCCGAACAGATCGCTGCGGATGACCTGGACGGCCACGATGACGAACAGCCACAGTACGGCGAGGAAACCCAACCGCATGACCGTGAGGGTCAGCTCTGACATTGCCCCCGCTTCACCCTTCGGCTTGCCGATAAACGATGGTGGTACTGCCCACGACGATCCGCGAGCCGTCGCGGAGCGTAGCGCGCGTGGTGTGCTGCCCGTCCACCACGATCCCGTTGGTCGACCCCAGATCCTGGACCGTCGCAGGGGTGCCGACCCGGATTTCGCAATGCCGGCGGGAGACGCCGGGGTCGTCGATGCGTACGTCCGCTTCGGTGCTGCGGCCCAGCACGAGCGTGGACCGCGAGATCTGATGGCGGGTGCCGTTGATCTCGATCCAGCGGCGCGTCTGTGCCCCGGGCACCGCGCCGGGTCCCGGCCCGCCGGTGCGCGGCTGGGGACGGCCACCGGGCGGCGGCGACGCGGGCATGGGCGGCACGCCGGAGGGCTGCGGCGGGTGGCCGGCGCCCTGGGTGACACCGGACGGGCCGGGGCCGGGGCGCGCGGGCTGCTGCTGCCGGACGTGCGGGTCCTGCGACTCGCTGGAGGCGAGGGTGCGGCTGCGCACCCGGTACAGACCGGTGTCGAGATCGTCGGCCTTCTCCAGGTGGACCTTGATGGTCCCCATGAAGGTGTACCGCTGCTGCTTGGCGTAGTCGCGGACCATGCCGGACAGCTCGTCGCCGAGCTGGCCGGAGTAGGGGCTGAGGCGCTCGAAGTCCGGGGCGCTCAGCTCCACGATGAAGTCGTTGGGGACGACGGTGCGGTCACGGTTCCAGATGGTGGCGTTGTTGTCGCACTCCCGCTGGAGTGCGCCCGCGATCTCGACCGGCTGCACCTCGGACTTGAACACCTTGGCGAAGGTGCCGTTCACGAGACCCTCGAGTCGTTGCTCGAAACGCTTCAGTACTCCCACGGGGCACCTCCTTCCCTCAGTGACGTCTCTGATGCTCAGTGTCGTTCCTGATACTGCTTACTGATCGTATCCACGCGTCGGGAAAACGGCTGGTTCCCCTTCGACGCCAGGAGTGACGAGTGTCGCCTCCGCTCGGATCGCCTCCACGCGGATCGTAGAGGTGCCCCGAAGCCAGTGTCCCGCAACCGGAGCCCTCCCCGGGCCTTCCTCCGGGCACGGGCCGGGGGCAATGGGTGTGAAGGCTCCCTCGAGGGCGTGCTAATGTTCTCGATGTCGGAAGGCGAACGGACAAGAACCGGGCGGAAACGCCGGGGGAACGGTCCGGAAAGCGGAAGACACACCCATGCGCGGGTGGCGGAATAGGCAGACGCGCTGGATTCAGGTTCCAGTGCCCGAAAGGGCGTGGGGGTTCAACTCCCCCCTCGCGCACAGACGAGACGGTCGGCATCGTGATAACGATGCCGACCGTCTTGCTATGTCCTCGTCCGGTATGTGGGAGTGCTCACACTCCGCTCCACCCGGGGGTGCCGGGCGGAGCGGAGTGCGGAACCGTCGAGGACGGTCAGGCCGTCAGCTTCGTGACCGCCTCCGTCAGCGGCAGTTCCTCGCTCTCCCCGCTGCGGCGGTCCTTGAGCTCCACGACGCCCTCGGCGGCCCGGCGGCCGACGATCAGGATCCTCGGGATGCCGATCAGTTCCGCGTCGGTGAACTTCACCCCGGGGGAGACCCCGGCCCGGTCGTCGACCAGCACCCGCAGGCCCGCCGCGCGCAGCCGCTCGGCGGCGTCCAGGGCGATCTCGATCTGCGCCGCCTTGCCGGCCGCGACCACATGGACGTCGGCCGGGGCGACCTCGGCGGGCCAGCACAGGCCCTTGGCGTCGGCGGTCTGCTCCGCCAGCGCCGCCACCGCCCGCGAGACGCCGATGCCGTACGAACCCATGGTCACCCGCACCGGCTTGCCCTGCGGGCCCAGCACGTCCAGCTGGAAGGTGTCGGCGTACTTGCGGCCGAGCTGGAAGATATGCCCGATCTCGATCGCCCGGCCGAGCTTCAGGCCCGCGCGGCAGGACGGGCAGGGGTCGCCCTCCTCGACCACGACGACGTCCATATAGTCGTCGACCTCGAAGTCCCGGCCGCAGACGACGTCGCGCGCGTGGGTGTCCGGCTTGTTGGCGCCCGTCACCCAGGCGGTGCCCGGGGCGACGCGCGGGTCGGCGATGTAGCGGACCTTTTCGAGGCCCTGCGGGCCCACGTAGCCGCGCACCAGATCCGGGCGGCCGGCGAAGTCCTCGGCGGTGACGAGCTCGACGACCGCCGGGGCCAGGTGCTCGCCCAGCTTGCCCAGGTCCACCTCGCGGTCCCCGGGCACGCCCACGGCCACGATCTCCCCGTCCACCTTGACCAGGAGGTTCTTCAGCGTCGCGGAGGCGGGGACGTCCAGCTGCCGGGCCAGGGACTCGATCGTCGGGGTGTCCGGGGTGTCCAGCTCCTCCATCGGGCCGGTCCCGGAACCGTCCGTCGGCTCCGCCAGGTCCGCCAGGAAGGTCACCGCCTCCGTGTTCGCCGCGTACCCGCACGCCGGGCAGTCGACGAAGGTGTCCTCACCGGCCGCGGCGGGGGCCAGGAACTCCTCCGAGGCCGAGCCGCCCATCGCCCCCGACACCGCCGACACGATCCGGTGGTCCAGCCCCAGGCGGTTGAAGATCCGCTGGTAGGCGGCCCGGTGGAGGGCGTACGACTCGGCCAGGCCCTCGTCCGTGATGTCAAAGGAGTACGAGTCCTTCATCTGGAACTCCCGGCCGCGCAGCACCCCCGAGCGCGGCCTGGCCTCGTCCCGGTACTTCGTCTGGATCTGGTAGAGCATCACCGGCAGGTCCTTGTAGGACACGCACTGGTCCTTGACCGTCTGCGTGAAGATCTCCTCGTGCGTGGGGCCCAGGAGATAGTCCGCGCCCTTGCGGTCCTTCAGCCGGAACAACAGCTCGCCGTACTCCTCCCAGCGGCCGCTCGCCTCGTACGGCTCCTTGGGCAGCAGCGCCGGCAGCAGCACCTCCTGGGCGCCGATGGCGTCCATCTCCTCGCGCACGACGGCCGAGACGTTGTCCAGGACCTTCTTGCCCAGCGGCAGCCAGGTCCAGACGCCGGCCGCGTTGCGGCGCACATAACCGGCCCGCACCAGCAGCTTGTGGCTGAGCGTCTCGGCGTCGGCCGGATCGTCGCGCAGAGTCTTCACCATCAGCCGTGACATGCGCTGGACCTGGGACACGATGACTCCTTGCGAGGGGGAGAGCGATGCGAACGATGCGATGGGTGTGCAGGGTATCCAGCGATCCCCATCGCCCAGAAGCGGATTTCATGGGGAAGGTCTGATATGCGTGACGGACCAATGGTCCCGCGCGCCAGGGGACTTGCCGGGCGGCGGCCCTGCCGGACACGGCCCCCGGTGGGGCGGTACGGTCGGGGAAGATCGACACCAACGGGCGGTTGACGCCGATGGGGGAGGTGGCGCCGCGATGACGCGACTGCCGTACGTACCGGGTTTCGCCCAGCCGACGGCCGGAGAGCCGGCCGGGACCGCGCACGGGGCCGATCGCAGGCCCGATCGCAGGCCCGGTAAGGCCGCCAAGGTGGCGGGCAGGGCCCTGCGCGACGAGGTTCCCCGCGCCGCGCACGCCCGGTGGCGGCCCGCCGCCGTGCGCCCCGGCGCGGTCGAGAGCGTCGAGGAGGCCAACGCCGGCCGGCTGCCCGAGCTCGTCCCGATCCGCGTGGGCCGCATGGTGGCCTCCCCCTTCGCCTTCCTGCGCGGCTCGGCCGGGCTGATGGGGTACGACCTGATGCCCACGGCCGTCACGGGAGTGGGCGCCCAGCTGTGCGGCGACGCCCACGCCGCGAACTTCGGCCTCTACGGCGACGCCCGGGGCGAAATAGTCATGGACCTCAACGACTTCGACGAGACCCTCCACGGGCCGTGGGAGTGGGACGTGAAACGCCTCGCCGCCTCCCTGGTGCTGGCCGGGCGCGAGGCGGGGGCCGACGAGGACACCTGCCGCACGGCGGCGCGCGACGCCGCCGGCGCCTACCGCCACACGATGCGGCTGCTGGCCCGGATGCCCGCGTCCGAGGCCTGGAACGCCATCGCCGACGAGGAACTCGTCTCCCACGCCGACGCCCACCAGCTGGTGGGCACGCTGGAGCGGGTCGGGGCGAAGGCCCGGCGGAACACCAGCGCCCGCTTCGCCGCCAAGGCGACGGAGGAGGACGGACTGGGCGGCCGCCGGTTCGTGGACGCGCCGCCCGTGCTGCGCCGGGTGCCGGACCGGGAGGCGGCCGCCGTCGCGGCCTCGCTCGGCCCGTACCTGGGCACGCTGCCGGAGGAGCTGCTGCCGCTGCTGGCCCGGTACACGATCCAGGATGTGGCGTTCCGGATCGTGGGCACCGGGAGCGTGGGGCTGCGGTCGTACGTGGTGCTGCTGCACGACCACCGGGGCGAGCCGCTGGTGCTCCAGGTGAAGGAGGCCCGGCCGTCGGCGCTGCTGCCCTACGCGGAGAAGACGGGCTTCGAGGCCCCGCCCGCCGGGCACGAGGGGCGGCGCGTGGTGCTGGGACAGAAGTCGATGCAGGTCGTCAGCGATGTGCTGCTGGGGTGGACGACGGTCGAGGGGCGCCCGTACCAGGTACGGCAGTTCCGCAACCGCAAGGGCAGCGTGGACCCGGCGGCGCTGGCCCCCGGCGAGCTCGACGACTACGGGCGGATGACGGGCGCCCTGCTGGCGCGGGCGCACGCGCACAGCGCCGACCCGCTGCTGATCGCCGGCTACTGCGGCAAGGGCGAGGAGCTGGACGAGGCGATCGCCGCCTTCGCCGTCACGTACGCGGACCGCATGGAAGCCGATCACGCGGAGCTCGCGGCAGCCGTGCGTACGGGGCGGGTGGCGGCGGAGACGGGGGTCTGACGGCTTTCGGGCGCGGCGGGCGAGGCGGGCGGGCCGGGTGCTGTGGACGACTCGGCCTCGCGCCGGTGGGGCGGTCCGGCCGGAACCCGGGGCCCGGGCCGGAGGCCACCTCGTACCCTGGGCGGGTGATGAACCCGGAAGCTGAGACGGCCGACGAGCCGCGTGCGGAGGAACCCGGTACCGAGCGGCTCGCCCAGGCCGTGCGGTCGGCCGAACAGGCCTTGATCGAGTTCGAGATAGCGGTGGAGACCTTCCGGGTGGAGGTGGAGAACTTCTCCCGCCTGCACCACCAGCGCCTCGGCCCGATGTACGCCCGCCTCGACGAGCTCGACGCGCTGATCGCGGAGGCCGTCGCGGCCCGCTCGGGCGACCCCGAGGACACCCGGCGGGCCCGGGAGGCCCGGGCGCTGGTGCAGCCCATGCCGGGGGTCGCCGACCTGCTGGGCGGCTGGATCGACGACTCCGGGATGTCGCCGGAGGCCACGGCCATGCTCACCGAGCAGCGGGTGCGCCCGCCGGCCCGGGTGCGGCCCAGCGACGCGGCCCGGCGCGCCTACCGCGAGCTGGTCCGCAAGGCCCACCCCGACCTGGCCCCGGACGAGGCGGACCGGCTGCGCCGCGAGGCCTTCATCGTGCGGGTGAACGCCGCCTATGCCGACGGCGACGAGGCGCTGCTCCGGGAGCTCGCCGAGGAGTGGGCCGCGGGTCCCGTTCCGGCACAGCGGCGCACCAGCCCCAGCGAGGAGCTGTACGCGCGGCTGGAGTGGCTGGCGCAGCGGAAGGACATGCTGTCGGCGGTGGCCGCCGAACTGGAGGGCTCCGCGATCGGCGCGATGCTCCGGATGGCGCCGGAGGACCCGGACGGGCTGCTGGTGGAGATCGCCGACGGGCTGCTGGCACAGATCGCGGAACGGGAGGCTCATCTGGCCTCGCTGACCGGATAGCCGGTCGGGTAGCGTCGGGGGCATGGTTTTTGGTTCCGGAGTGCCCACGGTCGGCGTCGACGCCCTGACCGCCGACGATTTCCTGGTGGACGTGCGTGAGGACGACGAGTGGCAGGCAGGGCATGCCGAGGGCGCGCTGCACATCCCCATGAGCGAGTTCGTGGCGCGCTTCGGTGAGCTGACGGAGAAGGCCCCCGAGGGCGGCCGGATCAATGTCATCTGCCGGTCCGGGGGCCGTTCCGCGCAGGTCACGGCCTATCTGGTGCAGCAGGGCCTCGACGCGGCGAACGTCGACGGCGGGATGCAGGTGTGGGAGGCCGCCGGCCGTCCGGTCGTGGACGCCGTCGGCGCTCCGGGCGTTGTGATCTAGCGCTGTGATCTAGTGCTGTGATCCAGCCTTGATCTAGCCGTTCCTCAGTTCAGGGGATGGGCGGCCAGCAGGTCGCCCAGGGCCTCCTCATGGGCGGCCGCCGGGCCGAGGGAGAGCTCCAGCTGCTTGGCCCAGGCGTGATAGCGGTGCAGGGCGTACTCGGTGTCCGCGCCGAACCCGCCGTGCAGATGCTGGGCGGTCTGGACGACGCGGCGTACGCCCTCGGAGGCCCAGACCTTGGCGACGGCGATGTCGGCGTCGACGGGCAGGGCGTCCGTGTCCGTCGTGTGGTTCTCGACGGTCTCGATGGTCTCGATGCGCCAGGCCGCCTGGAGGAGCGTGGCCTCCATCGCCCTCAAGTCGATATAGCGATCCGCGCACTGGACCGCCACGGCCTGGAACGTGGCGAGGGGGAAGCCGAACTGCTCCCGCTTGCTCGTGTAGTCACCGGTCATCCGGGCGGCCGCCTCGCCGACGCCCAGCGCCAGGGCGCAGGTGCCGACGGTGAGCAGCTCGCGCAGCCGTGCCCAGGCGCCGTCCGCCGTGATCATCTCGTCCTCCCCGGTACGCACCGCGTCCAGGGTCACCCGGGCGTATCGCTCGCCGTTGGTGGAGACCTGGTCGTCCAGGGTGGCCCCGGGGCGGCCGGGCGGGACCAGGGCGAGGACCGTGCGGCCGTCCCCGGTGTGGGCGGGCAGCAGGATCCGGTCGGCGGTGGGCGCCCAGGGCACGGCGGTCTGCTGCCCGTCGAGGACCCAGTGGCCGTCGCTGTCCTGCCGGGCGGTGACGGCGCGCTCGGGGGCGTCATGCCCGGTGCGCCCCTGGGCGGCGGCCGTGACGACGAGCTCGCCCCGGCCGATAGCGTCCAGCAGCGGGCCCGTCGCGGCCCCGCCGTACGCGCCCAGGACGAAGGCGGCGGCGCCGGTCTCCAGCAGGGGGACGCGGGCCAGGACCCGGCCGGCCTCGCGGAGGACCAGGCACAGGGCGATCGGCCCGAGCCCCGCACCGCCGTGCTCCTCGGGCAGGAGCAGGCTCAGCAGATCCGCGTCGGCGAGGCGGCGCCACAGCGGGCGGTCGAAGTCCTCGGCGACCGCACCCGCCACCAGGGCCGGGCTGGGCACCCCGTCGACGCTCACCCCGCCGAAGACCGCCCGGGCCGCCTCGGCCGCCGCCTGCTGTTCCTCGGTGAAGGTGAAGTCCATGGCCGCCCCTTCCTGGTACGGATATCCGACGATCAGATCCTTGCCCGGTTCTGATCTGACGATCCGTCAAAATATGGCAGGGGGAAGGGATTGGGAATGGGGATGCGGTCAGAGGTCAGCGGTCGAAGTCCAGTTCCACCTTCTCCGTGGTGGCGTGGGACTGGCAGGCCAGTACATATCCCGCGTCCAACTCCTCCTGTTCCAAGGCGAAGTTGCGGTCCATCCGCACCTCGCCCGACACCAGGAACGCGCGGCAGGTGCCGCAGACGCCGCCCTTGCAGGCGTAGGGCGCGTCGGCGCGGTTGCGCAGCACCGTCTCCAGCAGCGTTTCCCCGTCGCGCACGGGCCAACTGCCGCTGCGGCCGTCCAGCTTGGCGGTCACCTTGCTGTGGGTGAGGGCCGTCGCCTTGTCCGCTTGCGGGGCTGTGGTGCCCGTCGGGATCTCCTCCACATGGAAGATCTCCTCGTGGATCCGCTCGCGCGGGACGTCCAGGGCGCGCAGTGCCCGCTCCGCGCCCTCCACCAGCCCATGGGGGCCGCACAGGAACCAGCCGTCGACCGCGCCTACCGGCAGCAGCGCGGGCAGCAGCCGGGTCAGCCGCTCCTCGTCCAGCCGGCCGGAGGCGGGCCCGGCCTGCTGCTCCTCGCGGGAGAGGGTCTGTACGAGCTGGAGCCGGTCGGGGTAGCGGTCCTTGAGGTCGGCGACCTCGTCGAGGAACATCGTCGAGGCGGTGGTGCGGTCGCTGCGTATCAGGCAGAACCGGGCCTCCGGCTCGCTCGCCAGCAGGGTCGAGACGATGCTGAGGACGGGCGTGATCCCACTGCCGCCGACGATCGCGGCGAAGCGGCCGGGCCGGGGCCGCAGCACGAACCGTCCGGCCGGGGCCATCACCTCCACGGTGTCCCCCGCGGTCAGCTCCTTGAGGGCGTATGTCGAGAACGCCCCGCCGTCCACCAGCCGTACCGCGACCCGTAGCGTCTCGGGCCCGTCGGGGCCGGGGGCCCGGCCGCAGATGGAGTAGGTGCGGCGTATCTCCATGCCGTCCACGGTCCGGCGGAGGGCGAGGTGCTGGCCGGGCGCGTGCCGGAAGCCGGCGCGCAGGGCGGGCGGGACCGCGAGGGTGACGGCGACCGAGTCGTCGGTGAGGGGCTCGACGGCCGTCACTCGCAGCGGGTGGAAGGCGCCATGGCGGGCCGCTGCCATCACAACTCCTTGAAGTGGTCGAACGGTTCGCGGCATGCCTCGCAGCGGCGCAGCGCCTTGCAGGCGGTGGAGGAGAAACGGCTCAGCAGCGTGGTGTCGGTGGACCCGCAGTGCGGGCACCGAATGGCCAGGCCGACCATGACAGGGCCTTTGGCCCCCGTCGGCCCCGGTGGCGCGATGCCGAACTCCTCCAGTTTGCGGCGGCCTTCGGCCGTGATGTCGTCGGTGGACCAGGGCGGGGAGAGGACCCTGCGGACGGTGACCTCGGCCTGCCCCTGTTCATTGAGCACGCGCTCGATGTCGGCGGACATCGCCTCGACGGCGGGGCAGCCGGTGTAGGTGGGGGTGAGCTCCACCTCGACCCTGCCGGGGCCGGTGACGCGCAGCCCGCGCAGGACGCCCAGCTCGGCCAGGGTGAGCACGGGCAGCTCGGGGTCGGGGACTGACCCGGCCAGGGCCAGGAGCTCTTCTTCGAGGCGGGAGACGGGGGCTCCCGCGGACGTGCTCACCATGTCGCCCCCGGGTGGCTGCGGTGCAGATGCTGCATCTCCGCGAGCATCCGCCCGAACGGCTCGGTGTGGATGCCCTGCCGGCCCGCGCCCGCCGTCCACCCGCCGGCCTGGGGGCCCTCGGGCAGGGTCAGCGTGGCGCGCCGGAGGATGTCGGTCACGGAGGTCAGCCAGCCGTCGCGGAGCGCGGCCGGATCGACCGGCAGTCCTTCCACGGGCTCGAAGAGCTCGCCCGTGAACCGCCACAGGGCGTCGAGGGCGCGCTGCATCCGGGAGTGGCTCTCCGCCGTGCCGTCGCCGAGCCGCAGGGTCCAGTGCTCGGCGTGGTCCCGGTGGTAGGCGACCTCTTTGACGGCCTTCGCCGCGACCGGCGCGAAGGGCGACTCCCCGTCGACCGCCAGCCGCTCGTACAGCAGTTGCTGGTAGGTGGAGAAGAAGAGCTGGCGGGCGATGGTGTGGGCGAAGTCGCCGTTGGGCTGTTCGACGAGCTGGACGTTGCGGAAGGCGCGCTCCTCGCGGAGGTAGGCGAGCTCGTCCTCGTCGCCCACGAGGGAGAGCAGGACGCGGGCCTGGCCGAGCAGGTCGAGCGCGATATTGGCGAGGGCGACCTCCTCCTCCAGCACGGGGGCGTGCCCGGCCCACTCGCCCAGCCGGTGGGAGAGCACCAAGGCGTCGTCGCCGAGGGAGAGGGCGGCGGTCGCGGGGGCCTGTACGGGGGCGGTCACAGGTGCTTCACCCCCTCCGGGATGTCGTAGAACGTCGGGTGGCGGTAGGGCTTGTCGGCGGCGGGCTCGAAGAAGGGGTCCTTCTCGTCCGGCGAGGAGGCGGTGACGGCCGTGGACGGCACCACCCAGATGGAGACGCCTTCGGAGCGCCGGGTGTAGAGGTCGCGGGCGTTACGCAGGGCCATCTCGGCGTCCGGGGCGTGGAGGCTGCCGGCGTGGGTGTGGGACAGGCCCCGCCTGCTGCGTACGAACACTTCCCACAGGGGCCAGTCGGTGCCGGTCATGCTGTCGCCTCTCCGTGTTCGGCCGCGTGCTTGGTGGCGTACGCGGCGGCTGCCTCGCGGACCCAGGCGCCCTCTTCATGGGCTCTGCGGCGCTGGGTGATCCGCTGTTCGTTGCACGGGCCGTTGCCGCGGAGGACCTCGTGGAACTCGTCCCAGTCGATGGCGCCGAAGTCGTGCTGGCCGCGCTCCTCGTTCCACCGGAGGTCCGGGTCGGGGAGGGTGAGGCCCAGGGACTCGGCCTGGGGGACGCAGATGTCCACGAAGCGCTGGCGCAGCTCGTCGTTGGAGTGCCGCTTGATCTTCCAGGCCATGGACTGCGCGGAGTGCGCGGACTCGTCGTCGGGCGGGCCGAACATCATCAGGGACGGCCACCACCAGCGGTCCACCGCGTCCTGCGCCATCGCGTGCTGGGCCTCGGTGCCCCGGCTGAGGGCGAGCAGCAGCTCGTAGCCCTGGCGCTGGTGGAAGGACTCCTCCTTGCAGATGCGGACCATGGCCCGGGCGTAGGGGCCGTAGGAGCAGCGGCAGAGGGGGACCTGGTTGGTGATGGCGGCGCCGTCCACGAGCCAGCCGATGGCGCCGACGTCCGCCCAGGTCAGGGTGGGGTAGTTGAAGATCGAGGAGTAGCGCTGGCGGCCGGCGTGGAGCTTGTCGAGCAGCTCGTCGCGGCCGGTGCCGAGGGTCTCGGCGGCGCTGTAGAGATAGAGGCCGTGGCCGGCCTCGTCCTGCACCTTGGCCATGAGGATCGCCTTGCGGCGCAGCGAGGGCGCGCGGGTGATCCAGTTGGCCTCGGGCTGCATGCCGATGATCTCGGAATGCGCGTGCTGGGCGATCTGCCGGACGAGCGTGGCGCGATAGGCGTCGGGCATCCAGTCGCGTGGCTCGATGCGCTCGTCGGAGGCCACGGCGGCTTGGAACACCGCCTCCAGCGCTTCCGTCTCCGGCGCCGTCGTGGTCATGCCGTGCCCCCTCGCCTCGATGACTCTCCCTACCGACCGATCGTTCGGTTCAATGGTGGGGCGAGCCCCAGACCCTGTCAAGCCTGTGGATAACCCGCGGGCGGCTGGGCCTCGTGGGGCCACGTCGGTACGGTTCGGGTGCACGCCGGGGCACTCGGGCGCCCGGCGGCGCGCCATGGGCGCATGGACCGGCGGACACGGAATCGGGGCGGGGCGATGGAGACGGACGAGGCGCGCGAGCGGGCCGGCGGCACCGCCGGGCCGGAAGGCCTGTCCCTGCCGTCACGCGTCGTCATCGCCGTGGGCGTCGTGGTGGTGACGATGGCGGTCGCGGTGCACCTGACGATGATGTTCCTGCACGTGGCGCCGCCGAACACGGTCAGCAAACAGCACGCGGCGGAGATAGACGACTACGTCTACCCGGAGTTCGAGCAGAACTGGAAGTTCTTCGCCCCCAACCCGCTCCAGCAGAACGTCGCCGTCCAGGCGCGCGCCGAGCTGACCGGCCCGGACGGCCGGACCACCGTCACCCCCTGGGCCGACCTGTCGGCCCGCGACGGCGCCGACATACTCCACAACCCCGTCCCCAGCCACACCCGGCAGAACGAGCTCCGCCGCGCCTGGGACTTCTACGCGGGCACCCACGACGCCCAGGAGCACCCCAGCGGCCTGCGCGGCCGCCTCGCCGAGCAGTACGTCCGCCGCATCGCCGTCTCCCGGCTGGGCGCGATCCAGGACGGCCACCCGGTCGAACGCGTCCAGGTGCGGTCCGTGTCCACCCCCATCGCGCCTCCGCCCTGGAGCGACGAGAAGGCCGACACCAAGCCGGTGTACCGGGTGCTGGGCTGGTGGCCGGTGACCACCGCCGATCTCGCGGAGGCGAGGAACCGATGACCGCTTCACTCTCGCGCGCTCTCGCCCGCGTCACCGGCGCCTCCCTGGGCCCCTATCAGACGGCCCTCCTGCGGATCGGCCTCTCCTTCACCTGGCTGTGCTACCTGCTCCGCGAATGGCCCAACCGTCATGAGCTCTACGGGCCGAACGCCCCCTGGAGCTGGGGGATGGCCCACGAACTCACCGGCGACAACCACGCCTTCACCGCGCTGATGTGGTCCGACAGCCCCGTGTGGTTCGAGACCGTCTACGCGCTGGCCATCGTCTTCAGCGCCCTGCTGATGCTCGGGTGGCGCACCCGGACCATGTCGGTCCTCTCCATGCTCGGTGTGCTGTCGCTCCAGAACCGCAGCGTGTTCATCGGGGACGGCGGCGACAACGTCGTCCATCTGATGGCGCTCTACATGGTCCTGACCCGCTGCGGCCAGGTCTGGTCCCTCGACGCCCGGCGCGCGGCACGCCGGAAGCGGGAGGGCGCCGAGGGCGACGAGAACGGCCAGGGGTTTGGCGCGGGCTCGTGGGACCTGACGGGCGTCGTGCTGTGGGTGGTGTGCGGGCTCGGGCTCGTCCTCGCGCAGTTCCTGGGCGACGACCGCATGTCCTGGACCGGAGAAGGACCGTTGCCCGGCCTCTCCTGGCCCGTCGCCCTGTGGGGGCTGTGGGCCGTCCAGGGACTGTGGTGGGCCGTGCGACGTCACGCCCCCGGGGAGCCGCGCGCCGTGCTCGACGCGCTGGCCCATCTGGCGCACAACGGCGCCCTGTTGGTGATCATGGCGGAGGTCTGTCTGATCTACGCCACGGCCGGCTGGTACAAGGTCCAGGGAACGCGCTGGCAGGACGGCACCGCGCTGTTCTACCCGATGCACATCGACTACTTCTCGCCCTGGCCCTGGCTCTCCCACACCCTCGCCGCCAGCAGCCTCGTCGTCCTGCTGCTCAGCTACGGCACGGTGGCCGTCCAGGTCGCGTTCCCCTTCACCCTGCTCAACCGGCGGGTGAAGAACGTGCTGCTGGCGCTGATGATGGCCGAGCACCTCGGCATCGCCGTGCTGCTGGGCCTGCCCTTCTTCTCCCTCGCGATGATCGTCGCGGACGCGGTGTTCCTGCCGACGTCCTTCCTGCGCCGACTGGAGGGCGCCCGGCGTCTCCTGCCCCTGCCCCTGGCCCGCTGGCGGCCGGAGCCGGTGGGGTCCTGCCCCGCTCCCCGGACCCCGGCCGAGGAGGCCGACGGCCCGGCCGACGGCTCGGCGGGCGGGCCGGCCGCCGTGCCGGGGCCCGGCCGGCGGACCGTAGGCTGAGGTCCATGACCCAGGACGATCCCGGCACCGCCGCGCTGCGGCGGTGGGCCGCCGACGCGCCCGGCGCCGTGCTGCTCGACGGCTTCCACGCGCTCAAGCACGCCCTGCGCTTCGGGGCGCCCGTGGGGCCCGCCCTCACCAGCGACAAGGCCTCCGTCCTGGCGCTCTCCGCCGACCTGGCCGGCGATCTGACGGACACCCTCGACGACCTCCTGGTGGAGGTGCCTGCGGCGACGCTGCGGGAACTCGTGCCCAGGATCCACCCCACGGGCGTGGCCGCCCTGGCCGCGCGCCGGGACCGCCGGACCAACCTCGACACGCTGGCGCGGCGGCCCCGGCCGGCGCCCGTCGTCGTCCTGGACAACCCGCGCAACCTCGGCAACGTCGGGGCGGTGGTCCGGCTGGCGGCCGGCTTCGGCGCGACCGGCGTGGTCACCACCGGGGACATCGACCCCTGGCACCCCAACGCCGTGCGGTCGGGGGCCGGGCTGCACTACGCGACGGCCGTGGAACGGCTGCCGGCCGATGAGCTGCCCCCGGGGCCGCTGTACGTCCTGGACCCGGAGGGGGACGACATTCGCGGCGTCCCCCTGCCCGACGACGCGCTGCTCGTGTTCGGGTCGGAGCGGCACGGGGTCTCGGCGGAGCTGCGGGGCAGGGCGGACCGGTTGGTCGCCCTGCCGATGCGGCCGCAGGTGTCCAGCTACAACCTGGCCACGAGCGTGGCGATGGCGCTGTTCCACTGGGGTGGGAGCGAGGGCGGGGCGGCGCCCACGGCGGGCTGAGCCCCGGCCCCCGGCCGGCTCAGGCCTGGCGGCGTACCTCCACCGTGCGGAAGCGGGTGGCGACGAAGGCGCTGTCGCACAGGACCGCGTTGGCCGAGGGGTTGCCGCCCGAGCCGTGGAAGTCGGAGAACGCGGCCGTCTGGTTGACGTACACCCCGCCGGTGAGATTGAGGGAGAGCTGGGCGCACTCCTCCAGGCAGGCGTCCTCGATCAGCCGCTCGGCATCGGCCGAGGTCGTGTACGCCCCGACCGTCATCGCGCCCTTCTCCCGCACCGTGCGGCGCAGCAGCTCCACCGCGTCGGCGATGGAGCCGACCGCCACCGCGAAGGACACCGGGCCGAAGCACTCCGAGAGATAGGCCGCCTCGGCGTCCGGCTTGGCACCGTCGAGCTTGACGATGACCGGGGTGCGGACCGTGGCGCCGGGGAAGTCGGGGTTGGCCACGGTACGGGAGGCGAGAGCGACCTCGCCGAGCTGCGCGGCGGCGTCGATGCGGGCCTTGACCTGGTCGTTGACGATGGCGCCGAGCAGGGCGTTGGCCCGGGCGTCGTCGCCCAGGAGCCGCTCGACGGCCGTGGCGAGGTCGGCGACGAGCTCGTCGAAGGACTTGTGCCCGGCGTCCGTGGCGATGCCCTCGCGCGGGATGAGCAGGTTCTGCGGGGTGGTGCACATCTGGCCGCTGTAGAGGGACAGCGAGAAGGCCAGGTTGGAGAGCATGCCCTTGTAGTCGTCGGTGGAGTCGACGACGACGGTGTTGACGCCCGCCTTCTCCGTGAAGACCTGCGCCTGGCGGGCGTTGGCCTCCAGCCAGTCGCCGAAGGCGGTGGAGCCCGTGTAGTCGATGATGCGGATCTCCGGCCGGACGGCCAGGGACTTGGCGATGCCCTCGCCGTCCCGCTCGGCGGCCAGCGCGACCAGGTCGGGGGAGAAACCGGCCTCGGCCAGCACCTCGCGGGCGACACGCACGGTCAGGGCGAGCGGCAGTACCGCGCGCGGGTGGGGCTTGACCAGGACGGCGTTGCCGGTGGCCAGCGAGGCGAACAGACCCGGGTAGCCGTTCCACGTGGGGAAGGTGTTGCAGCCGATGAGCAGGGAGACGCCGCGCGGCACGGCGGTGAACTGCTTGTTCAGCTTCAGGGGATCGCGCTTGCCCTGCGGCTTGACCCACTCGGCGGTCTCCGGGGCGGCGCCCGTCTGCTCGGCGTAGGCGTAGGCGACGGCCTCCAGGCCGCGGTCCTGCGCGTGCGGCCCGCCGGCCTGGAAGGCCATCATGAACGCCTGGCCGCTGGTGTGCATCACCGCGTGCGCGAACTCGTGCGTCCGGGCGTTGATCCGGGCCAGGATCTCCAGACAGACCGCCGCCCGCGTCTCCGGGCCCGCCTCCCGCCACGCGGGCATCGCCGCGCGCAGCGTGGGCAGGAGGACGTCGACATCGGCGTGCGGATACTCGATGCCCAGCTCGAAGCCGTACGGCGAGACCTCCGAGCCCGTCCAGCCGTCGGTGCCGGGCTGGTCCAGCTCGAAGCGCTTGCCGCGCTGCGCGTCGAAGGCGGCCTGGCCCTCGGCGGCGCCCAGGCTGCCGGGCGCGCCCTCGGGCCCGTAGGCCTTCGGGTGCTCGGCGTGCGGGGACCAGTACGCGCGCGAACGGATGGCGTCCAGGGCCTGGTCAAGAGTGGGGCGGTGCTTCTCGATCAGCTGGGCGGTGGTGAGTCCGGCGGTCACGTCAGACCAACTCCTCGTCGAGCGGGGCTCCGATACGGGGGATCAGACGCGCCCCCGGTGGATACAGTAACCGAACGATCGGTCGGGGCAAGGGGGCCCGGCGAACCTGTGGACAACTCATCGGGGAGGATCACTGTCATGACCGCAATCGACCCGGCCCGAGCCGTCGCCGTCGTCGGCACCGGCACCATGGGCCAGGGCATCGCCCAGGTCGCCCTGGTCGCGGGCCACCCCGTACGGCTGTACGACGCGGTGCCCGGCCAGGCGGAGGAGGCGGCCCGGGCGATCGCCGCCCGGCTCGGCCGCCTGGTGGACAAGGGCAGGCTCGACGCGGCCGGCCGGGACGCGGCTCTCGCCCGTCTGCGGCCCGCCGCGCGGCTCGCCGAACTCGCCGACTCCGCGCTCGTCATCGAAGCGATTGTGGAGCGGCTGGACGCCAAACAGAAGCTCTTCCAGGAGCTGGAATCGGCCGTCGCCGACGACTGCCTGCTCGCCACCAACACCTCGTCCCTGCCGGTGACCGCCGTCGCCGGGGCGCTGCGCCTGCCCGGCCGCTTCGTCGGCCTGCACTTCTTCAACCCCGCGCCGGTGCTCCCCCTCGTCGAGGTCGTACGCGGCCGCGCCACCGACGACGCGGCCGCCGAGCGGGCCCGGGCCACCGTCGCCGCGTGGGGCAAGACCCCCGTGGCCTGCGCCGACACCCCGGGCTTCATCGTGAACCGCCTCGCCCGGCCCTTCTACGCCGAGGCCTTCCGCGTGTACGAGGAGCGGGGCGCCGACCCCGCCACCATCGACGCCGTGCTCCGGGAGAGCGGCGGCTTCGCGATGGGCCCCTTCGAGCTGACCGACCTCATCGGCCAGGACGTGAACGACGCCGTCACCCGTTCGGTCCACGAGGCGTTCTTCCACGACCCGAAGTTCACGCCGTCGCTGGCCCAGGGGAGGCTCGTACAGGCCGGGCTGCTGGGCCGGAAGGCCGGCGCGGGATGGTTCCCGTACGCCGACGGGGCGGAGAGGCCCGAGCCGAGCACGGCGGAGCCCTGCGAGGCCCCTGCGGAGATCGGTTGGCACGGCCCGGTGCCGCCCGTCTGCGCGCCACTGCGCGCCATGATCGAGGAGGCGGGCGTCAAGGTCGTACGGGACAGCACGCCGCACGAGCCCGAGTGGTACATCGGGCTGCCCGGCGGCACGCGGCTCACGCTCACCAAGGGCGAGGCCGCCACCCCGCAGAACGGTGAGACGACCATCCACTTCGACCTCGCGCTCGACTACCGCTCCTGCACCCGGGTCGCCCTCGCCCCGTCCCGGAAGGCGCCGGAAGCAGACGTGCGCGCCGCCGTCGGCCTGTTCCAGGCGCTCGGCAAGAAGGTCAGCGTCATCGACGACGTCCCGGGCCTGATCGTCGCCCGCACGGTGGCCATGCTCGTCGACTTCGCCGAGGACGCCGCCGCCCGGGGCGTCGCGAGCCGTGAGGACATCGACACGGCCATGAGGCTCGGCGTGAACTATCCGCGCGGACCCCTGGAGTGGGGCCGGGAGCTCGGCCTGGAACGGATCCGGAACATCCTGTGGGGGCTGGACCAGGAGTACCCCGGCGGCCGCTACCACCCGTCCCTGTCCCTCCGCCGCCGTGCGGCCGTCGAAGAGAGCCTGCTGTAATCATGACCATGGCCAAGCGCGACACCTACACGCCCGAATCGCTGCTCGCGGTCGCCGTCAAGGTGTTCAACGAGCGGGGCTACGACGGCACCTCCATGGAGCACCTCTCCAAGGCGGCCGGGATCTCCAAGTCCTCGATCTACCACCACGTCAAGGGCAAGGAGGAGCTGCTGCGGCTCGCCATAAGCCGTGCGCTGGACGGCCTCTTCGCGGTCCTGGACGAGCCGGGCGCCACCGGCGGGCGGGCGGTCGAGCGGCTGGAGTACGTCACCCGGCGGACCGTCGAGGTGCTGATCGCGGAGCTGCCCTATGTGACGCTGCTGCTGCGCGTACGGGGCAACACGGACACCGAGCGCTGGGCAATGGAGCGGCGGCGCGATTTCGACCACCGCGTCGCCGGGCTGCTGAAGGAGGCCGCCGTCGACGGTGACCTCCGGCAGGACGTGGACGCCCGGCTGGCGACCCGGCTGCTCTTCGGAATGATCAATTCGGTCGTGGAGTGGTACCGGCCGGATCGGGGCGGGGCCGCCACGAGCGACGAGGTGGCCGACGCGGTGGTCCACACGGCCTTCGCGGGCCTGCGCACCTACCGCTGACGCCTCCGCCGACCACCGCCCGCCGTCGGCCGCCGCACCGCGCCCCCCGGGCGCCTTAGCGGCCGTCGTCGAGCGGGCGGTCCTCCTTGAGGTCCGTCTCCTCGAAGACCAGCAGCGTCCGAGTGCTCAGGACCTCTTCGATCGCCTGGATACGGCTCAGGACGAGCTCGCGCAGGGCGCGGTTGTCCTTGGTGTGGACGAGCAGCAGGACGTCGAAGTCCCCGCTCACCAGGGCGATGTGGGCGGCGCCCGGCAGCTCCCGGAGCTTTTCGCGGACCGTGCGCCACGAATTCTGGACGATCTTCAACGTGATGTAGGCCGAGGCGCCCTGCCCGGCCCGCTCCTGGTCGATCCGGGCGCCGAACCCCTTGATCACGCCGTCGTCGATGAGCCGGTTGATCCGCGCGTAGGCGTTGGCCCGCGACACGTGCACCCGCTCGGCCACGGACCGTATCGAGGCCCGGCCGTCCGCCTGGAGCATGCGCAGGATCGAGCGGTCTATGTCGTCGAGCGGGCGGGCGGGCGGTCTGCCGCCCGAAGTGGCCATCTGTTCGTCCGGCATACCGCCCTGCCTCCCCTTCATGGACGTCCTGCCCATATCTCAGGTTGTGGAGAACCGTTTGTCCACAGGCTCGGGTCGCCTGTAGCCAAAAAGTGCCGACGACCGAACAATCGGTAGGGAGAGCGCAGGACGCTTTCCGGTCAAGCTCGTCCCAAGAGGAGGTGCTCGCCATGACGGTTCTGGAGCAGCCCGGCTCGTACCGGCCCACCCCGCCCCCGGCCTGGCAACCCCGTACCGACCCCGCGCCGCTGCTGCCCGACGCGGAGCCGTTCCGGGTGCTCGGCACCCCGGCCGCGGACGGGTGCGACCCGGCACTTCTTCTGCGGCTGTACGGACAGCTCGTACGCGGCCGCCGCTACAACACGCAGGCCACCGCGCTGACGCGGCAGGGCCGGCTCGCTGTCTACCCCTCCTCCACAGGTCAGGAGGCCTGTCAGGTCGCCGCGGCCCTGGCCCTGGAGCCCCGGGACTGGCTCTTCCCCAGCTACCGGGACACCCTCGCCGCCGTCGCCCGCGGTATGGACCCCGTGCAGGCCCTGACCCTGCTCCGCGGCGACTGGCACACGGGCTACGACCCGCATGAATACCGCGTCGCCCCGCTGTGCACCCCGCTGGCCACCCAGCTGCCGCACGCGGTCGGGCTCGCGCACGCCGCCCGCCTCAAGGGCGACGACGTCGTGGCCCTCGCCATGGTCGGCGACGGCGGCACCAGCGAGGGCGACTTCCACGAGGCGCTGAACTTCGCGGCCGTCTGGCGGGCCCCCGTCGTCTTCCTCGTGCAGAACAACGGCTTCGCCATCTCCGTCCCCCTCGCCAAGCAGACCGCCGCCCCCTCCCTGGCGCACAAGGCCGTGGGCTACGGCATGCCGGGCCGGCTCGTCGACGGCAATGACGCGGCCGCCGTCCACCAGGTCATGACCGAGGCGGTCCACCGGGCCAGGACCGGCGGCGGCCCCACCCTGGTCGAAGCCGTCACGTACCGCATCGAGGCACACACCAACGCCGACGACGCCACCCGCTACCGCAGCGACGTCGAGGTCGAGGCCTGGCGCGCCCACGACCCCATCGCCCTGCTGGAGCGCGAACTGCGCGACCGCGAGCTGCTCGACGACGACGCCATACGGGCCGAACAGGACGCCGCCGAACGCATGGCGGCCGATCTTCGCGAGCGGATGCACCAGGACCCGGTGCTCGATCCGATGGAACTGTTCACGCATGTTTACGTCGAGCAGACTGCCCAACTGCGCGAGCAGGCAGCACAATTGCGTGCTGAGCTGACCGCCGCGGGAGAGCTCCCGGGCGCCCGGGCGGGCGGCCCCCAGGAAGGAAGCCAGCGATGACCACCGCGTCCGTCGAAACCGGCCGCAGGCCCGCCAGCATGGCGCAGGCACTCGGCCGCGCGCTGCGCGACGCCATGGCCGAGGACCCGGCGGTCCACGTCCTCGGCGAGGACGTCGGCGCCCTCGGCGGCGTCTTCAGGATCACCGACGGGCTGGCCAAGGAGTTCGGCGAGGACCGCTGCACGGACACCCCTCTGGCCGAGGCCGGCATCCTCGGATCGGCCGTGGGCATGGCCATGTACGGACTGCGGCCCGTCGTGGAGATGCAGTTCGACGCCTTCGCCTACCCCGCCTTCGAGCAACTCGTCAGCCATGTCTCCCGGATGCGCAACCGCACGCGCGGAGCCATGCCCATGCCCATCACCGTCCGCGTCCCCTACGGCGGCGGCATCGGCGGCGTCGAGCACCACAGCGACTCCTCCGAGGCCTACTACCTGGCCACCCCCGGCCTCCATGTCGTCGCCCCGGCGACCGTCGCCGACGCCTATGGGCTGCTGCGCGCCGCGATCGCCTCCGACGACCCGGTGATCTTCCTGGAGCCCAAGCGGCTCTACTGGTCCAAGGCCGACTGGAACCCGGACCACCCCGACGACGTGCCGGGCATCGGCAAGGCGGTCGTCCGCAGACGAGGCACGTCCGCGACGCTCATCACCTACGGGCCGTCGCTGCCCGTCTGCCTGGAGGCCGCCGAGGCGGCCGTGGCGGAGGGCTGGGACCTGGAGGTCGTCGACCTCCGGTCGCTGGTCCCCTTCGACGAGGAGACCGTCTGCGCGTCCGTACGGCGGACCGGGCGCGCGGTGGTCGTCCACGAGTCGACCGGATTCGGCGGCCCGGGCGGGGAGCTGGCGGCCCGGATCACCGAGCGCTGTTTCCACCACCTGGAGGCGCCGGTGCTGCGCGTCGCGGGCTTCGACATCCCGTACCCGCCGCCGATGCTGGAGAAGCACCATCTGCCGGGCGTGGACCGGGTCCTGGACGCGGTGGCACGGCTGCAATGGGAATCGCAATGGACCCCTGACGAATATGAGAGTGGTGCGCGCTGATGGCGGTGGTGCGCGAGTTCACGCTGCCCGACCTGGGCGAAGGTCTCACGGAGGCGCAGGTCGTCCGCTGGCTGGTGAAGATCGGCGACGTGGTCGCCGTCGACCAGCCCGTGGTCGAGGTCGAGACGGCCAAGGCGATGGTGGAGGTGCCCTGCCCCTACGGGGGCGTGGTCACCGCCCGCTTCGGCGAGGAAGGGGAGGAACTCCCCGTCGGAGCAGCGCTGCTGACCGTGGCGGTCGGGGAGACGGCGCCCACGGGCGGCGCGGGTGGCGCGGACGCCGCGCCTTCGGCCGGCCCGGCGGCCGTCGAGGCGTCCCCGGGTGACCGCGGCGAAGCCGCCGGGGTCACCACCGGGGCCAAGGCCAACGGCGAGGAGGGCTCGGGCAATGTGCTGGTCGGCTACGGCACCCAGGCCCCCGTGGCGCGCCGCCGCCGGGTCAGGCCGCAGGCCCGCGAGACCGAACGCCCGGCCGAACGGGCACCGGCGCCCACGGCCGTGGCGGTGATCTCCCCGCTCGTCCGGCGCCTCGCCCGCGAGCGCGGCGTGGACCTGACCCGGGTCCGGGGCACCGGCCCCGACGGGCTGATCCTGCGCGCCGACGTCGAGGAGGCGGCGCTCACCGCACTCACCGCGCACGCCCCCCGCACGGCACCCGTGGGCCAGACGACGCGGCACGCCGCCCGCCCCGAAGGGGCCCGGCCCGCCCGCCGCGCCTCCGGCGGGCGACGGGTGCCCGACGGCCTGCGCGTACCGCTGCGCGGCGTACGCGGCGTGGTCGCCGAGAAGCTCAGCCGCAGCCGTCGCGAGATACCCGACGCCACATGCTGGGTGGACGCGGACGCCACCGAACTGCTGGCCGCGCGCCGGGCGATGAACGCCTCCGGCGGCGCCAAGGTGTCCCTGCTCGCCCTGCTGGCCCGGATCTGCACGGCGGCGCTCGCCAAGTACCCCGAGCTCAACGCGACCGTGGACACCGAGGCCCAGGAGATCGTCCGGCTGCCGGACGTCCATCTGGGCTTCGCCGCCCAGACCGATCGCGGCCTGGTCGTGCCCGTGGTGCGCGATGCCAACGCGCGCAACGCGGTCGAACTGTCCGTCGAGATGGCCCGGCTCACCGAGGCTGCGCGGGCGGGCAAGATCAGTCCGGCCGAGCTGGCCGGCGGCACGTTCACCCTCAACAACTACGGGGTGTTCGGCGTCGACGGCTCCACGCCGATCATCAACCATCCCGAGGCGGCCATGCTGGGGGTCGGCCGCATAGCCCCCAAGCCCTGGGTGCACGAGGGGGAGTTGGCCGTGCGGCACGTGGTGCAGCTGTCCTTCACCTTCGACCACCGGGTGTGCGACGGCGGCACGGCGGGCGGCTTCCTGCGGTACGTGGCGGACTGCGTGGAGCAGCCGGCGGTGCTGCTGCGGACGGTCTGATCCGGGCAGGCTGATCCGGTCGCTCTGATCCGAGCAGGCTGATCCGGGGCGGTCGTGGCAGAGTCGCCATACTCGACGGGTGACGGTATTCGACGCGGTAGTACTGGCCGGAGGTGCCGCCCGGCGGCTCGGAGGAGCGGACAAGCCCGCCGTGCGGGTCGGCGGCCGGGCGCTGCTCGACCGGGTGCTGGGCGCCTGCGCCGACGCCGGGCGGACCGTGGTCGTCGGCCCCCGGCGGCCCACGGTCCGGCCCGTGACCTGGGCTCTTGAGGACCCGCCCGGCGGCGGGCCCCTCGCGGGCCTGGACGCCGGGCTGCGCGAGGTCCGCGCGGAACGGGTGCTCCTGCTCTCGGCCGACCTGCCGTTCCTGGCGACGGGAGCGGTGCGGGGGCTGGTCGCCGCCCTCGACGACGGCGTCGCGGGTGCCGAAGGCGCGGTCCTCGTGGACGGGGACGGGCGGGAGCAGCCGCTGGTCGCCGCCTACCGGGCGGAGTCGCTGCGGCGGGAGCTCGGGCTGCTCGTCGCCGAGCACGGCACGCTCGTCGGGCTGCCGCTGCGGATGCTCACGGGTGAGCTGGCGCTCGCCCGGCTGCCCCACGCCGGCGCCTCCTTCGACTGCGACACCTGGGAGGACATCAGCGAGGCCCGCGCGCGCATCAGGGACGATAGGCATGTGCTGGATGAATGGATCTCCGCGGTCAAGGCCGAGCTGGGCATCGAACTCGACGTCGACAGAGCCGGTCTCCTGGACCTCGCGCGTGACGCCGCGCACGGCGTGGCCCGCCCCGCCGCGCCCCTGACGACCTTCCTCGTCGGATATGCCGCCGCGCTGCGGGGCGGGGGCGCGGAGGCCGTGGCCGATGCGGCCCGGGTGGCGGGTGCGCTGGCCGAGCGGTGGGCGGCGGAAGCGGAAGCGGAAACGGACGGGAAGCCGTCGTGAGCGCGGGCGAGCGCGGGCGCGTGGGTGGCCGGGACCGGGACGGCGAGGACGCGCTCGAGCGCGCCACGGAGGAGGCGCTGGCGCTGCTTGCCGGGGAGCGGCGGGATGCGGCGCGGGGCGTCCGTCCGGCCGAGACGGCTCAGGCGGCCGACCCGGCACGGGAGACCGCCCGGGGGCGGGAGGAGCGGTTCCGCTTCGACTTCGACGCGGATCCGTTCGCGGAACCGTTTGTACCGCCGGAGGCCGAGCGGGGGGTGGTGGATGCGGGGCGGCTTGATGTGCCGTTCGCGGGGGTGCGGTTTTACGACACGTTGCTCGCCCCTGACCCTCCCCTTCCCGAAACCGGGGCTGCGCCCCGGACCCCCTCCGCGTCGGCCGTCCCGATCCCCGCGCCCGGCAAGGAGCCGGACACCCGGCCCATGGCCGTGCACGGCTCCGCACGCCGTTCCGGCGCTCCGGCTTCGCCCGCCGACCAGTCCGGTGCCGATCCGGCCGTTCCGGCCGACCGCGGGCGTGCTGCGGCCAAGCCGAAGAAGCGCCCCGCGTCCGCCAAGCGGCGTCGTGCCGCTGTCGCGCCCGTAGACGCCGAGTCGGCCGATCCGTCCCGTGCGGCCACCGCCGCGACGGACTCCGCGACCGCCGACGCCGAGCCCGGCACCCCGCCCCGCGTCGCTGCGCCCGCCGACCCCACACCCGAGGAACCCCCCTCCCCCTC
>NZ_JAVRFI010000027.1:0-97369 GCF_031845785.1 Streptomyces hesseae
TTAGCTCTGGTCGGGGCCCACCCGGCGGCGCTGGGAGACGGCGCCCAGGAGCCGGCACCAGGACGTCCGGCCCGATTCGAGGGCGGCGACGAACGAGTACGGCCAGCCGAGGATGAAGTGGTCCGAGGAGCGTCCGCTGCGGCCATAGACGTGGCAGAACAGGCGTTCCGCGCTGGTCGGCGCGTCAGGACGGAGCAAGTTGCTGACATCGACCGCGAGGACCAGGCGCCCGTCGGCGGCCCGTGGCACCGGCAGACCGGCCAGCACCTGCCGCATCCGGGGTACGTCCACGTTCCCGTGGTTCAACGCCTCGTACATCGCACCGTGCCCATGCCGGTGCTCGGCCACCAGCGTCAGATCCACCGGCGACGTCACCGGCCCGTCCGCGCACAGCAATACGTCCACGAGCTCGAACAGCTCGTCCCCGCGCACGGTCAGGCAGTCGAATAGGTCTTCCCGGAAGCGTGACGCCTGCGCGAACGCCTCCCCGGGACCGGCGTCAGGCAGCAGACTCATCTTCACGGCCTTCGCCTTGATCGGTGCACCTTGGTCGGAGCACATGATCAGACGAAGGCCGCCCCAACGTCCCGCGAATGCCCAGCTGGGCTACCCAGTTCGATGCGCCGTTCGAAGTCAGTGAGGCAGCGCCAGGGTGAGATCCACCTCGACGAGCTGTCCCGGAAAGCCCAGCTGGGCGACGCCCAAGAGCGTGCTGGCGGTGGTGAACGCCGGACCCAGGGCAGACTCGGTGAGCCGACGCCATGCTGCTCCGAGAATGTCCCTCTCATCGCTCCGCACGTAGATCACTGACCGCACCACATGTTCAGGCTGGGCACTCACCGCTGCCAGGGCAGCGAGCGCGTTCGCGACAACCTGGTCGACCTGCGTCGCGAGGGAACCGGAACCGACGAGGTCACCATTCCGATCAAGCGGGCACTGCCCCGCCAGATAGGCGGTACGGCCTGCCTCCACCACGGTGATGTGGTGGTAGCCGGGTGTCTCATGCAGCTGCTTGGGGTTGATGCGGGTGATTTTCTCAGTCATGTCAGCGAGTCTGACCAGCGCGGTGCCAGCACGCACCGCATTTTCTCCACCGGCAAGCATTCCGCAGTGGCATGAGGTTAAAGAACAAGCTGAGCGCCGAGGAAAACCAGTCGTGGACAAGGGCAAGCGGATCACCGGCGCTGCGCGGGAGGAGATCGCGGGCGTGATCAAAAACGAGTACGAAGGCGGCAAGACCATCCGGGCCGTCGCCGAAACACACGGCCGCAGTTACGGGTTCGTCCACAGCGTGCTCACCGCCTCCGGCGCCCACCTGCGCACCCGGAGTGGCTCCACCCGTCGCAAGAACAACTGATGTCACCCGCCCACGCTCCCACGCCGGGTGACGGCCGGACCGTCAGCTCCTACGAGCCTCAGCGGAGCAGGGCTGGCGGAGCGCTAGGGCCAGATGTCCCCCTACCGTGCGGCGCACGGTGGTGTGGCTGCCCATGCGGTAGGTGTGGGCGGCCCCGGTCTCCAGGCGCACCCGGCGGCCGGGACCGTGTCCTTCCACGCGAATCCACAGACCAGCGCCGGGAGGCGGAATCGAAGATCTGATCTCCGCGGCGGATCTCCTCCACCGCGACTAGCAGCAGACGGCGGGGACGGAGGGCGGGGCGAACGACACGCGCGGCAAGCGCACTCAAGCGGTACTCCGAAAAAAGGGCACTGGGCCGCCAGGACGATGGTAGAGCCGGACAATCAGCGCGAGGACCCCACCATCCCACCACCCGTCCGAGCTACCGCGCGCGCCCTGGGCACGGCCCGCGCCGACCGCAGCCGCGCACACGAACGCACCGGCGGCGCGCGGTAGCCTGGACATACGGCACATGTGTGGGGCAGATCTCGACCGCCGCGATCTCCACCCCGGCCGCACCCGAGAGGACCGGGCGCTCGACGGCGGCCGGGGCCTGCCCGTACCGGTATCGACGCCGCGACGTGCAGGTACGCGAGCGAGCCCGGTCGGCCGTGACGAGCTCACCGCCGCCGGGGTCCCCGTACCGCCAGGCGCGGAGCATGATGGAGACGTGACCGGCGCCGAGCTACCGCCTCAGCAGAGCTACCGCCTCAGCAGCTCGCCACCGACAAACTGCGCGCACTTGCTCAGCTCTCCGGCCGAGGCCCGCGCGAGGACGAATTCCGCCAAGAGGTCCTGCTCGAAGGCGGCGATCTCCTCGTTGGTCTCCAGCCGTAGCTCTGACCGCAGATCGCGGACGACAGCCAGTGCCATACCTTTCCTCCCCTTCAGCTATCCGGCCACTCCGCCATGACAGCCGAGGAGACTTCAGGATTCCCGAGAAACGAGCAGCAATTACCCGATCGTGTCAGAGAGGCTGGAATCCCCAGATCAGAAGGCCGTCGAGGCCAGAGGCAGGGACTGGAGGCTGCGGGAACCCACAGGAACATGGGCAGAAGGCGTGCAGCGCGGTCCACTTCGGGTTCTCCTCCCGCGACCGGCTACGGAAGATCACCTTGCGCACTGCCGGGGTGAGGTTGTCGTAGCGGACCTGCCCGGTCGGCACCCCGCCCGGCACGCTCAGAAGCAGCTTCTCGCCGTGGCGACCGCACCGCCGATGACCACCAGGACGGGGCTGCGGGTGAGCGGTCAGATTGCGGGCCGTCGTGGCGGGCGGGCCGGGTGCGGCGGCGCACGGGCTGAGGCTCGCACTACCTGGACTCCGGCGCGCCTGAAGGCCGGGCTGGCAGAGGCGTTGACGCATGCGATGCACCGCCCGGGGTTCCACCCAGCGCATGCGCGCGAATGCGGTGTGGTCCGGCGTGTTGCCACGGTGCACGGGCCGGGTTCGCCGTTAGCGTGCGATGCACAGCCGGAGCGGGTTGTAGGAGGCGGGCATGGCTGCAGGGATGGTCAAGGGTTCGGGTGGGCATATGTTCGCCCGGAAGCGGCCGAGCGCGGGGCTGCATATGGAGCCGCCGCGGGACACGCATTTCCGGCCGTTGCCGCCGCCGACGGGTGCCGCGCCGTTCCGGCTGGACCTGAAGGACGTGCTGGACGCTCGCACCTACGACGCCATCGCCAAGGCCGGGTCGTTGACATTTCACATGAACGGGGACATGGGCGGGATCGATTACGCAGTGCCACAGGAGCTGGTGGCCGCCGGGATGGAGGACGACCTAGCGGTCGGCACCGGCCCGGCCGGGAAGCCCGCGTTTCTTTACGTTGTGGGGGACTGCGTGTACTTCAACGGGGAAATCGCCAAGTACTACGCGCAATTTTACCAGCCGTACGAGTTTTACGGGGCGCCGATCTTCGCGGTGCCCGGTAATCACGATGGGGAGAACCTGCCCGGCGGATCGACGTTGGACGGGTTCGTGCGCAACTTCTGTGCCCCGGAGCCGGTGAAGATGCCGGAGGCGCAGGACTCGCATCGCAAGGCGATGGTGCAACCGAATGTGTACTGGACCTTGTTGACCCCGTGCGTGAACTTCATCGGCCTGTACTCGAATGTCCCCGCGGGCGGGGAGATCCAACCCGATCAGGCCGAGTGGCTGGCCGGGGAGCTGAAGGCTCTACCAGTGAGTGTGCCGATCATCTTGACGTTGCATCACCCGCCCTACTCCGCCGATGACCATCATTCGGGGTCGACGTACATGAAGACGGTGATCGAGGATGCCGCTGCGGCGGCGGGCCGGCACCCGGACATGATCGTGGCCGGGCACGTGCACGACTACCAGCGTCTGACGAAGACAACCACCGATGGGACCCAGTACCTGTACCTGGTCACCGGCGCGGGTGGCTACCATAACCTGCACGCGATCCGGAAGGTGGACGGGGAGAAGATGATCCCCCCAGTGACCTTCGCCGACACCGCCGGGGACCCGGTGACGTTGGACTCCTACTGCGACGACCAACACGGCTTTCTCCGTCTCAGTGTCGACCAGCAGAAGTTCACCGGCCGCTACTACCGGGTACCCCGGCCACAGGATCCTCGCTCTAAAGGCAGCCAACTCTTCGACTACTTCGAGTACGACTGGGTAAACCACAAGTTGCTGCCCAACCAGCAGTGACACGACTGGGTGCCCGGGGCATGCCCTGAGCCTTCGCCATCTTCGGGCGGCACCGATCTCGGCGGCCTCGGCTAAGCGGCCGACCGGTGCCGCCGGTCGCGTCAGCGGCCAGGACCGCCGGTGTCACCGATCAGGGGATAAGAAACAGGGGCTGGTGTCGTCCCCGGGCCCGGCCCGGACGACCTGACACCGGAGGTTGACACAGAACCTCGGGGGCGGAATGGACGCCGCAAGCGGCGCCGCTTCGCGGTCAAGTTCCTTTCCGCCCCCGGCTACCGCTGTGCGCCGCGCAAGCCCGGGTCCCTTCCGCCGCTCCGCAGGGGGCTGCCCCGGCGCAGGTGACTCGGCCGCGTAGAGGAGACTGGAGAGCCCCGGCGGTGCGCTGATGTCCGGCCGATGCTGCCCGCCGCCGGGGTTCTTCTCTCCTGCCGGGCACAGCCGACCGCGGCCGGCACAGGACTTCCGCGACGCGGTTTACATCTATCCAGGCCGCCGCGCCCGTGTGTAGTGCTGGCATAACCTCCGCCGCTCCCCCGGCGGTGACCCCTCGGTGCTCATGCCCCGCATCCCGAGCGCTGTCCTTATGCACGGCGTGTTCTCAACAGCATCCATACCCAGACCAGGGCTGCGGATGTGAGTGGGATGGCACCTGGCACATGGTCTGGGCACCCGAGACTGAGTCCGGCGCCGTACTGATCACCGCCTTGAGGCACCCGGCCGTATCGGCTACCGCCGCTGGCATCCTTAGAGCTCGTAACGAGATCATGATGCGGCGTTCTTGAGTCGCCGCAAGCAGATGAGGTTGCACCCCACCGAGATGAAGGCGTCGTGAAGTTCGAGGCGTCGTTCCCATCGGACAGCGAGGCGTTTGAACTGGTGGAGCAGGGCGAAGGTCTGCTCGACGACGTAGCGGAGCTTGCCCAGGCCCTTGATGTTCGGTGTGCCCTTGCGGGAGATCACCGGCATGATCCGGCGGCGCCGCAGTTCCAGGCGTACGGCCTTGGAGTCGTACGCCTTGTCGCCCAGGACGCAGTCGGGGCGCTGCCGCGGTCGGCCAGGCCGTCCCGCGATGGGCGCGATGCCGCCCACCAGGTTGAGGGTCTGGGTGATGTCGTTGATGTTGGCGGCGGTCGTGATGACGTGCAGTGGGGTGCCCTTGCCGTCGCAGAACAAGTGGTGCTTGCTGCCCGCCTTCCTCCGGTCGACCGGCGACGGACCGGTTGCGGCGCCCCCCTTTTCGCGTGGGCGTGGGAACCGTCCACGCACGCGCGGGACCAGTCGAGTTCGCCGGCCGCGTTCAGCCTGGCGAGCAGGATGCGATACGGCTTCTTGAAGACTCCGGCCTGCTGCCAGTGGTCCAGGCGCCGCCAGTACGTCTGTCCGGAGCCGAAGCCCAGCTCCAGAGGGAGGAGGTGCCATGCGATGCCGTTGTGGAGCACATACAAGATGCCCTGCGGGCACAGCCTGTCCGGCACCGGCTTGGCCCCGGCGACCGCTCCGGCCAGGGCGGCAGCAGCGGCTCGATCAGCAACCAGAAGTCATCGTCCACGATCCACGGGCGCGTCCTCACACCCCGCGAACGACCGGATCATCACACCGGCCCCGCCCGACCGGCACATCTCCACAAGATCGCGTGGCGAGCCCTTAACGACCAAGATCAAGTGCTTGGCGCCAACAGCTGTACCGCTGGTCTAACCAGGTGCGGTTGAGTTTCCTGGGGTGAACCAGGGCATTGAAGACCGTCCAGAACGGCGGCCGCCAGATCTTCACGGGACTGGAGGGCGGAGTCGGCCGCCTCGCCTTCCGGCAATCCTCCGGCGGCCGACCGACGATCGAGATCGGCCAAGGCGGACCTTCGGGCCGGAATCAGAAGGCGGGAGCCCTCGGCACACAAGGAGCAGCCGGCGCTGAGGGGTCCAGGGCCCGCTTGACCAATCCGATCGCACGTGGGCTGTACGACATGCTCAGATGGGCGGAGAAGTCGACGAAGCAGCCTTCCTGCAAGGTGATGTTCCGCACCGTTGCTCCGGGGCCCACTGTCATGAACGTGCTCTGCCAGGGGGTGGTGATCTCGTCGTACTTCGTGCCGATCACGGTGTACTCGATCCCGGGAACGGTGTCCCCGCCGGCGTTGAGCTCCTTGATGAAGTCGGATTTCTCGTACTGCTGAACGCCAGCCTTCCCGAGGGGCTTCGCCCCGGACTCCAGCATGTGGAGCTTGTCGGCGAGAGTCTCGATGCCGCTCATGGTGGTGCCGTGGTTGGTCGCGCCGAGCTGGACGACCTTCTTGACCTTGTTCTTCGAGGGGTCGGCCGGGTTCGCGCCTCCGTCGGCCTTGAGATACCAGCGGGACAGGGTCCCGCCCTGGGAGTGGCCGACAAGGTCCACCTGGCCGGATCCGCTGGCAGCGAGCACCTTGTCCACGAAGGCAGCCAGCTCCTTGGAGGACTGTCTGATGTCTCCGTAACCCTTGACGGTGGGAGCGAGAGCCACTCCGGCGTCGTCGGTGTCGCCGAAGTCGAGGGCGTAGACGCAGTAGCCCTGGGCCTTCAGCTCGGGTGACATCCCGGCCCAGTTGTTGTAGCGGTTCTCGTAGGTGCCGTGTACCAGGACGACCGGACGCGGGTGGGCGGCGCCGGGACGGCAGTTCCAGTCGTTGGCGCCCGGCGGATCGATGTCGAGGCGGAGAATGGAATAGACCATGGCGGGAAGGAAATTGCCCTGCGCCGGGCCGGTCTCCGCTGCCGCGGACGTGGAGGTGGCCAAGACCGTCGCCGCGGCGGCGGCACAGACGGCGGTGACGTATCTGGGTATGTGCAAGACGGCTCCTGAGTAGTGCGGAACTTCGGACCACGCACGATATTTCCCATGAGTGCCGCCCGAAGAGGATCCCGGACCGTCGGCCGCGTGTCCCCGGAGCGACCTCCGGTCCCTCGGTGTGCACATCGAGACGGGAGACTCTAAAGGGAGGGAAGCACAGGCGCGTACTCACACCCCACGAACAGCCGGATCATCACACCCAGCCATCGCATCTCTACAAGATCGTGTTACGAGCTCTTAACCCTGACCCACTGCAAGAGGACCGATATCGTCCTGGTCTTCGCCCGATCCGACGCTGCGTTTCTGCATGGTTCCTGCTTGACCTCGTTCGGCTGCCCAAGCCCATTGGGCCCGGGGTGGGCCAGCCGCATGGCGGCCGGCCCACCCCGTTGTTGCCTTTATCAGCATCCGCACAGGGAGCTGAGCCAGCTGTGGCACGAGTAGACACTGTAGTTGCTGTCAAAGCCCGTGGTTTCGATTTCGGAGTTCAGGTCCTGCAGGTCGAGGAGTGACATGGAGTTTTCCTTTCTCGATGTCTGCCTTGGGTGCAGAGGAACTTGTGGAGCGCAGCCTCACTGACGTGAGGCTGGTATTGAGGCGTCCCTGCTAGGCAGGAACGGGAGGTGCGCGGGGTGGTCCCCCAGCGCCGTGGCTAGGGCAAGCAGGCAGCCGGCGGTCCCAGTGGCCAGGTCCATCGACAACCGCATCATCTGGTGGCCCGGGAAGGCGATGTCGCCGCGATATGCCATGCGGTAGTAGCCGAGAGAAGCCGCCTGACGCCGGACCTCGTCCACAGGTACGCCCGGGGTGGTCGTGCGGTTGACGAACCACAGCAGCCCGGCACGCCCTTGGAACAACCCCGGCTGGGTATAGGAGCGGGACCGGGCGGCGAGCAGGATTCCCGTGCGGGCCTCGGCGAGTTCGGCGGCCTGCTCGGGCGCGTGGGCAAGGTAGTCGTCGAGGACTGCGCCGATGCCGACACTGCCGATGCCGAGGGACGGCGTGATGCGCCATCCCTCGTTCACTCCCAGTGCACCGCCGGTCATGGGTGCGCATTGCGCAAGATCCAGGTTCAAGGCGTCGCGAGCGAGGTCGAGTAGAGCAGATGTGCCGGTTCGTTCATGCAGCCGCAGGAAGAGCAGGGCGGGGCCAGTGGCGCCGTGCAGAAGTCCGGCACGCTGGTGTGCGGGACTGTGCTGTTCGCGGGCAGCCAGTCGGTCGGCGATGATCTGCGCGGCTTCGATGGCTCGCTCGTGGAAGGTTTGCTCGCCGGTGGCGTGGGCGAGGTGATCGAGGAGGAGGCCGATTCCGGCAAGGCCGCTGTTCAGGTCCGAAGGCAGGAGATGCCACTCATAGCCGATCAGGGACTCGGTGAGATCGAGGGCGACCTGGGTGTGGCCCAGGCGATTGAGGGTGAGGATGACGCCGGCCAGGCCGTTGTACAGGCCCACGGGCATGTTTGGCGGCAGCGGGTCGACGTGGTTGAGCAGCCATCGCTCCCCTTCCTCGTACCGCTCGGCACCGCTCTCGGCCAGCGCGTAGAGCACTCCCGCCGCACCGTGAGCCAGACCGAGCCCGCCGCCGTCGGAGAACTGGGCGATGTCACCAGGGAAGAGCCGGTCATCCCGGTCGGGAGTGGCAGAGGCCAGAATGGCGCGCACCATCGAGTCGCGACCGTGCGGCCAGTTCCCGGGTTCCGGCAAGTGCGGGGACCAGTGTTCAGAGCGCGAAACCAGACTCAGAGGGCTTGCTGAACGCGGTGCTGACCGGCTGCCGATGTCCGGTTCTGGGAGTGCTGAGGTGATCTCGGCGACGGCTTCCTGGAGAAACTCCCGCGGGACGTCGGGGAAGTGCTCGGTGACGATCTCAGCGAAATGGCTCGCCTTGATGCGATCGATGGCGAAGAGCGAGGTCAGAGGGATGAACAAAGCGAGCCGGAGACAGGCCAGGGCATACCGGTCCACCTCGGTGCCCGTGCGGCCGGGCGGTGCGATGAAGCCCGGATGGGCTGCGACCTGGCGGCCGGTCTCCGACGGCGGAGCAGATGCCTCGAAGTCGACGAGGGTAACGGACTGTTCGTCCGGTGACACCATGATGTTGGATGGATGCAGGTCGTTGAAGCACAAGCCCCTGCTGTGCATCGCCCACACCGCTTTTTCGACGGCCTGATAGATGCGCAGTGCCCACTCCGTGTACTCGGCGACGGCCTTGGGGTCAGGGTTGGCGGCCAGCAGGGGGTGCCGACGAGCGAAGAAGGAATTAAGGGCGCGGCCCTCGATGAAATCCATTACGAGGAAACGGTGGTCGCCGAGGTCGAACCAATCGCGCGCTGCCGGTGCGACCCCGAGACCGGCCAACATCTCCAAAGCGGCCTTCTCTCGCTCCAACCGTGTGATCGCATCGGAACCGTCGGTGGCGAGCCCGGCATGAGGGCGCCCTTCCTTGAGGATGACCGTCCGCCCATTGCGAGTGTCGGTGCCCCGATAGACGCCGCCACCGTTGGAGTAGTGCAAGGCGGCCTCGATCTGATATGGCAGCCCGGCGAGGGTCGTAGCGCTGCGAACGGCCAGGTGAGGTTCAAGGAAGGAGGGCATCTTCACCCACGTTGGGACATAGAACGCCGGCGCCCGATGGTCGGGGACGAGACGCCCCTGATCATCTTCCACTGCTGAGACGAACCTGCCTCGGTCGTCCACGCAGTCACGGCGGACGAAGGCGCCGTATCGCACATACAGCGGTCCCTCCGCCCAGCGCAGGTCGGTGAGGACGTAGGGCCCAGGGCGGCCACCGATGATCTCGTGCAACTCCTTGAGCACATTGTGCAGTTGTACGTCGTCGACCGGGTAGATGGTGATGAGCTTCCCGCTGCCATCGCGGGGCGCGTACTTGGCGTTCCGCAGTCGCCACAAGTGCGGTCCCCGCACGAATTTGAACGAGATCCCCTGCGGAACGCAGTAGTCCCAGACGTCGGCAGCGGTCTTTTCCGCGCCTTCCTCAGTGGCCGACACATGAATCTTCCACCCCTGTTTGGGGAACGCCGACTCATCTGCCAGTAACCAGTCCGGGAAGAGGTGCAGCCAGTCTCCGTGGTGGGCCGATCGCCATCCGTTGGGCAATGGGCGTCCAGCAGCCGTGAAGAGAGCGGCAGGCGCCGTATCGGTGCTGGTGGAGGCCAGATCTGACCGATCGTAGAAAGGTGTGCCCGGCACACAATGGGCCGCGTACTGGTGGTCCACCTCACGCTCCCTTCTTCGCACAGGACAGTGACCGGAGCCCCGGGCAGACGCCGCGTGCTCTGACACCTCCAGCGCACCACGGTCATCCCGTGTTGCCGTCCCGGTGCTGACCGTCACTCTGGCAGTGCCGAGTGAAATATCAGTGAAGTCGGGTGGAGGCGACGAGACCCTCCTGGGTGTCATATGTGCCGACTTGTCCACGACGCCCAGAGTGCAGAGATAGGCAGAGGTGCGGTTGGAGGCAGCGGAAGATCCATGCCTGACCCCACCAGCGGTGTGGCTCCTCGACGACCCGTGCGAGCGGTGCCCGGCCCTAGTCAGGGCTGGCCGCCCCCAGGTAAGCCGCCACAACAAAGAGCTTGCCCAGGGGTACCTTCGACTTGCCCTCGTCAGTCCCGCCGGCGGAACAGGCCGCGGCGAGGCTTGCCCGGCCCCTGGTCGCGGTCGTCCGGCTCCGGGGACACGGCAGCCTGGCGGCGGGCGGCTTCGGCGGCGGCCTTCTCGCGGGCGATGTCGTCGGCGCGGCAGCTCCCGCACACGGACAGGTCGCCGGCCTTCCACGCACCACCCCGCGCGGTGGTCTCCTCCCAGCGCTGTTCAGTGAACTTCGCCTCGCACCGTGAGCACACCGGCCGCCGCGCTTCCCTTTCAGCGAGCCGACGCCGCTCCTCCTCCACGTCGGCGCGGGCGACCTGGTGGCGGTAGAGGGCGTCACCGTCGGGGTTGTCGAGCGCGGCCGTAAGCGTCTGCTGGCCCGTCCGGCCCAGCCGCCGCCACACCGCCGCGCCCGCGCCGTGCTCCTGGAGCTGCTCCAGGGTGGTGACGAGGACGGGCACGGCCTGGCCGTAGTCCCGGGCGGTGATGCCCCGGTGGTAAGTGTCGTACCGGCGCGGCGCCCAGTAGCGGCGGCCGGACTCTTCCAGCACGGCGACGGTGTTAGCGGCCTTCGCGGCGGTGGTGTCCGCGAACACGAACGCGAGCGGCGGCAGGCCCTCCCGGCCGGTCGGCGGGTAGACCCGGCACCACAGCCGCTTGGTGTGGTCGACGCTCTCAATCGCGTCCGACCTGGACCGGGCCAGGCGCACCGTCTTCTCGTCCGCGTCCGACGGCAGCAGGCGGCCCCACTCCCAGTACCGGCGCAGCTTGTGCACGAGCTCGTGGGCGTCCTCGGTGGGGCGGTCGATCTCCAGCAGCATCACCGGCACCCCGAACGCCAGCGCCCGCACCACCAGGTCCGCCCGCTGCACGAAGCGGTTGCCCAGCCGGTGGGGGACCTCGGTGGCGAAGCCGAGGCGGTGCCCGATCCCGGCGCGGCGCATTTCGGCGGCCGTCGAGGTGACCGCCGCAGCGTGGTCGTCGTAGCCGGTCCCCAGGCGCTCCCCTGTGACCGGGTCGTACTCCTCCTTGCGCAGCGCGGAGACCCGTATGCCTTTCGGCTCCAGCAGCTTCTTCGCCTCGCGATGTCTTCGGGCAGTGAGCACCCACACCTGCCGCTGGTCGTCCCGGACCGACTCGATCCTCACCATCTGGTGGTCCTCCAAGTCCAGGAGGTTGTCCCGCGTCAGCCGGTCGTGCCGGTTCTCCGGACGGGTCAGCTTCCACAGCTGATCGGGCGTCGCCCTCTGAAAGATCCCCAGCGCTTGCAGCAGTTCCTTCCGTCGAGGCTCGGTCGAAGTCCTCCTGTGCTGAGGATGCCTTTGGACATGAGGGTTGTCGGACCTGCGACGACCCCCTGACCGCCGGGCCTGGCCTGCGGAAACGCCTTGTCCCGGGCGGTGGAGCGCGGAGGGGCCGATGGAGGGGGCTGCGGAGGGGGCAGGAACAGCGGCAGCGGGCGGCTCGTCAAGGTTGTCCGCGGCGGCCGGGCGGGGCTGCTCAGGCGGGGTGGTGGCGGTCATCAGATCCTCGAATTCCTCCGGCCGACGGCCGGATCGGTCAGCTGGACCGGCCCGCACGCCGTGGCGCACGGACCGGCGGCCACCGTGACGAGGCACCTCTTGACCAACGTCTGGTCCAACCCGCTAGCCCCACCCCAACACCGCCCCGCTACGCACCCTTTCACCCCTTGCACGGCTGGTTTGTCCGTGACCAGCAAGACAGCCCCACCGCAGGCCGACATCATCAGGCGGACCGGGCCCTGGGAGGGGAGAGCCCTCCCCTCCCAGGTGCGGCATCGGCCAGGCGAAACGCCTACCCAGGCAGTCGCCTGTGCACAATGAGTCTGTGCTGCCGACATATCGTCTGTTGTCCCGCCGTCGGCTCCTCACAGCCGGCGGCGCAGTGCTGCTCGGCCTGGGTACCCAGGCAGTGCCGACTGCTGCGAGTGAGTCCGTTCCCGTACCTGAGGACGTGGTCAACGCCGGCCCCATGGTCATGGCTCTCACCTTCGATGACGGGCCCAGCCCGCAGTACACCGTGCAGGTGCTGGACAGACTGCGGGACCATAGCGTGCGCGCGACGTTCTTCGTCTGCGGGGACAACGTCGTGCGTTACCCCGCCGTTGTCCGCCGGATCGTCAGGGAGGGACATGCGCTGGGCAACCACACATGGTCCCACCCCCGCCTCGACGGCCTGGACACCGCCAACGTCCGCGAACAGATCCAGCGCACCCAAACCGCCATCACACGCATCAGTGGCCACAGGCCCGTACTGTTCCGCGCCCCGTACGGCAGGTTCACCGACAGCTCCCTGGCCCTCTGCGACGAGCTCGGCCTACGCCCGATCTCCTGGTCAGTGGATCCCAAAGACTGGACCAACCCCGGCGCCGACGCCATCGCCGGGAGAGTCCTCGCCAGTGCGGCCAGCGGAGCCATCGTGCTGAACCACGACGGCGTCGAAGGCGGCGACGACAACCCTCAGCCCGGCAGCGGCGCCGACCGCTCCCAGACCGTGGCCGCCCTGAACACCTACCTGCCACGGCTGATCGCTGCCGGCTACCGCTTCACCACCCCCGACCGCCACCCACCAGCACAGAACCAGAAGGCCCCCTTCACAACCTGACCGCTCACCGGACAGCCACAGCAAAAACATCGCCAACGCGATCACCGCCTCGCCAAGCGGATACTCACCGAGGACCGAGAGAACGTCGTCGCCGATGTCCTGCGCCAGCTGAAGGCCATCGCCCTGGACCAGACCTCGAAGCACACCCCTCATCCGGTACGCACCCGGTGCGCATCACCGAGCCTCCGCCAACTTGAAGCATGGCTTCGGGCAGCGCAGGCCCCTGCCGAGAGCCTGGCAGGGGCCCGTGGTGCAGAGAGCCGAGAAGGGCCGGGACCTGTCCCTAGGGCCTGTCCGGGCGATCATGAGCGTTTAGTTCGGAGGGGCGTCTTCTCGGAGTTCCACGATCACGAGTGTGCCCCGGCTGCCAGGACGAACCGCGTGGGTTGTGCCTGCCGGAATCATGTAGAGCTCGCCCGCACCGACCAGGACAGGCTGACCGCTGACTTCAAGCTGGAGTTGCCCGTCGAGAACCAGAAGAGCCTCGGGGACATCGTGGCTCTCCGCCTCGACGGGCATCTCGTCCATCCTCAGCACCTTCACGCAGGCAGTGCCCACGTGCCCCAGCACCCGGGACCGCCACCCTTCCGGGAGGTCTACTGCGGTGTTCATCAGGTTGATCAAGCTCACGACGCACTTCTCCTACCGGCCCGGCGCAAAGCCCCGGGCCGCCGTCAACAGTGGATACCTGGACGCTATCTGACCTGCGCTGATGCTTGGTCGACCGAATGGCAAAGGGTGACAGTACGGAGCTGTGAATTCATGTGCCGCCCTAGTGTCGGCCCCGGCAGGGGGCTCGTTGTCCCGAGTATGAGGGGGCGGGCAGATCTCTCGGACGGGCAGTGGGAGCGGCTGGAGCCGTTGCTGCCGGTGAGTAACGGGCGGTGCGGGCGGTGGCGGGATCACCGGTAGGTGATCAATGGGATACTGCACCGGGGGCGGACCGGGGTGCCGTGGCGGGACCTGCCGGAACGATTCGGCCCCTGGAAGACCGCATATGAGCGCCATTGGTTGTGGTCGGCCGACGGCACCTGGGAGCGGCTGTTCCAGCAGGTGCAGGGTGCCGCCGACGCGGACGGCGCGATCGACTGGGACATCTCGGTGGACTCCACGGTGATGCGGGCTCACCAGCATGCTGCCGGGGCCCGTAGAACCCCGGCGCCGGCGTCAAGTTGTCCCAAGGGGGCCGACGTGGCAGAACGCCAGAGCGAAAGGCCCGGGTTGAGGCTGCCCGGCCGCCGGGTGGCGGCGGTGCGGCGGGCGAGGGTCTGGGCCGCTCCCGCGGCGGGTTCACCACCAAGGTCCACCTGAGCGCCGATGGCCGCTGCCGCCCGCTGTCCCTCGCAGTCACCCCCGGACAGCGGGCGGACTGCACTCAGTTCGAACCGGTCATGGACAAGATTCGCGTGTCCCGCGCCGGGCTCGGCCGCCCGCGCCGACGCCCGGACAGCCTCAGCGCGGACAAGGCGTACAGCAACCGCACCATCCGTGCCTACCTGCGACGATGCGGCATCTGCCACGTCATCCCGGAAAAGAAGGATCACAAGGTAGCCCGCCCGCGCCGGGGTTCGCATGGCGGCAGGCCGCCCGGCTTCAACAAGGAGCGGTACAAAAAGCGCAACACGGTCAAACGCGCCATCAATAAACTCAAGGCCCACCGGGCCGTCGCGACGCGCTATGACAAACGAGGCCATGTCTTCCTCGGCACCGTCACCGTTGCCGCGCTGGCCATCTGGCTCCGCTCATGATCGACCGGACAGGCCCTAGTCCTGCCCCGCTGCCTCGCCTCGAGACTGTATCAATCGTGTATCGGGGCCAGCCCGGCACAACGCGCCCACGACCAGCGAGCTCCGGCCACTCCTGACGGTGTACGACAAGGGGCTCTGCCGAGGCCATTGGTAGCGGCGATGCGTTCGCGCTGTGTCTGGCAGCGCGCTTCTCCAGTTGACCGAGCCCGCCGCTGTCCGGCCGGCCATCTGACGGCCGTCAACGAACCGTCTCCGGGCCGCGAGCCTCCACGAGCAGCGTGGTCCCTATGACGCGTAGGGGTGGCGGCCCCATGCAGCGTGCGATCGAGCACGGGTTTTCCTGACCGGGCTTGCTCTGTTCACCGTCGCCTCGGAGGCCTGCGGCATGGCGCCCTCCATCTGGGTGCTCGTCGGCCCCCGCATCTCTTACGAGGTGTGGATCTGTCTCTGGAACGCGTGCGCCAATACCACCGGGACGCCTTTCTTCTGCGCCCAGTCTGGCAAGGCCCCACTGGTGACCGTAGACGCCGGACCGCCGGTCATCGTGCACTAGCACTACATGTTGGTTCGGCCTCTCCGTCAAGCCTTAGCCTCGATCTTGCGTGAGGAGCCGTCAGCTGGTTAGTCGTCCCTTTGCGATTGGTTCACATGTTCTCATTTCGCCTAGAGAGATGAAGTTTTCCAGCCCACAGTCAGGCCGCTTGTCGTGCCTTTCGATGTATCGAACCGGTTATGTGCAAACTGAACGGACCGCATATTTTGCGGCGTACGTGGGCTGATTCCTTGGTTGATACGGGGACAGAGGTTCGCGGGTGGCTGTGCTCTCTGCGGCCCTCGCTCAGCACCCGAGGCGACCTGAGCGCTGGAGTTGACTGGTGATTGTGACCGACTGGCAAGCGCGTCACGGCCTCACTGCAGCGGATCATCAGGCCGAGTTCGATCGGCTCACCAGTAACGGCTATCGACTCCTCAAGATCGCTGGCTACGAATTCGGCGGCGCCCCGCGGTTCGCCAGTATCTGGGCGGTCCAAGGTGGCAGTGGCTGGCAAGCGCGTCACGGCATCTCGGCCGACGACTACCAAGCCGCAGTCACTGCGCTGAGTCGCGACGGGTTCCGGCCGGTCGACCTGTCAGTATTCCGTTCGGGTAACGACGTTCTGTTCAGCGCGATCTGGGAACAGGAAGAGGGCCTGGAGTGGACCGCCCACCACGCGCTGACCGGGGACGAGTACCAGGCCCTGTTCAACGATCTGTCGAGTCAGGGATTTCGTTTGCGCTGCGTGTCGCCCTATGAGGACCAGAACGGTGAGCGCTTCGCCTGTGTCTGGGACCGTTATGCCGGCCCGGCCTGGGAGGCCCGACACGGTCTGACGGCGCAGGAATACCAAGACGAGTTCGACGCGCAGAACCAGCACGGTTTCCGTCTCGTGCGGGTGGTCGGCTACTCGATCGGCGGCCAGATCCGGTACGCGGGCATCTGGGAGCAGTCGCCCGGGCACCCTGGGAAGGCGGCCCACGGCGTCGCGCACGACGACTACCAGGGCCAGTTCGACGCCAATGTGGCAGCAGGGCTACGGCTGGTCGATGTGAGCGGCTCCATGGACGGCGGCTCGGCACGGTACACCACGATCTGGGAGTCCACGCCGGAGACCGACTTCAGCGCGACCCCCGCGGCAAGTCTGGTGGTGCCCTTCATGCAGAAGTGGGCCGTGCCGGGATTCTCCTTCGCGATCGCCCGCAACGGCACGAACCGGGCCACCGGCGCCTTCGGCTACGCCAACCGCATCACCCGCGAGATCGCCACGCCGGACCACCGCTTCCGCATCGCGAGCGTCACCAAGCCCATCACCTCCACCGCTGTACACCTGCTCATCGAGCAGGGCCAACTCGCGCTGACGGACCCGGTGTTCGGCACGGGGGCGCTGCTGGGAACCACCTACGGGACGCAGGGCTACAGCGCCCGGGTACTCACCGTGCAACTACAGCACCTGCTGGAGCACTCCGCCGGCGGCTGGACCAATGACAGCAACGACCCGATGTTCCAGCAGACACAGCTGGAGCAGGACGCGCTCATCTCCTGGACGCTCGACAACCGCCCACTCACCGCGGACCCCGGCACCACCTACGGCTACTCGAACTTCGGCTACTGCCTGCTCGGCCGGATCATCGAACGAGTCAGCGGCTTGTCGTACGCACAGTTCGTCCACCGCTTCGTGCTGGACCCGAGCAACGCGGGCCAGTCCGTCCTGGCCGGCACCACCGCCGCGGGCCGGCAAGGTCAGGAGGCCATGTACTTCGGCCTGGATCGCGACGCGCCCTACGAGATCCGGGTTGATCGGATGGACTCCCATGGCGGCTGGGTCATGACGCCGGCCGGCATGCTCCGCTTTCTCTTCTCCGTCGACGGCCTGCCATCGTCCCCCGACCTGCTGCGGCCAGCGACACTCACCGCGATGACCACCGCATCCGCGGTCCGCCCGGTCACCCCCACCCATCCGGGCTACGCCCGGGGGTGGGCGGTCAACAGCGCTGGGACGATCTGGCACGACGGCACCCTGCCCGGCACGCAGTCGATCCTGGTCCGCCCCTCCGACGGCCGCGCCTGGAGCGCAGTCTGCAACACCGGACGTCCGAACACCCCGCTAGATCAAGAGTTCGATGACCTGATGTGGCAGGTGCAACAGGTCGTCTGAGCGGCCATCGATCTTCCATCGGTAGTCAAGTCGGTGGTTGGCCGGATGTATTCGGGGAAGCTGCGATCTCCAACACCGAAGCTCGGGCTCGGTCGGCATGTCCGGCTGCGTGCCGCCCGGCAGATGCCGGTCCCGGCGACGGTGGTGGGATGTCGTCGACCGGCCCGAGGGGTCGGGCCGACACTGTTTCACCTGAGAAGGAGTACGTCCTCCGTCTGAAGCCCTATGTCCTTGGGGCCTGCAACCGCCCACCGCTGAAATCGCCGGAAAATATCGACGGGGTCCAATCCGCCACGCTCCAGTAGTGATTCACCGACATGCACGGCCATCTGCGTGTCGTCGGTGGCCTCACCGGCATCCCACCCGCCGCCACCCGACATCTCTCCTCCACACCCAGGCGCCGGAAAGCGCGAGGAGAATACTCCCGGAAGCCCGAACTCAAAAGGAGCCCGGAGCGCATCTCCCACAGCCGACCCGACAACCGCCCCCACGGCGCGCTCCACAGGACTCATCCGTCCAGTGTAATGACCAGTCCGCGGATGCCATCTGCCGATGGTCTCCGACGGCGGCCGTCACACGATCCTGGAGGCCAACCCGATGTCCGGCTACGACGGGTACGACCGCCGCTTGGGCCCGTGCATCTCCCGTTCTCTCACGGTGGATGAGGCGTCCTTGGCGAGTTGCTGTCGTAGGGCCTCGTTGTCATGGAAGAGGGCGGCGATCGCTGTCTGGGCGGCCTTCAGTTTCTTCTCCAGGAGCGTGCACTCCTGGGTCTTCGCGGTCAGGCGCTTCTTGATGTCGGCGATGGCGGCATCGCGTCTCGCCTCACCAGGGGTGGCCTTGCCGTGGGCCGCAATGTGGGCGTCCCACTCGGCTGGAACGGCCTGAGCCCGGTTCATGGTCGCGCGGCTGACCTGGGCTTCTTTGTAGAGATTCTCCTTGGTGAGGCGACCATCGGTCCGCTGCGGCCGCCCCTCGAAGAGGTGAGTCATCGCGGCTCGCAGGGCCGCGGCGGTCTTGGGGCTGACCGTGTCCACTGGAGCGTCGGCGGGTCGGCTCACCGGGGATCGCCACGGCCCGGTCGGTGTACTCGACGGCCTCGCCCGGCGGCCGGTTGAGGACTTCGTGCAGGACGCCTGTGCGGATGGCGGCGGGGTCGGTGCCGTAGAGGTTCTTCAGCTGGGCGCGCAGTGACAGGCCGGCGGTGTGGGTGAGCAGTTGGCGGGCGGTGACCTGTCCGAGCGGGTGCCCGGCGACCTCGGGCCAGAATCCGGCGAGGGGTTCGTCGAGGGGGAGGGTGCCGTCTTCCCATAGGGCGCCGATGGTGGACCACACGGCGAGGATCTTGGTGAGGCTGGCGGCGTCGAAGACGGTGTCCGGCCGCATCGGGGCGTCGGGTTCGGTGGGGTCGAGGAGGCCAGCGGTGCCTCCTGCGGTCATGCCGGTGGCGTTGCCGGTGGCCCAGACCGCGCCGGGGTAGACCCGCGTGTGGACGCCCTCCGCGATGAGCTGGGTGATCTTCTCGGTGCTGTCTGCCATGAGCATCTCCAAAAGGTGCGCGGTACGGGCCGGCTCGTCAGCGTAGTGACGGCACCGGCCCGCGGCCGGGAACGTGGCGGTCAGGTCAGCTGATCCGGTGGCTCAGTTCGGCCAGCGCGGCGGCGGTGGCACTGAGCCGGTAGCGGCCAGCACCCAGCTCGACAGCGCTTCTCCCCGTCGGGGAACAGGGACCGCCGGCAAGCGACCCGGCCTGAATCCTCTCCTCATGCCCCTCCCACAGCGCTCAGAGAACGACCAGCGTAGGGCCCTGCCGATGCCTCCCACCTGCGGATACTGCGGGACGAAATCTTCAGCACGCAGACGAAAGACTGACGAAATCTTCGCCGCGCCAACGAAATCTTCAGCCCGGCCCGACAAGGCCGTCCGTACGGCGCAGCGAGCCGAAAAGGGAAGCAACTGGCATATGCACATCACGGAAGCCCAGAGGGAATCCACCGCTTACGCCCTCTGGCTGGAGGCTCGCGCGCACAGCGTCTGACCGGCCCACCACTTCGCCAGCGAGCACAACGCGATGTACGCGTTTCCCGGTCCATACGTGGACCGTTCGGCCTCCGTGGGAGCTCGCTCTGGAGGTGGTTACTGCCTGGCTGTGTCCGAAACTTTTCGGTCACACTGCAGGCCCTCACCTACTGAAAATGGAACTTGCCCCCGCCGCGCGGCCCCAAGCTCGTGAGCTGTGTGGCCCACAACCTCCTTGTTGCAAATGGTGATTGCCGTCAACAGCAATGAGGGTTGGCCGATTCGCCCCCGCAGGGGTCGACGCGTCACGCGTGGTCTCTCTAGCTTGCTGGTGGCCGGATCGCATCATGAGGGTCCGGTATCGGAAGTACACAGCAGTCACCTCAAGGGGGACCATGCGTAGGGTGAATGCACGTCGGTACGCCACCGCCTCGGCGGCCCTCGGGCTCGCGGCAGGGCTGTTCGCAGCGGCGCCGGCGTCCGCAATGGGAGCAGCACCGTCCGCTCAGCGCTCGTCCGGAGAGGTCGAGTTCTCCGTCTTCGACAACGGATCCGGAATTCCGAGAAATTCGTCGTTCCGGTTGGCCGACCTCGGCCAGCACGGGATTCCGGATGCTGCAGTGAAGCAGCTCGGCGCAGGGAAGGCGCCCCGTACCGCCGGAGCGGAGAGCGCAACTCTCAGCGGCCCCGACGATCTGGTGGGGCAGTGGAAGGACCGTGACGGCTGGACCGTCTACATGCGGCGGGGGTACTACGACCCCGTCAGGGACAAGGGCTTCGGGCTCACCAAAATAGAACAGAAGCACAACCTCACCATGAAGGCCGTCGAAGCCACCACGAAGTACCCGCGCCCGGGAGCCGCAGGAAAACAGAAGTTCGCCGGGTATCCGGACACCTGGAACTACTTCACCGACGTGCTGCACGTGAAGTGCAGCGGCTGGTGGATCTTCAGGACCTGCCGCGTCGACAAGGTCCAGGCCGTCCGTGCGGGGGTAGACTTCAGCGCCAAAATCCCGATGCTGCCCAAGGGCGTCATCACCGCCTACTGTGAGGGCGTTCAGGGGCGTTGCCCCGACTGGGTCAAGAACGCCATCAACATCTGATCCACCCACGCCAGGAGGGTCCTCCCGATGAGCCGACATCCGGTCCGGCCGTCCCGTACTCTGCCTGCGGCCGAATGGTGGGCGCCGTTACTCGTCGATCTGGGTGCCGTTCAGCGCGGGAGTGCCGAACTCGGCCTGTGCGTCCGGAACGTCGACCTGGCCTCCGGCCATGCACGGGTGACCGTGCAATGGCCCGGCATCCCCGCCACGACCCTCCTGCCCGACCCCGAGGCCGGCCGCGATGCGCTCCTGCAGTCGATCGCCGCGGCCGGCCCCGCCCTGCTTGCCGACGACGAGCCAGCAGACTCCACGTCCTCAACGCTTGCAAGCCACGGCTGGCTGCTCGACGAACTCGGGCGGCGCAGCGACGCCTGGTACGCGTACCTCGCCGAACCGATCGAGCTGCTCCGGGTGAAGACCGACGGCCGCCGGGCCACGGATGTCGTCGTGGGGCGCACCTCGCGCGGCGACGTGGTGGAGGTGCACGTTCCCCTGGCCGGACTGGGGGCTGACGGCATGGACGTCGGTCTCACTTACACCATCGTCGAGCGCGCCGTGACCGTCGCAGCACACGACCTCAGACCGGCCGACTCGGTGCAGGGCCGACCCGCCTTCTCCACCGACCTTCCGGGCGAAGGCCCGGGCTAGGTTGTGTCCGGTGGGTTACATCGAGGCCCCCGGGCGAGGTTCATCGCAGGTGGGAGCCATCCCCGCGTGCACGGGGATCGGACTGCCTGACCTGCAGGTCTATCGGCACGCGAGCCAGAAATTAAGCACTTCCACCGATACAGACATTCCGGAACAATCGCCAGCAGCTTGGATCCAGCATGCGCCGGGTCGTGGAAGGCCGCTCGGTCAGCAGGTGCCAGCGTGTCGACCACGCTGACGGACGATCTACTTTGGAGACTGGCGCCTATGACCAGCGTGAGGCTCCATCTCTGAATTGTCGCCAACGCGGCGTCTTGCGGTCGGCAGGCATCGTTCAACGGCCGCTGCCGCCTGCTCGTGAAGGGCCTGGATCAGTGTTGCCACCAAGTGGTGGCCGCGGCGGCGCAGTACAGCAACGCCGACGTGCCGGGTCGGGGCCGGCGGATTGATCGGAACGGTCCGCAGAGCCGGCAATTCCGGGATCAGTGCGATGGAGGGGATCAGTGAGATTCCCACGCCCGCTGCGACGAGCGAGCGGGCGAAAAAGTAGTCGGTCGTCGTGCCGCGTACCTCCGGGGTAAAACCGGAGCGCTCGGCGTAACGCGACAGGTAGGCCTCGGTCTTGCGGCAGCCGAGCACCCAGGGTTCGTCCGCCAGTTCGGCGATGTCGAGCGCCTGACGGTCGGCCAAAGGGTGTGCCTCGGGGAGGACGACGTGCAGGGGGTCTTCCATCAGCATGGTCCACTCCACGTCGGAGCTCCTGCCCGGCCAGGCAGGTAGGGGTCCGTCGAAGTGGTAGGCGAGCGCGGCATCCACGGCACCTTGGCGAACCAGGGGCACGCTGTCCTCGGGCTCGGCCTCCCTGACGTGGATCACGATGTCGGGATGGGAGGCCGTCATACGGGTGAGGGCGCCGGGCAGCAGGAGCCGACCGCCGCTGGTGAACGTGGCGAGGGTGAACTGGGTACGGCCGGTGCCCAGCCGGTCGACCTGCTGCTTGGCGTGCGTGAGCTCCGCGGTGACCGACTCTGCGGCTCCCACCATGATCCGGCCGGCCTGGGTGAGGGTCACCCCTCGGGTACTGCGTTCCACGACCCGCGCGCCGAGGCTGCGCTCCAGGGCCGCGACGTGCTGGGACACGGCCGAGGGGGTGAGGCGCAGGGCAGCCGCCGCCTGGTTGAAACTGCCGTGCTCCGCCACCGTCCGCAGGACGCGGAGCCGCTGCACATCGATCAACAGTTTTCCTTAATGCGTTTCCACCAAGTCGGCACTTCTGCTGGCGACTGTAGATGCCCAGGATGAAGCCATGCAAAGCATCTGCGTCATCGGCGGAAACAGGTACTTCGGCAGGCTCCTCGTCCAGCGCCTGCAGGCCGCCGGACACCACGTCACTGTGATCAACCGCGGCTCGACCCCGCCGCCCGACGGCGTCGAGCACCTCGTCGTCGACCGCGACGACGAGGCCGCCCTCACCTCCGCACTCGCCTCTCGCACCTTCGATGTTGTCGTTGACCAGGTCTGCTACACCCCGGTGCAGGCCGAGATCGCCGCCCGCGCTTTCCAAGGCCGCACTCGCCGGTACGTCATGACGTCCACCATCGAGGTCTACGACCCGTCGACCGCCGCGCTGCGTTTCGTCCCGCCTGGCACACCGGTGCCGGAAGAGATCGTGGACACCGCCATGTGGCGAGTGAGCACGGATCTGCCTTGGTCCGACGACGCCTACCTGGAAGCGCACTACGCCGAGGGCAAGCGCCAGGCGGAGGCCGCCTTCACTCAGCATGGCGGGTTCGCGTTCGCCGCTGTGCGCAGCGCCCACGTGCTCGGCGGCGGCGCACAGGAGTTCACCGGCCGGCTGGCACACTATGTCGAGCATATCTCCCAGGGCATACCGCTCACCGTGCATCCCACGGTGCTGCCCACCGTCTTCATCCACTATGAGGAGCTGGCCGATCTGCTGCTATGGGCAGCCACGGCTACCGATTTCACCGGTCCGGTGAACGCCTGCTCGGACGGCCTGTTCGATGTACGCGATCTGAGTGCCGTGATTGCCGCCCAGACTGGCCGGGAGCCGGTGTACCGAGCCGTCGCCCCAGGCGAGGCGGCTTCGCCGTTCTCCTTCGACCGCCACTACGCCATGAGCAACGCCCGCGCGAAGCATCTGGGCTTCGCCTTCTCCCGCACCGCCGACTGGCTCCCCGGCGCCGTGGCCGAAGCCCTCGCCGCATCCGCCGCCCCGGCACTCTGAGCAACACGGACACTGGAGAACAGACGCACATGAAGTACCGCCCCTTGGGAAGCACCACGGTCAGCGCGATCGGCTTGGGCGCCATGCCCCTGTCCATCGAGAACCGCCCGGACGAGAAACGGTCCGTCGCAACCGTCCATGCCGCCCTCGACGCCGATATCACGCTCATCGACACCGCCGACAGCTACCACTGGCACGCCGACGAACGCGGCCACAACGAACTCCTCATCGCCCGCGCCCTGGCCCGCTACGGTGGCGACACCTCCAACGTCCTCGTAGCCACCAAGGGGGGCCGTGGCCGCCCTGGCGACGGCAGCTGGACCGTCACCGGCTCCCCCGCTCATCTCAAGCACGCCGCCGAGGCCTCCCTCAAGCGCCTGGGGGTGGAAGCCATCGGTCTGTACCAGCTACACAAACCCGACCCCGACGTGCCCTGGGCGGAATCGGTCGGCGCGCTGCGCGAACTACTCGACGCCGGCACCATCCGCGCCGCTGGGATCTCCAATGTGACCACCGACCAGATCCGTGAAGCCCACGCCATCCTCGGCGACGCGCTCGTCTCCGTGCAGAACCAGTACTCCCCCGCCATTCGGGACACCGAGCCCGAACTGGAGCTGAGCACCCGACTCGGCCTCGCCTTCCTCCCCTGGAGCCCGCTGGGCGGCATCTCGCGCAGCTCCCTGGACGGCCCGTCCGGCCCAGCCTCTGCAGGCACCACCTTCCATCGCATCGCGGCCGAGCGTGGCGTCAGCCCGCAGCAGATCGCCCTGGCCTGGCTGCTGGCCCGCTCCCCGATGGTCATCCCGGTACCGGGAGCCAGCCGTCCGGCTTCGATCCAGGACTCGGCCAAGGCCACAGAGGTCGAGCTCGAGGCGGCGGAACTGGCAGAGCTGGAGGCCGTACTGCCGAACTGAGAGGCTGACGCCTTTCTGACGGGTTTTTGACGTGCTCCCTGGCCTACTGAGGTTTTCGATAGTTCTGTGATTGTTGGGGGTGAATCGATAGTCCGGTGTGGGTGAGGAAGGACCAGGAGGAGTTACTCGTTGGAGCAGATGCGGTGGATGCCGCGTTCGGCGGCGTCGGCGACATCGGCGAGGTGGTCACCGGCGAGGTTGGCCAGCCGCTCGTACCCGCTGTGGACGCGTCCTGACCAGCTACCGCAGCTCGGACACTCCGCCCCCGGCGCCCGCCCCCGGGCATGCACCCCGTACCGACCGGCCGAGCGGCCTGATCAGGTCCACGCTCAGCAGCGCGAACTGGGGGAACAAGACGGCCAGAAGATCAGCGACAGACACCCGTCATGATCGGCAACTTTCAAGATCCACGGGCGGCTGTCGCGGAACTCACGCCAGAGCCGGTATCAGAACTGTCCGAATACCTGCTGCATCAAGACTCCCGGGACGGCCGGTCCACGGCATGGACAGCCCAGTCGTTGGCTGATGCTTTGTGCTCGACCGGGAAATCCATACGACCGCTGTCGGCAGGCGGTGCGAGACTCAGCCTCATGAAGCCCAATGACCCTAAAGACGACCTGCACCGCTACCTCAAGGCAGCCCGCGAAGCCGTCGTCTGGAAGCTGGACGGACTATCCGAGTATGACGCCCGTCGCCCCCTGACACCGACTGGCACCAACCTGCTCGGCCTGGCCAAGCACCTTGCCAGCGTCGAGTTCGGATACTTCGGCCCGACCTTCGGCCGCCCGCACAACGAATCTCTCCCCTGGCACGAGGAGGAGGCCGAGCCCAACTCGGACATGTGGGCAACCGCCGACGAGTCGCGCGAGGATATTCTCAGCCTCTACCACCGCGCCTGGGCGCACGCGGATGCGACGATCGAGGCGCTACCACTCGATGCGGCAGGCCATGTCGCGTGGTGGGGCGACAACGGCGATGTGACGCTTCAGCGGATCATGCTGCATATGACGGCCGAGACGAACCGACACGCTGGCCACGCCGACATTGCCCGCGAGCTCATCGACGGCAAGGTCGGTCTACGAGAGACCAACAGCAACATGGCCGGCGACGAAGCGTGGTACCAGGAGTACTGGAACAGGCTGGAGGCGTCTGCCAAGCAGGCCCAGGCCAAGCTGAGCTGAACTCGTTCGGGGAGGTGAGGCTCGCCTTGGCAGCTCGCGTTGGTCTCTACCTCCCCAACCCATCGCATGGTGGTGTCACCCGTCCTACACGCCGATGACGAAAGGCGATATCTCAAGACGGCGCAATCCCCGCCTGTCGCCGATCGTCGCGGCTTGCGACGGCGGCCGCATAGGCACCCCAGTCACCGGCGGCGGCCTACTGCCATTTGACGACGACGGTGATATCGATGCCGAAGGTGCGGGCGAAGATCGCGGTCAGCAGTTCGATGACGAGCTGGAACCGGCCGGTCGAGCAGGCTTCCACGAGCCAGATGCTGCAGCCACTGCCCGCCCGCAGCGGCCGCGCCTTCCGCGCAGCCGCCCATCAGCAGGCCACCCTGCCCCGCCTCGCCGTCCACCTGGACGCCGCGTTCCGCTAGGACACCAGCCAGTGGCGGCCACAGGCAGAGCAGGACACCAGCGAGGACTTCGCCACTGCCATCCTGCTCGACATCCCCGACCACGATCCGGTCGTCCACCTCATCGATTGCGGCCACCCGCCGCCGCTACTTCTGCGCGGGAATCACATCACCCCACTCGTGCCCGAGGCGAGCCACCTTCCGATCGGACTCGGCGGTCCCTTCGGTATTGCCGCCTACGACGTCCAGAGGCTCCCGTTCCAAGTCGGCGACGCCGTAGTCGTCGTCCGACGCCTGGCAGTCTGATCCCTGGCCACCGGAAAGCTCCTGCCGCACCGTCGCCGAAAGGGCGAGGAGTTGCCCACCTGGAAAGTCGCGCACAAAGGGCCCCGGAGCAAGATCGGCCCATGCGCCCTCCTCCCATCGGGAAGGAGCTTGCAGGCGAAGCCGTCACACGCGCTGGCGGTCTTCTCTGGCCGACTGCCAGGTGACCTTCAGTTGTGCCCGAAGGCCGGTCACCCGGAGGACTGGCCGGAGCCCGTCAAGCGGGCGCGGTTCTCCGCGAGGACGTCCTGCACCTTGCGTTCGACCTCCGCCGGGTCGACGCCCAGGGCGCGGCCCATGTGGATCGACCACACCTCAGAACGCACATTGGTCTCGAAGTCGAGATCGGCGCGGATGTTCTCGCGAGCGGCCTGGCGGTTCTGGCTCACCATGACGAAGGTAGAGAGGAAGATCGCCTCCAGGCTGACGATCATCGTGAGCAGCCCGAAGGGAAACGGATCCCAGACAGCCCCCTGACCGAACACGCCTTCGTTGCACACGATCCAGACCGTGAACCACGCCGCGTGGAGGTAGACGAACTGCATGGTGCCGGCGAAGGCGGTGATCGCGTCCGCGATCCGGTCCTCGGTCCCACGCATCCGCGCGAGCACGTCTTGCTCGTGCCGCAGCCGCACAGCCAGGCTGCCCGGCCCCCTCGGACGGCCCTGACCACCGGGGCCGCTCGCCGCACCGTCCATGCCCACTCCCGACCACCGTCCATGTGCACCGGCCGACAGCGTAGGGGCCGGCGGGTGCGAACGTCGCGACGACCGTCCCTGGACACTTTCGAATACTTCGCATGGTCGAAAGGCACCGGGTCGGCGGAGGACGGCGGTGTTCAGGCTGTGAGTCCTTCGATGGCGACGGGGAGGTGGCGCGGGCCGCGCAGGACCGCGTTGGCGCGGTAGGGCGGCGGGTCCTCGAGGAGCCGGGAGAACTTGACCCGGCGGAACAGTTCTGGCACCGCGGCATGGAGTTCGATGCGGGCGAGGGGTGCGCCGAAGCAGTAGTGGATGCCGGTGTAGAAGCCCAGGTGCTCGTTGTCCTTGCGGTCGGGATCGAACCGGTCGGGGTCCTCGAAGCGTTGGGGGTCGCGGTTGGCCGCTGCCAGCATGAGCCAGACCGGCGAGCCCTTGGGGATGGTGGTGCCGGCGACGTCGATGTCGGCCAGGGCGGTGGTCCACGGGACGAACTGGACCGGGGGCTCGTAGCGCAGTACCTCCTCGATGAGCGGGACGGCCAGGTCCGGGTCCTTCTGGAACCGGTCGAGGATGTCGGGGTGGCGCAGCAGGGTGAGGGTCGTGTTGGTGATGGCGTTGACGGTGGTCTCGTGGCCGGCGACCAGGAGCAGCACGGCGGTGGCCTCCAGGTCTGCCGGTGCCATTTCGGGGGCGAGCGCGCTGAGGATCCCGGGGCCGGGGTGGCGGCGTTTGGCCTCGATCAGGTCGGACAGGTAGACGCCCAGGTCCCGGCGTGCCCGCTGGCCCTTCTCCTGGGCGCTGTCGTCGCCGGGCCGGGGATCGAGTGACGAGGCCAGGGCGTCGGCCCAGGCGTGGAAGCGCGGTTCGTCCTCGCGTGGCACACCGAGGACCTTGCAGATAGCGGTGACGGGGAGGGGGTAGGAGAAGTCCTCGACGATGTCGACCTGGTCCTTGCCCTCGAAGGCGTCGAGCAGCTCGGTGACGACCTTGGCCAGCTCTCCGCGGAGGCCGTCGAGGAATCGGGGGCTGTGCGGGGGGCCGAACGGCCGGTTGACGGTGTCGCGCAGCCGGTCGTGCAGGGGTGGATCGGTGAAGATGAAGCTGGGCGGCAGGCCGCTCTCCGGGGGCGGTTGCCCGGGGCGGGTGGCGCCGGACGGACGGTTGCTCGTGTCGTTGCTCAGCCGCGGGTCGTTGGCCAGGCTGCGCACCTCGTAGTAGGTGCTGACCAGGTAGGAGCCGTCGTCCTCCCGCCTGACCGGTTGCTTGCGCAGTTCCGCGTAGAGCGGGTACGGATCGGCCCGATTGGCGTAGTCGGTGATCTGCGCGACGATGCTGCCGGACGTCATGGTGACTCCTGAGGGCTCCGGGCGGTACAGGGCCGGTGATCAGGCATGTGCCGGAACGAACGAGACACGCCGCTCGCTCGGCGAGTAGCCCGTCAGCGTGACCGTGGCCCCGTGGGTGGGCAGATGGGGGTTGGGGAAGGCCGGGTCGATCGGCTGCAGTGTCTCGGTCCGGCGGTCGACTGTGCGGTAGTCCGGCGGGAACGGCGCGCCGGACGCGATCTGGTGCTCGTAGAACCCCATCCACTTGGCTCCGTCGAATGCGGCCGCCGCGATGACGCGGCCCCGGTAGCCGTACACCGTAACGAACCGATCCTCGTCGAGCGTCCCCTGGGCGACGACCAGCTGGTCGCCCAGCGAGGGAACACCCACCGACTTGATGTTGACACCGAACTGGGTGGACCAGAACATCGGCAGCCACAGGTGCGGGCGGCGGTCCGGACCCGCGCAGATCATGTTGTGGGCGGCGATCCCGGCCTGTTCGACCGCGTTGCCCCAGTGCTCCAGCGCCAGGAACTGGTAGTCGAACAGCGGGTGGGGGCTGCGGGCGACGTCACCGGCGGCGTAGATGTCGTCGGTGACGATGCCGTTGACGTCGAACACCCGGCACCCGGCGTCGCACGCCACCCCCCGGGGTCCCGCGGCGACCCCCGAGCCGGCGAGCCATTCCGTGTTGCGCAGGGCACCGAGCGAGACGACCGCCACCTCCACGTCGATCGCCGAGCCGTCGGACAGATGGGCTTGTCTCAGCCGTCCCACGTCGTCGCCCTCGAGGGCGACGACGCTGACGCCGCAGCGCAGGTCGACTCCGTGCTTCCGCTGCAGCCGGTCCGCGACCGCGCCGATCACTCCGCCGAGCGCGCCCGCCAGCGGTGCCGGGCCGCGTTCAGCGACCGTGACCTGAAGCCCCAGCTCCCGGCAGGCGGAGGCGACCTCGGAGCCAGTGAAGCCGGCGCCGATCACCAGCACCCGCGACACGCCACCGGTCAGCTTCCGGCGCAGGCGTGCGGAGTCGTCGCGCGTCCGCAGCACGAACACCCCGTCCAGCGCGGCCTCTTCCGGGTGGAACCAGGGCCGCGCCCTGGTCCCGGTGGCGATCAGCAGGCGATCGTAGGGGACGGTATCGCCGTTCGTCAGGCGTACCTGTTTGGCGCCCCTGTCGAGGCTCTCGGCGGCGACGCCCAGCCGCCATTCGGCGTCGATGTGGCGCCGCCTCGGTAGAGCGGTGTCCTCGGGCCGTGCCCTCCCGAGCAGTGCCTGCTTCGACAGCGGCGGACGGTCGTAGGGCTCGTACGGCTCGTCGCCGATCATGGTCAGGGATCCGGTGAAGCCCTGCTCGCGCAGGGTCTCCGCCGCGCGCAGACCGGCCAGCGAGGCACCGACCACGACAATGCGGCCCTGGCGCCGCAGCACCTCGACGTCAGTGTCGGCCGACATGGGGCTCGACCCGCACCGTCGGCTCGTCGGAGTAGTCGACGAGGATGGCCTGGACCGGGCAGGCGGCAGCTGCCTGCTCCACCCGGTCACGCTGTGCCTCGTCGAAGCGAGGGGAGAACAGCAGTGCTTCCTCGCCGTGGAGCGAGAAGACGTCCGGGGCGAGAAAGACGCACTGTGCGAATCCCTGGCACCGGTTGAGATCGACGACAAGCCTCATCTGGATCACGCTCTCTGCCGGGCCGCGGTCACCGTCGGCTCCGCAGTCCTTGCGCTCGGCTCACAGGATTGGTGGCATGCCTCATCTTCAGGATCGCCCCCTCTAAGGCCGACCTGCAAGGCGAGGGGTCCAGGGCGAGCCTCGGCCGGTCAACCGCCCGGTGCCCGCTCATTGTGACCGGGGCGCCGCGTGAGTGAGTGGCTCCGTTACCGGGACGACGTCACGGCAGCAGATCTGAGAGACCTCCGCAGCAACGGCCTCCTCTGGGAGTGTCACCCCATGCTTGGAGCAGAGACGACGAGCACACCTTGCGCGAACCCAGGCGTACGACGCCGCCACCCCGCTCGGCGACCTGCACACCCGCGCCCCACCAGTCCGCGGACCGACCCCGTGCTCGTCCCGCGCGGATCCGAACTGGATCCCCTGCGGATGACACCGCAGCTCAACAAGCCCGCCGTCGCATAGCATCACTCTGCGCACCGTCGTACCGACGCCCGAGTCGACTAAAGGCTGTCCCGCAAAGATCAGTTTGCGTATCCGGATGTGGCCACCGTGCTTGGCGTATCAGGGTCGGTTGGACAGCGGGGTGCCCCCGTTGCTCGACCACGACGTTCGACCTGCCACGAACTCACCAGGGCCTGGGGAGCTTCGCCCCGGACTCGCGGCCTGTCAGGCAACAGGACCGCCCGCGTTGCTGATCAGCCGCTGGAGCACCTTTACCGTGGTGACGTAATCCTTGTCGTCGATGCCCTCGTGGAGGGCGGCGCGGATCGCGGGGGCGTTGCGCGCGAGGTCGACGCGGGCCTGTTCTCCCCGCCCGGTGAGCCACAGCCGGTCCTCGGCATCGCGGGTCAGCCAGCCGCGCTCCAGGAGCACTTCGGCCTCCACCGCCAGGTCGTCTTCGGGCCGGATGTAGGAGGCCATAGCCTCCCGCAGCTCGGGCAGGCTCATCCCCCTCGCCGTCGGGCGAGATGTCGTTCACCGACAGGTTGCGCAGCAGCCAGAATTGGGGCTGGGTGTAGCCCTTTTCGGCCTGCTGGGCCCGGGTGTACGCGATGAGCGCCTCGTAGGCGACACCGGTCCAGTACGCGGCGGGCTGTCCGGCGAGTTCGACGTCGGAGATCTGCTGGGTCGTCATGAGATATTCCCTCCGGGCACTTCATTGTGGAGCCCGCATATCGTGCGGGTCATGCGGAGACCGTATGACCTCAAGTGCGGTTGAGGGCAAGCAGGTGATCTTCACAACGACCGTCGGCACGGCAACGAGGCACTCTGCCTCTGGTCCTCATGGGGTTACTGGAGGTCTTCCCGTAACGCATGGTCGCAGGCGCGATGATCTTGCGATGGCTGGCGTGATCACGGCATCGGAACCGTTCTGGACAGCCCCATTTGCCGGGCTGAGTCCGCACCGCTTCGGCAAGTTGGTGACTGCCGTGCGCCGCCAGAGCGTGGCCGACGGACATCGTGGCCGGCCGTGGAGCCTGTCGCTGGAGGACCGGGTCCTGCTGGTCGTTGTGTACTGGCGCACGAACTTGACGATGCGCCAACTCGCTCCGTTGTTTGGGGACTCCAAGTCGGCGGCCGACCGGATCATCAACCGTCTCGGCCCGCGTCTCGCGCTCCAACCGCGTCAGCGGTTCGCGAAGGACGCCGTACTCATTGTGGACGGCACCCTGGTGCCCACCCGTGACCGCACGATCGCCGAGCAGTCGAAGAACTACCGCTACTCCACGGCCCACCAGGTCGTCATCGACGCCGACACCCGCCTGGTCGTCGTGGTCGGCCGGCCCTTGCCGGGCAACCGGCACGACTCCCGCGGCTGGGAGGAGTCCGGCGCCAAGGACGCCGTCGGCCAGACGATGACCATCGCGGACGGCGGCTATCAAGGCACCGGCCTGGTCATCCCGCACCGCCGGACCAAGGGCCAGGATCTCCCGGCCTGGAAGGAGGAACACAACCGCTCCCACAAACGAGTGCGCGCCCGTGTCGAGCACACCTTCGCCCGCATGAAGAGCTGGAAGATCCTGCGCGACTGCCGTCTCAAGGGCGACGGCGTCCACCATGCCATGCTCGGCATCGCCCGCCTACACAACCTCAACCTCACTGGATGAGAGGCGAGTTCGCACCGCAGCCGTCCGTATCGACGCCAACACTAAGATCACTTACGGGACAGCCTTTAGTATCGACATGTCAATTACCGCCAGGGAAATCCTGCCCCCAAGCACGCCTTTCGGCATCCCAGAACCATTCGCTAACAACACCCCCTTGGACGCCATTAACATTCCACCGCGCATTTCTCCATGAGATTCTAGGGGTCGGATTCGATTCAACGTTCGGCAGTAGGGAGTTTTCCAGCTCCATCAACTGCTCGAATGCTTCTATAGGCATCTCCGTGGTTACAACAATGAGCCAGTTGCGCCCAGTTCGGAGCTCGACGGATAAAGGCCCATCCGGCCGGGAAGACGCAAGACGGAGGAAGCGCCGAACAAGCGCTCGCGCTGACACGTCTATAGCGTCTCCCACCTTTCCGCCCAAATTCGAGGCCACCGCCTGCACGAATGGACCAGCAGCCAACGCCGCCGCAACGGCGTAGAACCCATCAATGGAGTCCGTTGGGGTAGACGAAGACCCTCCGGCTGATCCAATTTGCGCATCACGCCTGCCCGAATAGAGATCATCTGAATCGGCACTCACTGCGACTCCCCCCTCTGTCCTGATCGGAAGATCCGGACAATGCGCAATACAGACAGGACGATAGGGGGAAGTGTCATGCCAGTCCACCCCGGGCTGGTCGAGGATCTTTCCGCAGGCGTCCGGGACCGGATCGCCGAGAGCACCCCCAACACAAGGGCCGTCGACCGCCTCACGCACGAGACCGTCGACCGCGTGGAGCAGACCCACCGGGGGATTCTCCGCGGCATCGAGGACGGGTACCGGCAGGTTGTCGCCGAGATCGCCGGAACACCGCTGCTTGGCATCGACACCCGCAGGCAGGCAACACAGGCCGCCATGGCGCGCTTCGCCGACCGCGGCCTGAAGACCTTCGTGGACCGGGCCGGCCGGTCGTGGTCCATGACGTCGTACGCCGAGATGGACGTGCGTACCGCCGTGGGGCGGGCCGCAGTCGCGGCGCACGGCGACCGGCTACGCGCCGCCGGCCTCGACCTGGTCATCGTCTCCAACGCCCCGCACGAGTGCCCTCTGCGGAAGCCCTTCGAGGGCAAGGTGTTGTCCCTCGAAGGGGCCGACGGCGCCCGGACGGTCGAGGCCGAGCACGCGACCAAGGACGGCCGCACGATCGAGGTACAGATCGCGGGCAGCGTCGACGAGGCGCGGCGCACTGGACTTCAACACCCCAATTGCCGACACTCCCTGTCGGCCTACCTGCCGGGAGTGACCCGGGCGCCGGTCGAGCACTCCACGGACCCGGACGGCTACGCCGCATCGCAGCGGCAACGCGCCATCCGAACGCGGCATCCCGCGCAGGACGGTGGCAGCCTCCGGCCCGTTCCACCCCTGGACACCGATCCGGCCAAGGCCGCGCCGTTCGATGCACACCCACGTGTGCCGGTCGGTCCCGGCCCCGACCGACCGGCGCTTGCGTACCAGCGGCTGCCGGTCGAGGACCGTCTGCAACGACCGCTCCACGCGCCCCAGAAATTCGTCCACCGGCTCCTGGCGGAGATCGGCCGGGCGCGGCCCAGACAGCGTCATAGCCGGACAGTAGCAACTGCGTGCCCGCGCGGTCGACGTCGCCTCCTACATGGCCTGTGCGCTCCTGCTCGGCAGCATCCGCACCCCCGAACCATCCTCCGACCGGTCCACGCGGAAAGGCTCGCTGCGCACCGAGATCGCGGAGGGCCTGAAGTACGTGGTGCGGCACCCCACGATCCGGTGGATTCGCACCATAGACCCACCCACTGACATTGACCCAGGACCGCTCGCCCAGACCTTCAAGTCTGCTAAATGAGAACTGGCCCCATTGGGGGCATCAGCGCAGGTCAAGAAGGGTCGTCCCCGCACCTGCGGGGGTAGCTCCAGTCATTCGATGTGGATGCGGATCCGTTGATCGTCGTCCCCGCACCTGCGGGGTAGCTCGCCACACGATCTCGACTTCGACACGGTCGGTCTGGCGGGCGCGAGGGAGAGGAGGGCTGTAAGAGCGTCCGCCAGTAGGTTAGGTGTTGGGGAGGCCATAGCAGTGCAGGCACGGTCGCCCGATCATGGAGTTCTCTACGCTTCGTGATCACCGGAGGATCCGTTCCTGCCATCCCATCATGCATTCTCGACTCGGTCCGCGACCATTTCCTCGCCCTGCTGCCCGTACATGAGGACCGTCATCCGTGGGGCTGCCACAACCCGCGCATCAGCGACGCCGTGGTCTTTGACCGGCTGGTCCAGGTCCTGGTCTTCGGCTGCGGGTACGAGCGCGCGGCCGACAGCGCCTGCTCCGCCACCACTCTGCGGCGCCGCCGCGACGAGTGAATCGCCGCTGGAGTGATGGAGACGCTGAGACTGCTCGTTCTCGCCGCCTACGACCGCATGATCGGCCTCGAACTCGACCAGCTGTCCGCCGACGGCTGTATCAGCAAGGCGCCCTCCGGCGGAGATTGCGCGGGCAAGAGCCCCGTCGACCGGGCCAAACAAGGCATCAAGCGCTCGCAGTTAACAGATAGGCAGGGAATACCTCTGGTCACCAATCCCGCACCGGCCAACACCCGCGACCACACCCTGCTGCCCGCCACCCTTGACCGCTTCGCCGGCCTTCAAGCGTCCCTGGGACCACTGCCCGAGCACCTGCGGCTGAGCCCGGACGCCGGATTCGACTACAGCATGGTCCACCAGGACCTGACGGCGAGAGGGATCAACGGCCAGATCGCCAAGCAAGGCGCGAAGACTCCCATCCAGGCCGACGGGCGCTGGGTGGTAGAGCGCACGAACTCGTGGATGAACAACTTCGGCAAGCTCCGCCGCTGCACCGAGCGACGAAAAGCTCCGGTCGAGTTCTTTATCGCTCTGGCCAGCACCATCATCACCGTCCGCTGCCTCATCCGACGCGCCTGGCCCCTCTACCGCTGGGACACCCGCCCCAGAAACCCCCGCATCCGGTGACCTACAGCCGGGGCCCATCGAGTCGCTCGAAGATATTCATCGCGCCTGCGCTCTGACCAGAGGATCCTTTCCGGCAGCGAAGGCCACCAACTGTGCAACGTTCTCCCGCACCGTTTCCAGGGAGTCCGTGCCCTCATCGCCGGACCACCGCTCCCACAAGCCGCCCGGCGCGAGCAACGGCTGTGCATAGCTGGTGCCGAGCACACCGTCGAGATACAGAAGCGTCCCCATGGCATGGCGCTGGCATTGCCAGTCGTCGCTCTCGTCCACGGGACATGGAAGAAGCAGGGCCTGGTCCAGGTAACGGCGCAACAGGCCCGCATCCTGGTCTGTGCCGAGTCGGGCCAGAGCGGTGCAGTAATCCCAGCCATATCCGCATGGGGCATCGCCCAGCAGCTCCTGGGCAATCCGGTCGCGCAGGTCGGCGCGACGGCCGACCGCAATGAGCCACGAGGCGGCCAAATGCTCGCGCCAGCCGCTGTCCAGAAGCGTCGTCAGGTCTCCCGTGGTGGCCCTGCGCGCGGACCAGCGCAGCCGGTACTGGAAGAGCCACTGTCGGGATCGCGGCCAGGCCAGCACCCCGCCGCGAAGGTGCAGGTAGCGTCCGCCCAGGCCGACGTAACGCCGGATCAACCGGGCCTGGTAACGGTCCTCGCGGCTGCCGATCCTGCCGCGCATGAAGCTCGCCGTGTAATTCCACAGCCCCGACAGATCTACCCGGACCATCCAGGCCGCCGCCCACAGTCGCGACCCTGGGGACCGCCCAAGCTTTTCCCTCAAGGAACCCCCATACCGCTTACCGACCATCACAGCGCCCCTCCCCGCTCTACAACCCCGCCCATTGACCAATCATCGCGGATACTGGGCGCGGCCCGGTCCTCCCAGCATGATGCTCAAGCCCCTACTGGCGGAGCCTCTAACTGAGGTCATCCTGATGTGCGATTCACGGGTTGCAGCGGCATCCACCCGCGAGTGCAATGTGTGGCTCGTGGACGTGTGCCACAGCCGTCTGCTGGTTGACCGTAGCCGGCAGGACTGAGGGATCGTTTGCGTGTGGGAAGGCGTCCCTGGCTGTCTCCTCGCCGCGCAGGCCACGCTCTCCGATGTGTGGGGGTGCGGCTTCTGCTGGTCGAGGGCTACCGGTCGCTGGTCCTACAGAAGCAGTGCTTTGAGCGCTAGGCCGGGGGGAGTTGCTTGAACGTATGGGTGCGGTGCCACTGGTAGTACGGTTCGCGCTGAGGGTTCCACCACGTGACCGTGCGGTCGGCAAGCCGTTGCTGTATGAGGGCGCCGACCTCGGGTATGGCTTGCGCGAGGGGGCTGATCTGTATGGCTCCGCCTTCGGCGACTGTTATGTATCCGTGTTCGTACAGCGAGTCGCATCCGAAGGTGCAGGCAAGCATGGCGATATTGGCGAGGTCACGCTTCTCGCTGTCAGTGCACATCGCCCGCTTTTTAATGTGCGCTCCTATCAGGAACGTGCCGGGCAGCTCGCGACCGCAGAGGGCGCACTCTCCCGTGCTGCCGGGCAGAAGGCGCCGCTTGAGGGCTGCCTGCTCCCCTCGCTGGGCACGGTGGGCCTTGCGCTCAAGCTCACCGTCGAAGGCGGCGATCGCCTTCTCCTCCTGCTCAGGATCCACGGCCAGGGTGGCTGCTGGAGAAGGGTCGAGGGTGAGGTAAGTCTGCAGGGCCTCACTTTCATCCTCATTGAGGACGGAGATCCCCATGACGTTCCGCTGAGGGTTCCAGCTCAGGAGCTCGCGGATCTCGCTGATGGGGATGTCGAAGCCTCGGGTGCCGGACAGGGCGTACATGTACTCCCAGGTGCTGCCTCCAGCATCAGTGCCCCACAGCTCCTCGGCCAGGGGCTGGCTGCGCCACATCAGCGCGATGGTGCCGCCGAAGTAGAGCTTCTTGTCGCCGGAGAAGAACACCCAGTCGCCAGGGCTCATCTTCTTGATGCGGGAGACATTAACGTTCTGCTTGCCCGGGACTACGCCCCACATCTGTGCCTTGCCGGATGGGAACAGCTCCTTGAGCTGGTCGACGACCGCAGGCTCGAGGTGATGGGCGTGGTGCTCGAAGTCGACCGGGCTTGTGATGGTGTCTTCGTAGTGCTTGTTGACGACCTTCTCGGATCGCCGTGCCGGCTGCATCACGATGCGCATCGGATGAGTCAACCCCCCAGTTTTGGTGAACTTACGCCCGACTTCGACCACTCTCAACCGGATACTTGCAGGCGCTGACCTCAATCTTCTCAAGTGGGGCCCGTCGCAGGTCAACACCGGGGACGTCGGGCAGCCTCGGAAGAGGCTCGAGGACATACGCCATCCCCTCTCGAACACGCCCTGCAGGGCTGTCATCGGCGGCCCTGGAGTAGGCCAGGGGGCCGGGATGGTGGCCCGTGGCAAAGCCGACTGTCGCTTTGACGGCGGATGGCTCCACCATGAGGGCACGGGGACACGTACGGCTGATCCTTGCGGACACTGAAATGGGGCGGCGTCGAGGTGGCCGTTGCAGATCCGCAAGGTCTCGCCCAGGCGCCAGTCGTAGGCGTTGGGGGAGATACGGGCGGGGTCGAAGGGGTCGATGAGGATCTCGCCGGCGTGGACGGCGGCGGCGATGGCCGCGGCGGTGAGAATCACGACGCCACCACCGGCATGGGAGCCGGCGGGCGGGGGTCCTGCCAGGCACGGGAGGGCTGCGGCCCCTGGCTGCCCTGGTACTTGCCCGCGTAGAGGTCGACGGGGCCGGTGGCCATGAAGAACATGATCTGCCCGATCTCCATGCCGGCGTACACGCGCAGGGGCCGGACAGGGGTGAGCTGGAGGGTCCATTGGCCGTGGAAGCCGATGTCGCCGATGGGAGCGGTGATCTCGACGAACAGGCCGAGCCGACCCACCGAGGACCGGCCGAACAGCAGCGCACGAACCGGTCGGAACCGACCTGCTCGAAGGTGTGCCCGAGGTAGAGCTCCCCGGGCTCGAGCACCAGGCGTCGTCGCCGATCGTCACGGTGGTGGTGGGGTTGGGCCGGTGTGCGTCGATCACCGGCGAGGTGTAGAGGGCCAGGTGGGTGCCGAGGCGGACGTTGCAGCTGTTGGGGTTGACCTGTTCGGGGTCGAAGGGGTCGATCTGCAGCCGCCCGTCGCACGCGGCGGCGGTGATCTCGGGGCCGGTCAGGATCATCGCGGGAACCTTCCTTCACTGGTAGGCGCATCGGTCAGGACGTGACGGATGGCCTGGCCGAGGAACAGCCCGGCCCGGCGGGCCGGGCCGCCGAGGAGGCTGGCGGCGAGGAAGTCGGTGGTCACAACGCCGCGCACGCCGTCCGGCAGCGGGTCGGGGGCGGTGGCCAGCGGGCCCACACGTCTGCTGAGGTCGGCGAGCAGGCGGGTGGGGGTGTCCCGGTGGGTGTCGGGGATGCGGGCGTGGACAAGCTGGTTGGCGAACGGTTCCAGTGCCAGCAGGTCACCGAAGGCGCGCAGGGCGTCCTGCCCGCGTTCGAGGAGGCCGTTCCGACGACCCTCGCCCACGCGCGGCTCTTGATGCCGCATGGGGGGGAGGCGACCTACGGCGGTGTCCGGCGCCAGCATGGCAAGGGGCAGGGATGCGATCAGATGCGCGAACCCTGCAATACCCCGAAAGAGTGGGCCACCTCGAGCGAGTGATTCGAAAACACCGGCACGCCATCGGAGGTCAAGCACACCTTGAGGCGCACACCATCGCCGAACATTTGTTCCAGCCTTCGCCCGGGCGTACCCGTGACGAGCTCGTGATCAGCAGCGTTGTTCCGGACGTCCGCCTCGACAACTCCTTCACGGAGGCCCCGTGAACCCCGTACTCGAAACCGCCTCGCCGCGCGCCACATTCGAACTTCCCCTCACCAGCGGTCAGCCGGGGGCGGCGAGGGAGGTTGACGGATTCTTCGCCCGTGCATTCGATGCGTCACGGCGGGCACCAAGACGGCGGGCGCGACTGCCGGTCCTCCATGACTCCGGTGGCCGCGCCCGCCGCGATCGGCCGGTGAACGCCCCCGTGTCATGTCAATGCATCTGCGTGGCCGCCAGGCCGCGCCCGCCGAAGGAGAGGGAAGTCCGTGTCGTTCCTGCCGAACATCGTTGGCGCGCACCTGTTGTTCGAGCGAAGAGGTCATGTCCTCTTGGGGCTTCGTCCACCGGATGCCCTGCTCGCAGCGAATGTCTGGCATGTTCCGGCGGGGCATGTGGAGCGGGAGAGCGTGCGGGCCTGCGCGGTGCGGGAGGCCGGCGAGGAGCTCGGCGTCATCGTCGATGAACCCGACCTCGAGCTCGTGCACACCGTGCACCTGCTCGACGCCGACGCCGACGCCGAGGACACCGTGCCGCGGTTGCAGCTGTTCTTCCGTGCTCACCGGTGGCGAGGTGAGCCGCGGGTGATGGAGCCGGACCGGTGCGTGGAGTGGCGGTGGTGGCCGTTGCACGCGCTACCTGATCCGACCGTGGAGTACACCGTCGCGGCGCTGGAGGGGATAGCGAGCGGCTGGTCGTACACGGCCATGGGCTGGCCCGCTGTTCCCGGCGCGATCGGCGGCCGTCCGCCCCGGGGCAGGTGAGGCCCCTGGCGCAGACCGGCACCTGGCTCGACCGCTTCGACGACTTTCGCTGGAGGCTGCTGTGTCCCATCCCCTGTCCCCCAGTACCCCGGCCTCGGCCGTGGTCCAAGTGGCCGCCGCACAAGCGCAGCAGGCCATGGTGCGCCGCTTGGAAGAACAGGGGGACTTAACCGACCCCCTACTGCGTGAGGCCCTGTTGCGCGTGCGGCGCGAGGTGCTGCTGCCGCGCGCCTACGTCCGGCGCGACGCCGGGCATCCCGAACCGATGGAGCTCCAACTGCTCGACGGCGCGGACCCGGAGGACCGCGAGGAATGGCTCGAGGTCATCTACGGCGGCGCCTCCGTGCTGGCGCAGCGTAACGGGGAGGCGCTCGAGGAACAGGCGCGCGGGCGGGTGAGGGGCGGGCGGATCACGTCGGCGGCGAGCGTGGTGTCGATGACCGTGCGGATGCTGCACGACCTGGAGCTGCGTCCTGGCCTTTCGTATCTGGAGCTGGGGGCGGGTCCGGGGTACTCCGCGGCCGTGGCCTCCTATGTTCTCGGTGCCGGCCGCGTCACGGCCGTCGAGCGCGACGCGCACATGGCGGCCGCGGCCGCGCGCCGGCTCGCCACGCTCGGCCTGGAGGTGGACGTCGTGGCCGGGGACGGGCTCGACGGCCACCGGGAGCGGGCGCCCTTCGAGCGGATCGCGTTCGCTTTCTCGGTTCCGTACCTGCCGCAGAGGGTCGTGGGGCAGCTCGCCGGGGGCGGGCTGATGCTCACGCATCTGACTGCCGATTCCCCCAGCTGGCCCGCTCTGATCAGCGTGCGCAAGCCCGGCGGCCGTCTGGAGGCGACGGTGCGCGGGTCGTTGCTGGGGCATGTGCCGGTGCACGGCTACGAGTGGGTGTCGTTGCACCGGCACAAGCACCGCATCGGTGCCGAGCCTGGCCGTCACCGCGCTGGAGCCGTGCCTCCGCCGCCGGATGCGGCGCGCGGCTTATGGCTCGCGCTGGCCCACCTGGTTCCGGGGCTGGTCCGGGACTTCTCGGCGGAGCGCCTGGCGCTGGTCGCGCCACGGGAGGATTCCTGGGCTGTCGTCGGCCCGGACGGGGATGTCGAGGAGACGGGTTCGCGGCCGGTGTGGGACGAGGTGTGCGCGGTGTGGGAGCGCTGGGAGCGCGCTGGGCGGCCGGAGGCCTACCGGCTGGAGCTGGCCGCTGATGGCCGGCAATACGTCTCCTCCGGTCAGGGCGCGGCCGCCCTTGTGTGGGAGCTGCCGGCACCGGCTGGGGCGGTCGATGAACGCGAGGGGGAGCGTCGGTGAGTGTCGAGGACAGCAACGGGTCGAAGAGCCACCCTGGGTCGCAGGTGCCGGGCCCCCGCCAGGCTGTGCGGTTGCCGCTGCCTCCGGCGCGGGCTGCGGCGGCGCCGGAGGGCGAGGAGGTCGGCGACGAGCTGAAGAACGCGTACTGGATGCAGTGGGAGGGGGAGGCCGCCCGGACCAGTGTGTGGCGGATTCTGGGCCGGCTGCCGGGGATCAGCCGCAGGGTGCTCGCTCTGGCTTATCGGGCCGATGCGCGGGCCGCGGTCCTGGTCGTGGTGTTCCAGATCGTCTCGTCGCTGATGAGCGCCTTCGGGCTGCTGGCCTCGGTGCGCGTGCTCTCGGCCCTCTTCTCCCAGGGCGCGACCTCCGAGCGCATCCACCATGCTCTTCCCTCGCTCGCGCTGGTCGCCGGCCTGATGGCGGCGCAGGGCCTGCTCGACTTCGGTGTCGCGCGCGGGCAGGCGGCGCTGACTCCGAAGGTCCGGCGTGCGGTGGAGCAGGAGTTCTTGCGGCTGAGCTGCCATGTGCGGTTGGAGGCGGTGGACGACGCCGCGTTCGCTGACGAGGCGAACAAGGCCAACGACCGGGGCCTGTACTACATGCGCCAGTCCGTGCCGCAGATGGTCCAGCTCGCGCATGCCGTACTCGGCCTGACCGGGGCCGCCAGCGTCCTGGCCGTCCTGCACCCGCTGCTGCTCCCCCTTCTGCTGCTCTCCGTCGTCCCACAGGGGTACGCGGCGGTGCGCTCGGCGCGGGCGCAGTTCCTTTCCCACAGCCGGTACAGCACCCTCCAACGTCGTATCCGTCTGTTCACCTGGCTCCTCCTCGACCGTGACTCCGCGGCGGAGGTGCGCGCCTCCACCGCGCAGCAGGCGTTGCTGGAGGAGCATGAGCGCTTCGCCCGGAGGATCGAGGCGGAGGATGCGCGGCTGGGGCGGCAGGAGGCGAACGTCGCGCTGTGGGGACGTGCGGTGGGTGGTCTGGCGGTCGGTGCCACGTATGCGGTGCTGGGGTGGATGACAGCATCGGGGTGGCTGCCGCTGGCGGCGGGAGGTGGCGCGTTCCTGGCGATCCGCTCCAGCCGGGGCACGCTGGTGAGTGTCGTGCTGGCCATGCACCAGATCTACGAGCACGCCTTGTGGATCGATGACCTGGAGCGGCACCTGGAGCGCTGCCGCGACCTGCAGCCGCACCGTACGGGGCGACGTCTTGCCGACGGGGTGAAGACCATCAGCGTCACCGACGTCCACTACACCTATCCCGAGGCCGGCCGGGACGCGCTTCGGGGCGTGTCGATGACGCTGGCTGCGGGCTCGACGGTGGCGTTCGTCGGGGCGAACGGGTCCGGCAAGTCGACGATGGCCAAGCTCCTGGCCGGGCTGTACACACCAAGTAAGGGCAGCATCTGCTGGGACGGTGTGGAGGTGCGGGAGGTCGACGCCGAGAGCATCCAGTCCCAGGTCGCCATGGTTCTACAGGACCCGGTCGCGTGGCCGCTGTCGGCCTTGGCGAATGTCACGATCGGTGCGGGGAGCATCACCGAGGCCGATCCGCAGCGGGCTCTGGCGGCCGTGACGGAGTCGGGTGCGGACCGCGTCATCGTCGGCCTGACCCAGCAGTGGGCCACCCCGCTGTCCAAGCGCTTCAAGAACGGACAAGAACTCTCCGGCGGGAACTGGTCCAAGGTGGCCGTGGCCCGGGGCCTGTACCAAGATGCCGCCGTGCTGCTGTTGGATGAGCCGACAGCCAGCATGGACGCCCGCGCCGAGCACGCCGTCTACGAGGCTGTCCTGCACGGCGGCTACGGTGAGCGCCGCCGGGACCGGATCACCATCCTGATCTCCCACCGCCTGAGCAGCGTCACCAGTTGCGACATGATCTACGTTTTCCGCGACGGACGCATCATCGAATCCGGCACCCACCAGGACCTGATGAACCACACCACCGCCGACGGCCAACCCGGGGAATACCGCGAGATGTTCACCCTTCAGGCCTCCGCCTACCAGGCAGCGGGCTCGCCAGGAGAGGGGGCTGGGTGACGGCCGTCCCGTCCACGGCCGTGGGCGGGTGGCGGTCCCGCGCCAGCGCCGCTTCGGCTCCCTGGCGCGAACGCGACTACCGGACCTTCCTGACCGCGCGGGTGCTGTCCGCGGCCGGGGCGGCCATCGCGCCGGTCGCCCTGGCATTCGCCGCCCTGGACGTCGGCGGCACGGCGGCCGCGCTGGGCTGGATCCTGGCGGCCGGGTGCCTGCCGCAGCTCCTGGTCGCGCTGATCGGCGGCATCGCCATCGACCGCTATCCGCGCGCCCGGATCCTGCCGGCCGGGAACCTTGCCCTCGCGGCCTTGCAAACCGCCGCCGCCGTGCTGCTCCTGACCGGATACGCCAAAGTCCCCGCCCTCGCCGGGCTGTCTGCGGCGAGCGGTACGGTCACCGCGTTCCTCGACCCGGCCACGAAGAAGACCCTGCCCTCCCTGGTGGCGCCCGCTCTGCTGCAGCAGGCGAACGCGCTCGCGCAGACGGCGTTTAACGGCATCAAGATTCTCGTCCCCGTCATCGGTGGGCCGCTCGTCGCCTACGCCGGGCCGGGCTACGCGGTGGCGTTCGACGCGGTGACGTTCTCCGTCGCCGCCGTGCTCCTGGCCCGGCTGCCGGAAACCGGGACGGCCCAGGCTGAACAATCCACGGCGTGGGCGCAGTTCCAGGACGGCTGGCGGGAGTTCCGCGCACGCGGGTAGCTGATGCTGTGGTCGTTCCAGGGCTGCGTCACCGTGCCGTTGTGGCTGGTCGGCTATGTCCTCCTCGGCCCCGCCTACGCCAGGGCCTATCTGGGCGGGGCGGCCGGGTATGGGCTGATGGCGGCTGCATGGACGGGCGGACTGGTGCTCGGCGCCGTGGCCTGCATGGTGTGGTCCCCGCGCCGGCTCTACCCGGTCGCCGCCGCCGTCTCAGCAGCCATGGCCCTGCCCATGGCTGCTATGGCCGCCACCGCACCCCTGTCCGTCCTGCTCACCGCGATCGTCATTGCCGGCGCCGCTCTGAACATCTCGGCCGTCTCGTTCAACACGCTACTCCCCCGCGTCATCGAGCAGCACAGCCTCGGCCGCGTCCTGTCCCTGAACACAGCCGTCCAGTTGGTCTTCCTGCCGCCCGCCTACCTCCTGGCCGGTCAGGCCGCGACCCGGTTCGGGCTGACCACCACGTTCACCGGTATCGCCGTGGTCCTGCTGCTGTGCGCCGTGCTGCCCCCGTGCCGCGCGGACTTCCGCGCGCTCACCCTCGACTCCCACTCGCCATCACCCAAGGAGATCCCCGTGCCCCATCCCTCGTTGCCGCCCGGCACCACGACGCCGACTCTTGCCGCCGGGGAGGAAGCGTGAAGACTACGCCCGATGTGCGGGTGGGTAGCCGTAACAGCCCCATGGCCCGGTGGCAGACCGACTGGTGTGTCGAGCTGCTGTCCAAGGCCCGCCCCGACACTCGCTTCGAGATCACCACGATGGCCTCGCACGGCGACCGCTACCAAGGCCCCTTGTCGCGCATCGGCGGGAAGGGCGCCTTCGTCAAGGCCCTCGATCGCGCCCTGTTGGACGGGGAGGTGGACGTCACGGTCTCGTGCGTGAAGGACCTGCCCAGCCCTCACGACCGGCAGCCGGGCGTGAGCATCGGCGCGGTCCTCGAGCGCGGTGACGTCCGCGACGCCCTCGTCCTCCCCGCCGGCCGGCCGCCCCTGCCGCTCGCCGAGCTGCCGCGCGGTGCCCGGGTCGGCACGAGCGCCCCGCGCCGCATCGCCCAGCTCCGCCAGCGCCACCCGTACCTGGAGCCGGTGCTCGTCCGCGGCAACGCCGACACCCGCATCGCACGCCTGGACGACGGCAGCCGCGGACTCGACGCACTGCTGGTCGCCTACGCCGGGCTGCACCGCCTCGGCCAGGCCCACCGCGCCACGGAGATCCTCGACCCGGTGCTGTGGCTCCCGGCCTCGGGCGCCGGCATGGTCGTCGCCGAGTACCGCACCGGCGACACGGCGATCCGCGACCTCCTCACAGCCATCACGCACCCGGCCACGGCCACCGCGCTCGCCGCAGAACGGGCCACCCTGGCAACGCTGCACGGCAACTGTACGACTGCGGCCTCCGTCCACGCCACCCTCACCAGCACCACCATCACCGTTGACGCCGCCGTGTTCGCCCCGGACGGCCACACTGCCGTACGCACCCACACCAGCGGACCACTCCAGCAGCCCGAGGAGGTCGGCCGCCGCGCCGGCGAGCAGCTCCTGCGCGACGGCGCGGCCGCGCTCCTGCACGCCCTCCCCCACACCCCCTAAGCCCGACCATCCTGTCGGACGAGACACCATAGGACCGAAGGGACACCGCCCATGGCGCTGCACCATCCGGATTCCCGCAAGAAACCGCCGACGCCCAAAATGACCGACGCGCAGTACGTGGCCAGCCGCCGCCCGCTGTGGTGCGGCGTGGCGGCTCTGTTCACCGACGGCCGTGGCCGCGTCGTCCTCGAGGACGTCGACTACCGCCCCACATGCCTGCTCCCCGGCGGAGGCATCGACGCAGGCGAAGCGCCTTCACGGGCCATCGCGCGCGAGGTCCACGAGGAACTCGGCCTCACACGCCGCTTCTCCAGCGTCCTGGCCGTCGACTGGATCCCCCCGGGCACGCCCGGCTACCCGCCGGGGTTCCCCGGTGAGGCGATATACGTGTTCGACGGCGGCACGCTCACCGAGGACGACTTCGCCCAACTACGCCTGCCGGGCCGTGAGATCACGGGCGTCCGTCGCGTCGAACCGGCGCTCCTGCCACGTCACATGGACCCCGCGAACGCCCGGCGCGCGCTGGCCGCGCTCCGCGCGCGGATCAACGGCGCCGGTCCCGCGATCCTCGAAGACGGCTGCCCCCTGGTCCCTACCTGTCTGGACGACCTCCAGGTGCTGCGCACTCCCCGCAAACCGCAGCTGTGGCCCTGGCACACGTCTCTTCCGGTGCCGGTGGAGCTTCCGGTCAGGCAGGCCTGGGGCTGGCTGTTCGCCGAAGACGGGCGGGTGCTCCTCCTCATCGGCCAGGACACCGGCTCCGCCTGCCTGCCCGGCGGCACGGTCGAGCCGGCCGACCACGGCGCCCTTGAGCGGACGCTCCGCAGGGAGGCATGGGAGGAGGCGCGGGTGCGCATCAGCGATCCGCTCCCCCTGGGCTACCTCCACGATGAAGCCGACGGCCTGCCGTGCGCCCGGGCCCGGTACGCGGCCCGGATCACGGGATGGGATCCGCCGTGCTGCGACGAGGCAACCGGTCAGACCTACACCCGGCTCCTGGCCACGCCCGAGCAACAGCACAGCTCTTCGACTGGGGGGACGAGGCGGCCGCCCAGCTAGCCGCCGTTCACACCGCTCGGGGGGAACTCGGCCTGCCGGCTGCCATCCGGCAGCCGATCAGTGAACTCCCTTCTGGCCAGTTCATCGAAAGCCCCGGAGCTCCATAGAAGGGCGTGACCAGAACGCGCACCACCGCATGCTTGCCGCGCAACTGTCCGGTCAGGGCTCGCGTCGGTTCCACAGTCGGCAGAACCAGGGGAAGACAGCAATGAACCTTGAGGAGATGCAGCAGCGGGCGATCGAGATTCACGGCCTGTACGACGAGCTGAACCGTCGCGACCGTCGTGTCTGGCGCACGGACGAGTTCATGCTCGGCTTCATGGGAGACGTCGGCGACCTGGCCAAACTCGTCATGGCAGAGGAAGGGGCCCGCGAGAACCCAGGAGGGCGGCCGGCCTTGGAGCACGAGCTGGCCGACTGTCTGTGGTCGGTGCTGATCCTCGCCCACCTGTACCACGTCGACCTGGCCGAAGCATTCGATCGCACGATGGCCGAGCTGGAAACCTCCATCTCGGCCCAGCTGGCCGCCCCGGGTAAGCCGACGTGACCTTCGGGCCAATCGGAAGGCAGAGCTCAGGACTCGGATGAAAGGGATGAGAGCGGTGACGGATCAGGGACGGATCAGGAACGCAGCGAGCGGCCTGGTCGTACGGGACGAGCAGGTGCTTCTGGTGCGTGGGGACTGGCCGCGCCCGGGAACCTGGTGGCTGCCGGGCGGGGGCCAGCAGGCGGGGGAAACCCTGGCCGCCTGCGTGGAGCGGGAGGTCTTCGAGGAGACAGGCGTGCGGGTGAAGGCCGAGAACCTGGTGGTGGTGCGGGAGTACATCCAGGCCAACCACCCGGAAGGACACCAGATGCCCTCCGGAGCCGGGCACCGGGTCGACGCCATGTTCCGCTGCCGCATCCTCCAGGAACCCCCTGTGCTCGGTGGGCCCCTGGAGGACTCCGTACAGCTCGGAGTCGAGTGGGTTCCCCTGGACAAGCTCCCCGGGCTGCGCACGCTGCCACCGTGCCTGCCGACCGTCATCACCAACGCCATGGCCGCCGACCCCGCCCGGGGCGCGGTCTACCTCGGGGACGCTTATGCGTGACCCCTCCCCCCGACACGAGCTCGAGCCTGTGCGGGAGCCGATCGACCTCGGTGCCTACGCCGAGCGCGCTCGCACGGGGCCGTGCTTCATCTGCGCGTGCCTCTCCGGGCGCCCCGGCTACGAGCACCATCTGGTCGCCGACGACGGGGAGCATGTGGCCTTCCTCGACCGGTGGCCCACCGTTCCCGGGAAGGTCCTCGTGGCCCCCAAGCGCCACCTCGAGCACGTCGTCCGGGGCCTGGACGAGCCCGCGTACGTGCGGCTGATGCTATTCGTCCGCCGCGTCGCGCTCGCCATGGAAGAGGTCTGCCGGCCGGAGCGGACGTACCTCTACTCGCTCGGCAGCCAGCAAGGCAACGCCCACGTGCACTGGCACATCGCAGGGCTCCCTTCTGACACTCCCTATGAGCGCCAGCAGTTCCACGCCCTCATGGCGGAGCACGGCGTCATCAAGGCGCCGCCGGAGCACATGGACGCCCTCGCCGAGCGGCTTCGCCAAGCCCTGACCCACCAGCCGTGAACCCCATGAAGGAGTCGTCTATGACCCCACCAGCGACCGCCGGCTGGCGCAGTGACCGGATCGGCAGTGCGCTGCGGGGCGCGATCGGGACGGAGCTCGACCACCTGGCGGCTTCTGCGAGCGGCGGGGCCCGGTGACCGATCAGACGCGGGTTGGACTGTTCGACCTCGACGACAGCCTCGTCGACCGGGCCGGCACGTACGCGCGATGGGCTGCGGAGTTCTCCGCCGAGCACGACGTGCCCCTCGGCTGGCTGCTGCGGACGGACCCGGCGTATTCCTCCCGCAGGATCGCCTTCTTCGAACTGGTGAAGACCACATTCGACGTTCCCGGCACCGTCACCGAGCTGCACACCCAGTACCGGCGCCGCATGCCCGAGCTCATCCAGCCCGACCCCGCGGTGTGCGCAGCGCTCACAGCTCTGCGAGCGGCTGGATGGCGCCTCGGCGTTGTCACCAACGGAATGACCGACAACCAGACCGCCAAGCTCCGCCAGGCCGGCTTATACGATCTCGTGGACGCCGTCGTGATCTCCGAGAGCATCGGCGTGCGCAAGCCGGACCCGCAGATCTTCCGCCACGCCCTCGCGCCCCTCGATGCCGAGCCGAGCCCGCACGTCGTCATGTTCGGCGACTCCCTCACCGCGGACGTCGGCGGGGCACTGGAAGCCGGGCTGTCCGCCCTGTGGATCTCCCACGGACGCCCGCTACCGCAGGACGGGCCGCAGCCGCATCAGACGGCCGCCACCTTCCGCGACGCCGCGCAACTGCTGCTGAAGGAGGCCTGAGCGCCGTGCAAAGGCCCTTGGGATCGGCGGACACGCGGTTGATGGTGCTGCGCGGCAACTCCGGATCCGGCAAGACCACCACCCGTGCCGTCCGCGCGCGCTACGGCAGCGGCCTGGCCATCGTGAGCCAGGACACGGTGCGGCGGGAGATCCTGTGTGAGGCGCACGGACCGGTGGGGGCAACACCGGGGCTGATCGACGTCATCACGCGCCGGTGCCTGGACGAAGGCTTCCACGTGGTCCTCGAAGGGATCTTCTCCACCGCCCGGTGGGGTGATCTCCTGCGTCAGCTGGCCACCGACCATCGGGGTGCGAGCAGGTTCTTCTACTTCGACCTCTCCTTTCCCGAGATGCTGCGCCGGCATGCCGCACGGCCGGAAGCCTCGGAGTTCGGCGAGAGCAGCATGCGGGAGTGGTATCGGCCGGTCGATCTTCTCGGCGGCATGTGCGAGACGCTGATCAGGCAGAACAGCACGTTGGAGGAGACCGTCCGCATGGTCATGAGCGAGGCGGGGCTGGAGCCGAAGCCGGCAGGTGAAGCGGATCGACCGAGCCATACGGAGGCGTGGTGAACGACTTCTACTGCGCCGAGGCGATCAGCGGGCGGACACCTGTGATGGTGGTGGCCAAGACTGACACGGTGCTCGCGTTCGAGCACACCCGCCCGTCGTACCCGGTGCACATCGTCGTAGTGCCCAAGCAGCACGTGCCGTCGCTGATCGACCTCGGCGACCACGGCGAGAAGGTGCTCGGCGAGGTGCTGGCGGTGGTGCGTGAGGTGGCGGCCCGGGTGTGCGAGGAGCACGGCGCGGCCACGGTGGTGACGAACCTGGGGAGCTACCAGGACTCACCGCACCTTCATGTCCACGTGGCGTACCGGGGAGATCCGGGCGAGGGCCGCCTGTGACCGCATTGTGTCGGCGTTCGGCTGGAGAGTCAGCGGCGGGGGCAGTGCTCGGGCTTAGGAGGTCGCTGCAGGAGCAAGGTGGCGGCTTTGTCGAGGGTGATCTTCTCGTGCAGCAGTGCGGTGACGACGTTCGTAATGGGCATGTCGACGTCGTGGTCGTGGGCGAGGTCGAGGATCGCCTGAGCGCTCTTGACGCCTTCGGTGGTCTGCCGGGTGATGGCGGTGGCCTGGGCGACGGTCAGGCCGCGGCCGAGGTGGGTGCCGAAGGTGCGGTTGCGGGAGAGAGGGGAGGAGCAGGTGGCCGCCAGGTCGCCCAGGCCGGACAGCCCGGCGAGGGTGGCCGGGTGGGCGCCCAGGGCGGTGGCCAGGCGGGTGGTCTCCGCCAGGCCCCGGGTGATGATCGTGGCTGTCGTGTTGTGGCCCAGGCCCATGCCGGTGGCGATGCCGACGGCGAGGGCGATGACGTTCTTCACGGCGCCGCCCAGTTCGCAGCCGGTGACGTCGGTGCTGGTGTAGGGCCGGAAGTAGGGGGTGTGGCAGGCGGCTTGGAAGCGGCGGGCGGCCTCTTGGTCGGGGCAGGCGATGGTGGCGGCGGCGGGCTGGCCGGTGATGACCTCGCGGGCGAGGTTCGGGCCCGACAACACCGCGATGCGACCAGCGGGCACGCCGGTGGCTTCGCTGATGACCTTGCTCGCGCGCTTGCCGGTGCCCTGTTCGATGCCCTTCATCAGGGACACCACTACGGTGTTCGGGCCGATGTGCGGCGCCCAGGTGGTGAGGTTGGCCCGCAGGGACTGGGCGGGGATGGAGAGCACGAGGTAGTCCGCCCCGTCCAGCGCGGCAGCCGGATCGCTTGTCGCCGTCAGGGCCGACGGCAGCTGGACGTCCGGGAAGTAGGCCGGGTTGCGACGGTGGGTGTTGATCCCGTCGGCGATCTCGCCCCGGCGGGCGTACAGGACGGCATCGCTGCCAGCGTCTGCCAGCACCTTGCCGAGCGCGGTCCCCCAGGACCCGGCCGAGAACACCGCTGCACGGGCGGGGCACTGCCAGCTGGTTGTGGTGGGCGACGGGGTGTACCTCATATCTTCGTCCTCACCGCGACCGAGCCCCGGATTCTGTGTGCGCTCGGGTGAGGTGATCGAGCGCTTCGGTCACATCGTCAACGATGTGGTCCGGGGGCGGCAGGTCTCGGGTCCATGTGCGTCCCCGGCGGATCCAGATGGTGTGCAGGCCGGCCTTCTTGGCTCCACCGATGTCGGCTTCGATGGAGTCTCCGATCATCCAGCCGCCGTCGGAAATGTCGCGGCCGCAGCGAGTGGCCGTGCGGGCGAAGAGTTCGGCGTCCGGCTTGCGGACTCCCTCAGTCTCCGAGATGCACCAGCCGTCAAGGTACTGGATCAGGCCCGTGTGTTCGAGTACCGCGCCTTGTGTGCGTGTCAGCCCGTTGGTGACCACGCCGATCTTCCATCCGCGGGTGCGCAGCTTGGCGAGGTGGTCCAGGACCTCCGGGCAGCAGTGCATGTGCCGCGGGTATCGATCTTGGTAGGCGCGGTGCAGTTCCTCTGGTGTGGGCTTGAGACTGAAGCGGTTCCGCACTTCAGCGAAGAAGCGTTCACGGGGGGTGAGGCCGTCGTTGTCGATGGTGATCAGCCGTGCGACGGCGCTCGTATCGAGGCGGTGTTCGAGGGCGAAGTCCTGCGCCCAGCGAGTGACCGCTGATTCGCGGCTGACGGCGGTGTTGTCCAGGTCCAGCAGGAGCAGGCATTGCGGTGGCGCCGGGCGGTAGGCGGCATGTCCCCTCGGTGGATGCACGAGGGGAACTTAGCGGCTGTCGCTCGCTTCCGCGGCCGGCTCAGGGGCGATTGGGTCAGTTCGTGTGACTGGCCCACCGGCGCGGCGCGTGGCCGAGGACGGCCTTGCCGAAGGTGACCACTGAAGGCGTGCGCACTGACGCCCATGGAGGTCTTGTCCCTGGCCTCGGCTCGTGGGGTGTCGGGCAGCCGCGGTGCATCGCCTGGAGGTCGTGCAGCGTCGGCGTTCCCGCCGTCGTCCGCCGTGCCGCCCCAGGTCCAGGTCCAGGTCCAGGTCCAGGTCCAGGTCCAGGTCCAGGTCCAGGTCCAGGATCGCCGACAGCCAGGATGAAAGAGGCTCAGTGTCCTGCGACCCGCTCCCCCACACTGGTGTCCGTACCGCTGCCCTCGGGGGCCGGGCCCGTGGTCGGTTTGGGCAGCGCCTGCACGAGCAGGGCGGCGACGACCGGGAAGACGACGATGAGCGCGATGCTGAGGTAGAAGGCTCGCGGGTAGTCCTGCGTCACCGGCGAGTCGCTGAGGGCGCCGAAGAAGACCAGGCCGACGAGGGAGGTGCCCAGGGCCGCGCCGCCCTCCATCGCGGTGGACAGCACACCGGAAGCCGCTGAGGCGTGCTGGGGGTCGACGTCCGCCATGGCCGCGGCCGGCAGCGGCGCGGCGACCAGGCCCATGCCGAAACCGGCGATCAGCAGGCCGGGGGCGACCCAGCCGGGTGCACCGGCGGTACCGAGCTGTGCGACGATCACCGCCACCACCGCGTATCCGATGGCGACCAGCCCGGCGCCCAAGGCGATGACCTGGTTGCCGATCCGGGCGGCGATCCGCGTGGCGAGGAACGAAGAGCCGAAGAACCCGACGCTCATGGTGGTGAAGAGCAGGCCCGAAGCCAGGGCGCCCAGGCCCTTGCCCTCCTGCATGTAGATCGCGAAGAGCAGGAAGAACGAGCCCATGGACATGAAGTAGACGCAGTAGGCGGTGACGCCGAAGGTGAAGCCTCGGCTGCGGAACATCCCGGGGTTGATCAGCGGCGCGGCGTCCCGCGCGGCCAGCCGCCGCTGGTGCGTGATGAACAGCGCGAACAGCGGTACGGCCGCGATCAGCGACACCCACGCCCACAGCGGCCAGCCCTGCTCCCGGCCCTCCAGCAGCGGCAGCATCACCGCGGCCAGGCTCACCGTGCCCAGCGCGGCGCCGGCCAGGTCGAGCCGGGCACCGGCACCCGGGCGGATGTCGGGGATCGTCTTCGGCGTCAGTACGAGGATGACCGCGCCGATCGGAAGGTTGATCAGGAAGATGGCCCGCCAGTCCAGCCCGCCGACGTTTAGTGCGATCAGCACGCCGCCGATGAGCTGTCCGCATAAGCCGGACAGGCCCAGCATCAGCCCGTAGGCCCCGAAGGCGCGGGCCCGGGCCGCACCGGTGTAGACGTGGCCCACGATGGCGAGCACCTGCGGCGCCAGCAGGGCCGAGGCAAGCCCCTGGACGATGCGGGCGCCTACGAGCACCCAGATGGAGGGCGCCATCCCGCAGGCCGCCGAGGCGACGGTGAACAGGGCGAGCCCGGTCAGGAACATCCGGCGGGGGCCGAAGAGGTCGCCCATCCGCCCGCCGGTGATGAGCCCCACGCACAGGGCCGCACCGTAACCCACCATGACCAGCTGTGTCTCCGGCACGCCGGCGCCCAGGTCGTGCTGAATGGAGGGGATGGCGACATTGACGATGAAGAAGTCCAGGAAGGCGACGAAGCCGCCGGTCAGCACGACGGCCAACGGCACCCAAGAGGGCCGGTCAACTGCCCGGACAACAGCCTGAGGACTGGTCATGACGAGGTCTTCCATCCTTAGTCGAGTGAACCGGAGTGAGGCTAGAGCCGGTTCACTGACATCCAGTGTCAGTGAACCGGCATAGGCTGCAAACATGCGGGCGAGTCGACTGGTGAGCATCCTGTTGCTGCTGCAGACACGCGGGCGGATGACCGCGCAGGAGCTGGCGGAGACCCTGGAGGTGTCCGTCCGTACCGTCTACCGGGACATGGAGTCGCTGAGCGCCTCGGGCATCCCGCTGTACGGAGAAGCCGGCCGCGAGGGCGGCTACCAGCTCCTGGAGGGATACCGCACCCGGCTCACCGGCCTCACCGCCGACGAGGCCCGCGCGCTGTTCCTGACCGGACTGCCCGCAGCCGCAGCGGCCCTGGGACTCGGCCCCGTGGCGGCCGACGCGCGGCTGAAGGTGAGCGCCGCCCTGCCACCGGAGATGCGCGAGCGCGCCGAGCAGTCCCGGCAGCGGGTCCACGTCGACATCCCCGGCTGGTACCAGGACTCCGACGACGCGCCCCAACTGGCCGCGGTGGCCAACGCGGTGTGGAACCAGCAGACCGTACGCATCCGGTACGAGCGCTGGGCCGCGCCGCACGAGGTGCTGCGCACCGTCTGCCCGTACGGGGTCGTGCTCAAGGCGGGCCGCTGGTACCTGGTGGCCGGGTCCGGCCATGGAATCCGCACGTACAGGGTGTCCAGGATCCTGGAATTGGAGCTGCTCGACGAGACGTTCGAGCGCCCTGAGGGCTTCGACCTGGCCGGTCACTGGCACGAGTACCTGGCCACCTTCGACGCGCGCCGGTTCCGGGAGAAGGCGGTCCTACGGCTCTCGCCCGCCGCGCTGCGGGACATCGAACAGCTGCTGGAGCCGGCGGCCGCCCGCGCGGCCGAACTCTCGGCGGGCCCGCTGGACGCGGAAGGCTGGACGAGGGTGACCGTGCCCATAGAGTCCGCCGAAAGGGCGCTCCCCGCCCTGCTGTCGATGGGGGTGGAGGCCGAGGTGGTCGGCCCGCCGGAGCTCCGCGACCGGGTCCGGCGGACGCTCGCGGTGATGGCCGCGCGGTACGGGGACGGGGCGACGCCGGCATGAGCGGTCGCCCCGTCGCCGGGGCGGGGGCTCAGCGTGCCACGAAGCCCGGGGTGAACCGTACAGGCAGGTTCCGCACCCCTCGCATGACCACTCCCCGCCCCCCACCACAGGTCGCTCTCCTTCTCGGCGAGAGCCGGATCTGGCAGCCGCCGCAGCACGCGAGGCGGCCGGCAGCGGGACCCGAGTTGAGGGAAGCTGGCCGTCATGCCACTGGCCGGGAACCGCAAAAGACTGCAAGGTATGGGAGGAGCCCGGCGCCAAGGACACCGTCGGCAAGACCCTCACCATCGCCGACGGCGGCTACCCGGATACCGGACTCGTCATTCCGCACCGCCGCGAGCGCGGGCCGGACCGAGCTTCCGGACTGGAAAGTGGAACACAACAAGTCCCACAAGCAGGTCCGCGCCCGGGAGCACGCCTTCGCCCGCATGAAGACCTGGAAGATCCTCCGCGACTGCCGCCTCAAAAGCGACGGCGTTCACCACGCCAAGCTCGGCATCGCCCGGATGCGCAACCTCACCCTCGCCGGCCAGGCCGGTAGGTAGTACGGCGGCCCGCTACGCCCACAACAGCTCCAAGAACTTTGCGGGACAGCCCTTAGACCGTGTCTTGATTGGCGGTAGTTCGTTGGAATCGCCATGGGGATAGTTGAGCGGCTGGTGCCGGACGGGCTGTGGGAGCTGTTTCAGGACGTGGCACCGTCGGCACCACAGCGTCCGCAGGGCGGGGGTCGGCGTCGGTGCGATGACCGTGCAGTGCTGGCCGCGATCGTGTTCGTGGCCACCTCGGGCTGCACCTGGCGGCAGTTGCCACCGGTCTTCGGTGCCTCCTGGCAGACGGTTCACCGACGCTTCACCGACTGGTCTGCGGGCCGGGTATGGGCCAAGCTGCACCGCGTGCTGCTAGACCAGCTCGGTTCCAACGGCGAGGTGGACTGGTCGCGTTGCGCAATCGACTCGATCAGCATCCGCGCGGTCAAAGGGGGCCTTTGACGGGACCGAATCCGACCGACCGCGGCAAGAAAGGGTCGAAGATCCACGTCATCTGTGACCGTAGCGGTCTGCCCATCTCGGTGGGCATCTCCGCTGCCAACCTGCACGACAGCCAGGCCCTCGTGCCGCTGATGCGTGGCATACCTCCGATCCGCTCGCGCCGCGGTCCCCGGCGCCGTCGCCCGGCCAGGCTCTGCGCAGACAAGGGATACGACTTCGACCACCTGCGGAACTGGCTACGGCGGCGGCAGATCGTGCCTCGTATCGCCCGGCGCGGCGTGGAGACCTCCGGCCGACTTGGCCGGCACCGCTGGGTGGTCGAGCGAACACTGTCGTGGCTCGGCGGCTGCCGCCGCCTGCACCGCCGCTACGAGCGCAAAGCCGAACACTTTCTTGCCTTCGTCGGTATCGCCAGCGCCCTCATCTGCTACCGGCGCACCACCAACTGAGACGACCTCTTAGCCGCAGTCGCCGCCGCCCCAGATACCGGCAGGCCTGTGGGCCAGCAGGAGGACCAGCAGCTCGAGCGGGATGGCCGCGATGTTGAGCCACACACTCACGTACGCGAGCAGGCCCGGCTTCGTCGCCCACAGGCCTGTCGCGCAGCGTCGGCGAATGCTGCATGCTGCCAGGACGCATGCCGCAACGGCTGTCACGCCGAGGGCCAGACCGGCCCACGCCGCGACATACTCGGTCAGCGCAACGGGCGCCCGGACGGCTTTGCAGGGCACGGACTGGTCCATGCGATGCCCCTCCACCATCAGCGCGTACCCGGCGACGAGCACTCCCAGGACAGTGGAGACCGGCACCAACAGGGCCTGGCGCGTCACGCTGGGAGGGACGGGACGTGGCGAGGTACCCACATCACGGGCGGCGTCAAAGGAAGGGGCAGTCGGCATCTGGTAAGCCTAGGCCTTCGCTGTGGATCTAGAATTTGCAGCCCTGCCGCCAGGGCTGGCGGCAGTCAATGGCCGGGTTCATGGGAGGTACGGCGGCGGTGCGTATCATGCCCTGGCTGCATGTGGTTTCGGAGCAAGGCGTCCTTCCTGTCGATTTACTGCTTCCCGTGATGGGTCGGACGTATGTGGCGCGCCTCGACGGCCGTGAGATGCGTGACACGGACGCCGTCTTCCAGCAGTTCTACGACTGTCTGCGGCTGCCCGATTACTTCGGCTGGAACTGGAACGCCCTCTCCGACTGCCTGGGCGTTTTGAAGTGGCTGTCCGCGGATCATCACGTACTGATCATCGAGGCTGCTGACGAGGTGCTGCCCAGCGATGCCTCCGAGCGGCAACTGCTCTTCAAGAGCCTGCTGCGGGCCGGACAGCGATGGGCCTAGACACGCAAGCCCGACGGCTCCGAACTCGGCAAACTCGTGGTGGTCATGTCGTGCGATGCCTCATCCGTCGCCTCGGTGAGTTTGGCTTTTAGCCGTCTGGCCCGTGATGCCGCCGGTTGCTGAAACTGTCCGTCGTCTCCGGGCTGGGCGAAGTCACCAGCCCATGTCCCTGGCGACCTCATCCTGAGCGGCGGCAATCTCCTCAGCGGTGACATGTGTCAGGTCCGTGTCGGTGTCCCACTCCAGTCGTGACAGCAGGTCGGCCAGTGCCTGCTTCTGAGCGGGATGCGTGACCGGCACTGCGTTGAGGTCGGTGCTCATGAGCCAGTCGAAGAGCACGACGGCGTCGGCATGCCACAGGCGCACGGTTACGGTGGGCTGCTCATCTGTCATGGGCACATGATGTCTGGCCTGGGAATTTCGTCAACGTCCGGTCGCGGGCTCACAGATCGCCACGGGTGCTGAGGGCTGCGGCTTGGCCGGGACGGGGCATCAGGCCGTGAAAGGGCTGTCACAGACTTCCGGGATTACTTGGCCTTGCCCGGGAGTGAAGGACGACAGTGTCTCCACCCGGCACGGGAGCGGCACCGGGTACTCGCGCTGGTCAGTCCAGAGCGAAGAGGGGGAGTCCGTATGACTACGACCTGCATCATTTTCGATATCGGGGGCGTGCTGGAGATCACGCCCGAAACTGGGTGGGTGCAACGGTGGGAAGAGCTGCTGGAGCTGCCGCCAGGCACTGTGAATGAGCGGATGCGCGATGTGTGGCGAGCCGGAAGCGTCGGGAGTATCAGCGAAGCAGAGGTGTACAAGCAGGTGGCTGTGCGCTTGGGTCTCGACATGCCCCAAGTCGAGGCCTTTATGGGTGACCTGTGGGCGGAGTATCTGGGGATACCGAACCAGGAGCTCATCGACTACGTGCCAGAGCTGCGGGGAAGCTGCAGGCTGGGCATCTTGAGCAACAGCTTTGTCGGTGCGCGGGAACGGGAGGTGGCGCTGTACCAATTCGACGAGTTGGTGGAACAGGTCGTCTACTCACACGAGATCGGCATCGAGAAACCAGACCTGCGTGCCTTCGAAGCTGCTTGCGCCGGCTTGGAGGTACTTCCGGAAAGCTGTCTCTTTATCGATGATGTGGCCGCCAACATCGAGGCTGCCCGGGCGGCGGGCATGCAAGCCCATCTGTTCGAGGACAACGATCGGGCGATCAAACGCATCGTGGCCCACCTGGGCGCCGGGCCCCTGCTTCCAGGGCAAGCCCCACTCGGATGACTGGGGCCAGGTGGCAGGCCAAACCGACTGACACTCCCCCACCGGTCGTGAATACACTCCAGGTCCGCGCGAATGCCTCGCACCCGTGCGTATTGCCAGCCGGGCTTCCCATCACTACTGGCGTCGCCGCTACATCTTCGGGCGCTCCCCTGCCCTGGGCTTGGGTCGTGGCATACCGGGCCAGGTCGCCCAGCGCAGCCCGGCGGCGGCTTCCTTCGGCAGCAGCCCGGCGCCGATGAGTGCGGCTCGGCCCGCTTGTTCACCGGCGATGCGGTATCCGAGTTCCGAGGAGTCCACTTCGTGATGGGTACCGTCTGTGATCAAAACGCTGGCGGCGATCCCGTCCAGACCTTCCAGCAGACCCTCGCGAAGCGCCGGCAAGTACTCAGGGGGCAGCTTGCTGGACGGCAGGGTGGTGAGGAGTTCCAGCTTTTCCGCGCCCGCACCGGGTGGTTCGAAGTCCGCGACAATGTGTGCGTAGGGACCGCAGGCACCCACATTCTTTTTCACGCGGACGCACACATCGGAGACGGGGAGGGGAAGGCTGGTCATGGCCCCACCGTAGGAGCGTCCCGGCGGGCTGGCCAGCAGATTACCGGGCCGGCGCTTCCGCTGTTGTCTGGAGTGCTGAACGGACTGCAGGTCGGCAGGTCAGCGAGGTCACCGTCTTGGGGCCACCGCCGCGCACGGGGAGGAGTGGGCTTCGACCCTGACAGGGAAGGGGGGCCGTCCCCGCGACAGCCATCGCCGCACCCGCGACCCGTCGGGATGCACGTGCCGGTAGCCGGCCGGCCCGCCCTGATTCCCGGGTGACGGCGGCGGCACGCGTGCCTACCGGATGTCGCCCTCCTCCGCTGTCACCTTCACCCGGGCGGTCACCGCCTGAGCCAGGCGGGCCGCGCCGACGAGTTCGTCCATCGTCTGCTCCAGGAGCCGGCCGTTCGACTGATCCACGGCCTGGCCGCACGTCCGGCTCGTCTTCTCCACTCCCGCCGCGAACCCCTTCCAGAGCGCCTCGGCCCGCGCGTCCGGCACCCGGAAGAACGCGTCGGCGTCCCGTGCGATCCTCGCGAAGTCCTCGCAGAAGGGGCGGACTCGGGATCCGGACACCTCGCCCCGCCCCTTGGTGAGGAGGTCGAAGAAGCCGGTCGTGCCGGGTATGAAGCGCTTCCTCAGCAGCTCTTCCCCACCGTAGGTGTACCAGGAGAGCACCTGGATCTCCCGGGTGCGGGCGGATACGGGCGGCCCCGCGGAGCCGCCTGCCGCCTCCCCGCGGCCGGGAAAGACCGCCGGCGGGCGGCCGTGCGCCCTGTCGTCGCGGTCCTGGCTCCCCTCTGACCTGAAGATCCCCGCCGCCACGGTGGCCCCCACCGCCACTGCGCACAGCAGGCCCACCGCGACGGCGCGGCGGGCGGGCGGCACGGCCCGTCGTACGGCGGCGTCGCGTGAGGCGGGCCGGCGCCGCACGGTCCCGGCCGCTGATACGGCCACGGCCACGACTACGGCAACAACCGCGCCCAGCAGAAGGGCGGGGCCGAGCAGGAGCTGGAAGAGCGGCCAGGGCACGCCGGGGTGCCAGCCGCAGGTGTGGACGAGCGTGTTCAGCGGCTGGACGCACCCGTCGAACGAGGCGAGCGTGAACGTCGCCGCACAACCCGCCAGAACCGCAGCCTCGGCCGCGACGAGAGCGACGAGCAGCCGGTAGCGCCTCGCCGGCGCGCTCGCGGCGACGGCGGCCATCGCCGCCGCCGTCCCGAGGGCCACCAGCAGCCATCCGCAGTAGGTCACGACGAAGGCCGGGAGGTCCTCGGTGGCCCGCCGATCGTGCAGGAAGGCCATCGCGCCCACGAGGGCGGCACAGGCCGACGCGGCGCCGAGCAGCACGGCCAGGAGGACGCGCCGCAGCGGCGGCACACCCTCCCCGCGCGCCGCCACGGCGCCGCCGCCGATGGCGTCCCGCATCCAGGTCGGCGGGGTGCCGGACGGGCCGATCGCCCAGGCGAGCAACGGCACTACCCACAGCGCCGCGACCGCGGGGAGGACGAGGGACCGGCCGGCCACCGTCGACAGTTCCACCAGGACCTTGGCGGGCAGGGACCGGTACGTGTCCGCGATGGACGCCAGCCCCGACGACTGTATGAAGCCTCCCGTGTCGAAGGGCGCTCCGGCCGCGTATAGCTTGCCGCTCGCCTGCCACCACTCGAACCACGCCGACAGCACCAGGCACATGGCCGCCAGCCCCAGCAGCATCGCCGGGCGGATCGTCCGACCGGGCCACACCCGGACCCACAGGTACGCGCACTGGGTGGCCCACCATGCGAACGCCCCTCCCGCGAGCACCACCAGCACGAGGACCCAGGGCCGTGCGGGCAGCCAGGTGAAGGACGTCACGTCGTTCACGACCAACTCGCCCACGGCCATCCCCGCCCCCAGCCACAGCCCCGCGCGCACACCGGAGGGCACACGGCGCGAGGTGAGCACGGCGTGGGCCACCCCACGCCATAGCGCGATGCCGAGCACTCCGACGATCAGCGCGGCCGAGGCCAGCACCCGCACGTGGTCCGCCCATTGGGCGTTCACGGCGGACGCCTCCTCACTCGCCTGGGAGTTGATCAAGGTGGCGGCGGCCCCGGTCAGGAAGAGCGGCAGCGCCTGCACGCCGAAGAGCACGACGGGATCGTCGAGGGACTTCCGGCGCAGGTCCCACCGCGGATGGGTGCGCCACAGCTCGGCGACGCTCCCGGCCGCCCGCCGCCACGTGCCCGGCGGCGGGCCCGTTGTCGCGACCACCCAGCCACGGGGATCCGCACCCCAGCGCACCGCCGCGCGGTCGGCGTAGATCTCCCGGCTGCGCAGCACGTCCGCGCGGGCGAGATAGACCAGCACGACCAGGAGTCCCAGCAGCCCGAAGCCCCGCACGGCGGACGGGACCTGGACGGCCTGGAACTTCGGCGCGATGGCGAGGGCGCTCCTGATGTGGACCGCCAGCGCGGGCACGAGCACCACGGCGACGAACGCCCACCACACGGCGAGGGTGACATAGGTGAGCGTCACGTCCCGGTTACGGATGTGGGCGAGTTCGTGGAGGAGCACCGCCCGGAAGCCCCCCGGGTCGGTGTGCCTGCGGGCGAGCAGGCCCCCGTGGAGGCACACCGTGGGGCGGCGGTCGCTGCCCAGCACCACCGCACCGGTCGAGGCCGCCGCCGGATCGACGACGACGCGCGGCACCCGGGTCAGCCCGGCCACCGTCGCCAGTTCCTCGACGAGGCGCAGGATCCCGCCGTCGGGGTCGACGGCCGCCAGCGGGACGACCCTGCCGCGCCGTGTCCTCCAGGCGGGGACGCCCCGGAACAGCGCCCAGGCCACGACCACGAGCAGGACCGGCCAGGAGAGGGTCACCCACCAGGCCAGCGGCGGCTCGTAGCGGTCCAGGCAGGCCTGATAGGCCGGACCCTGGAGGCTTGTGGCGACCACGTCGCGCGCGACGTCGCCGCCGAACGGATCGCCCCCGGCGGCGAACAGACAGCCGAAGTGATCGAACCCGGTCCGGAGGGCGGCCCGGCGGGTGATACCGCCCATCACATTCCAGCAGCTCACCAGTAACAGGACCATCAGCAGCACGAAGCGCACCGTCGTCCCCGCGCCCATCACCCGCTCGTCGACCCGTATCCGGGGAGGCGTCGTGGTCATGCCGCTCTAGCCCCGCTCCGGCGTGCGGGGCTCCGGCGCTCCGTCGTCCGGCTCCGGCTCCGGCTCCGGCTCCGGCTCCGGCTCCGGCTCCGGCAGCACCAGCCTGGCCACCACCGCGTCGGCGATTGCCTCTGCCCGGCGCTCCCCCAGGCCCCGCGTCAGGGCCGTCTCCACCACGCGTCGGCGGATCTCGGCGAGTTGCTTCGGGGTCAGGGCGACAGGGAGGGCGACCGGAGCGGACGGCCGGCGGAGGACCCTGCGCAGCACAGCCCTCGACCTGGTGGCCGCGGCGTCCACGGCAGCGTCCGCCATCCGGCGCCCCGCCTCGTCCAGGACCAGCCACACCACGGGCGCGGCCATCGCCACGACCTCGCCCAGCCCGAATCCGAGGGGCTCGCGCCGCCCGCCCGTGCGGCCCAACCGCCGGACGACCGTCGCGTCGTCGAACCGGGCCAGCGCCGCCACCAGGGGCAGTTCCTCGGGCGCGACCTCGGCCACGACATCGTGGACCACATCGCGCACCATCACCCAGCCGGACGAAGTTACTCCAGAGCCCATCGTGCCCTCCCGTGACATGAGTCCCGCAAGGGCACGGTACTGCGGAGCTTTTCCTTCCACTCCGGATTGCGAGAGTTCGTTCGACTTCGCAGACCCGGTATGCGCTCAGGCGCGGGGAACCGGGACCCGCCACGGGAAACTCGGGCGTTCCTGGCCGCCCTCGTGGGACTCGAAGGCTGTCCGGCGACCGCCCGGGGACCAGCGAGGGCGCCTCGTGCGGCAGCGCTCGATGAGGTGACGCCGCCCCTCCACGGTGAGGGGTGCGTCCTTGTGCGTCACGTAGGGGAACCGGGTGCAGAGGCTCGCCGTGTGCGGTCCCGCCCGGCGATGGCCTCGGCAACCTCATGGATGGCGCCACGAAGCAGGTCACCGTAGGGATCCTCAGAAAGGTTGGCGGTGTGCTCCTTGGCCGCGTTGATGTGCTCGCTGGCAGCGCCGAAGGAACCGAGTCGGCGGTAGTTGTCAGCCAGGTTGAGGTGCAGGGAGGGGTAGAAGCCGGCGATGTGGAGGCCGGCGTGGTGCTCCTGGACGCGTTGCTCGGTCACGGCATCGGCGGCGTCCAAGGCCCGGACGTCCCAGGCCAGAGCCTGGGCGGGATCTTCGTAGAGATCTGCCAGGTAGTGAGCGAGAGAGCAGCGGTGAAGCGGGTCGCCCGTGATACCGATCGCGGACCACAGACTCAGGAGCTTCTGGCGGGCAGAAGCGATGTCACCAGCTCGGCCTTCGGTGACGGCTTGGCCTATGGCTTCCATGATCGGGTCGGGGCCTGCGGTTGCGGTGGTCATGGATGTTCCTCGTCGTCTTTCTTAGGCGGAGTGGCCGGATTTGATGGGCATGGCCAGGGTGGTGAGATCGCCGCGGTCAGCGGAGCGGATCGTGACGGGCTGGTCGTTTCCCCGCAGATCGAGCATCACGTCGGGGCCGATCGCGGTGCTCACGGCGGGATAGAACGTGGTCAGCGCGAAGCAGATCTGGAGGGGCTGCCCCATCGCGGTAGCCGGGAGCGGGATGTCGGGGTGCTCGTCATCCGCTGACACGACGTCCATTCCTTGGGCGGCAACGTGCAGCGCGATGCGCTCGCCGGGGTGTTCTTCCAGGGCTCGCAGGAGCAGTTCCTTCGAGACCGTCACACGGGTGGTGACCTCGCCCAGTGACGCGAGCATCAGCCGAAAGTCGGGGAATTCCTCGGGCAGCAAACGGCAATGCCGGTCCTCCCGGTCGGCCACACGGAGCCAGATCCCGTGCGGCACCGCTTCGAGTCGCACCAGCGCGCTGCGGCGGATCTCGGCGACCGCGGCCCGCATCTCGTCGCCGTTGACCGTGCCGGCCCAGGCCTGCCTCGGTGGTTCAGTCGGCACCAGGGTTCGGGTGGAGAGTCGGTATTGGTCAGTCGCGGTCAGGGTGACCGTCTCATGACTCGCCTCGATGCGCAGGCCGGCGAGTACCGGCATCCCGGGCTCGTGTGCGGTCGCGGTCAGGACCTGCTCGACGGCATCCGCCAGCACGGGACCCTTCAGCGCTGTGATCGGAAGACCAGGCACACTGCTGAGCACGGACCTGATGACAGCAGCCTTCTGCTGTGCCGCCGCCGCGTCTCCGACAACCTTCGACACATGCTCATCGAGCAGCCGGGACGCCTCGTCAGCCCCGGAACCCAGTACCGCTTCGACACCGGCGAGGGGCATGGAAATCTCACGGAGCTGACGCAGCACGGTCGCTCGCGCCACCTGGTCAGCGCTGTAGTAGCGGTAGCCCGAGATCGGGTCGACTTCGGCAGGGGGCAGTAGCCCGGAGTCGGCGTAGAACCGCAACGCGCTGGAGGTCAGACCACTGCGCTGGGCAAAGAGCCCGATCGGCATCAGCTCAGAATTTGGCACCTCGCCATCATTGAGCTTCAACCAACTCGAAGGTCAACACCGACGAGCGGCGCCACCAACCTCATGGCCGGCAACAACTAGGCATCGTGCCGCTGCCCCTCCTCCCCCGACGGCGGCGGAAGCCCCGCCGAAAGCCCGCGCAGGCGGCTCGGGCGCCTTCGAGCGGGGCGTAGAGGCGCTGACGCGGTAACAAAGAGCGGGACCGGATCAGTGACGGTCCCCAGGAGCCACGTAGAGCGGCTGGACGACGGGGCCGGGGTGAAACTCGGGGTGTTCCCATCAAACGCGAAGTCGAGGCGAGCACGGCTCATCACCGACAAGCTCACCGCGCTGGCCGGCCTCGGGCTCGACTGGGCAACCTGACCGCACAAGGCGGCCGGCTGCCCCACAGGGGGCCGGTGCCCTCACGTCCCGGGTGTCTCGCGCGGGAGACATCGGAGTGGTGGTCATCCACGAGTCTCCCCCGTCACCCACACCAAGCCCAGCACCAGGCCCTCTCGGGTCTTCATCCAGGGCTGGACATCGGTCCCGTTCGCAAGGATCCAGGTGGCCAGGCGACCATCGGTGGTGCGGGCATCCTCCACCTTGCCCCCGCTCTTCGCGACACCCCCAACGACTGCCAGCCACCCCACCGGCCACCGCTGGTCCAACGCGTCCACACCGCCTGGTCAGACCCGACCAGTAACTGTTCCTTCTCCCCACCCGGAAGCGCGTGACCAGCCACCCTGTACTCACAAATGCAGACCGCGCCATCCTCCCCTGACACTGACTCGCCCGGGCTGGAGCAACAGACACCGCAAGACCCGCCACAACAGCGGCCATGACGACCGCGGCCTTGGTCCTCTGCATGCTGAAAACTGCTCCTTCAGTCATGCGTCGACGGCCTGCCGGAAAGGGGGTCCCGGCAGGCCGTCCGCGCTGCAACCAGCTGCACCCCGGATTCTTCAGCCCACCGCTGACGTCCCACTGACGTTTCACTCACGCCCCGCACCCCGATCACGCGGCCGGCACCAGCGCTTGCCCCAGCCATTCACCTCACCGTCCGTGCCGCCAGATGGGCGATCGACCCGGACGTTTATGGATCTTTCAGGCATGCCCGCACTGGGAAACCGGTGGGCGACTGGTGTCAGGTGTACCGATGAGGCGGGAGGCCGGCGGCCCACTCCGGATACCGGCCGACAACAGGAGGGTCGTGGCCTCGATTACCCTTGCGACCCCCGTCTTGGCAGTATGGGGGCCATGACCGAGATCCACACCCCACGCCTCGTCCTGCGCCGCTGGGATGACGACGACCTTGTCCCCATGGCGGACATCAACGCCGACCCGCAGGTCATGCACTGGATCGGTGACGGCTCGGTCCTCGATGGGGACGGTACGGCGGAGGCCATCGAGCGGTGGGAGGAGGAGTGGGACGAGGAGGGCTTCGGTGTCTTCGCCGTGGAGCTCCTGGGCTCGGGCGAGCTGGCCGGCGCCGTCGGTCTGTCCGTTCCGGAGTTCCTGCCGGAGGTACTGCCTGCCGTGGAGATCACCTGGCGGCTCGGCCGGCAGTTCTGGGGTCAGGGCTACGCCTCCGAAGCCGCCCAGGCCACGCTGGAGTTCGCGCTCCAGGACCGCGGCCTCGACCGGGTCATCGGCATCGTGCGCGCGGGCGACGAGGCCTCGGAGAACGTGCTGCGCAAGCTCGGCATGGTGCCCGAGCGCGAAACGGTCCACCCGGTGTACGGCTTCCCCTTGCACGTCCACTCCATCGACCTCACCGAGTTCCAGGCCTGACCGGACGGCTCCGGCATCAGGCCGGGTGATCCGGGGCGATGCCGGCGCAGGTGATCGCCTTGGGCTTGCCCCGGGGGCAGGGCCGACGGCGGAACAGGCCGCGGCGCCTGCCCGCCTCCCGGTCGTGGTCGTCCTCCGGCCCCGGCTGGGCGGGAGCCGGTTCCCAGGCGGCTTCGGCGTCGGCCTTCTCACAGGTGACATCGTCGGGTGGCATGTCCCGCACACGGACAGGTCACCGGCCGGCCTTCCGCCCGCCGGTGTGGGCGGGGGTCTCCCGCCGGCGCTGGTCGGTGAACTTCGCCCCGCACTGCGTGCACACCGGGCGACGGGCCTCCCATTCGGCGGCCCGGTACCGTTCCTCCTCCGCGTCGGCCTGGGCAGCTGGCAGCGGTAGAGGGCGTCGCCGCCGGGGTTGCCGTCGGGGTTGCAGAACGCGGCGGCCAGCGTCTGCTCATCGCTGCGACCCAGGCGCCGTCACACCGCCGCGCCCGCGCCCTGCTCCTTCAGCTGCTCCAGAGTGGTGACGACGACGGGCACGGCCTGGCGGTAGTCGAGGGCCGATGCCACGCTGGTACGTCTCGTACCGGCGGGGTGGCCAGTGCGGGGTGCCCAGTAGGGGTGGCCCACCTCCTCCAGCACCTTGATGGTGTTGTCGATCTTGGCGCGGGTGGTGTCGGCGAACACGAACGCCACCGGAGGTGTGCCCTCCCGGCCGGTCGGCGGATAGAGCCGAGCCACAGCCGCTCCTCGTAGCTGATGGCGTCGAACGCGCCCGCACGGGCCAGCCGCACCGCGCGGTCGGCCGCGCCCGGCGACGCCCGCATCACCAGATCCGCCCGCTGCACGAACCCCGCTGCCGGGCCGGTGGGCAACTGTACTCTCCTAACCGAGCCCAGTGCCCGATGCCCGATGCCCGCACGGTGCAGCCCGGCGGCCGTCAAGGTGACCACTGCGGCGTGGTCGCAGTAGCCGGTGCCCAGCGACTCCCCCGTGACCATGTCGTACTCGCACCCACACCTGCCTCTGTTCTTCCCGGACGGACTCGATCCTCACCAGGCGGCGTTCCTCGGAATCCAGGAGGTTCTCCCTCGTCTGCCTATCGCGCCGATTCGAGGAGCGAGTCAGTTTCCCAGCTGATCAGGCGTCACCCTCTGGAAGACCCCAGCGCTTGCAGCAGTGCCCTCCGCCAAGGCTCTGTCGAGTCCTTCCGGTGCACAGGATGCCTTTGGACAAGAGGAGGCCATCCCTTGGGCAGGGGCCACGGAGACGCAAGCACAAAGCCGACGGGGGCGGGCGTGGCCGCTGCGGTACCGGGATACTCGTCACCGCCCGTGCGGCGGGAACAGGAAGAGTGTCTCAGCGCGTTCGATACCGCGCCTGCCACCGGCGTCACCTCCAGGCTGCGTATCGCTCCGCCACTTCTCGCTCCGCCTCGCTCAGTCCGCGAGCGGCAACCAGGGCAGCATCGTCCGGAACAGGGTCATCGAGGGCTGGGACCTCCACCCAGGCGGTCCGCCGCAGGAGGACGACGCACCCGAGGAAGTTCTCACCTCCTACATATACGGGGCCACGCGGTGGCCTACTCATGCGCTTACGCAGGGCTGCGCCTGACCGACGCGCGTGCCATCGTGGGTCCGCCGGACACGTGGGTCGAACTGCCACAGCACGACTACTGGGCCATCTGACAGCTGCCTCGAACCCCAGCGGAGTTGGCAGTCGGCAGTCGGTCCGGCCCGTTCCCGTCTGCTGCGGGGCGTCAGCCAGGGCAGACGTGGATGGCCACGACGGTGACCGTGGCCTCGGTGATCTCAGACATCCGCCGCAAGTCAGCGGGGGCCGCAAACGGCGCAATTACTCACCGATTACAGCGCATCTCTAGAATCTTGCAGGCCCCTAGGAGCGAATCCGCGTGCGTACGGCCCGCCCGCCCCGTTTCCGAACCCTATGGAGAGCCCCCCATGGAGAACCAATGAGCGCTGCCCCGCCAGTCCCCACGGACCGGACGCAGCTGGTCGAGGTGGCCGCAGCCGACCTACCACGTCTTGTCTCTCTGTTCGACACCGACCACCCCAACCTGGCCTTCGTCCACGCGGTCATCGACGGAGCCATCCCGGGCAGGGCCTGGGCGCACTTCCGGAACGGCGCGCCTGTGACCTGTCTGGTCGCCACCACCGCGCCGTTCTGCCTTGCCGCCGGGGCCATGACCCCCGCCTTCTTCGCTGAGGCCAAGAGGCTGCTCGCCGGGCACGGCGACGTACAGCTCGTCCACCCGCCGGGCCCTGACGCCGACGCCTGGGCGAAGCAGGCCGGCTTCACCCCGGGGCGGCGGCTCCACTTCACCCACACCCATCTCGGCTTCACCGACCCCCCGCCGGCCGTCCCCGACGGCTACGCGCTGGTGCGGATCGACGCGGAGACCTTCTCCGGCCTCGATTCCCCGATGGCGCGGAGCATATTCGGTACGGGTACCCAGTACGCCGAACACGCGGTCGGCTTCGCCCTGGTCAAGGACGGCCAGGTGGCGGCAGACGCACACGGCGTCATCGGCGGTGGGCTGATCGAACTCGGTATCCACACCCACCCCGACCACCGCCGCAAGGGCCTGGCGTTCGTGGCACTCGCCGCGGCCAGCCGTTGGGGCAGCGGGCAGGGCATGCGTTCCGTCATGACGTGTCACGCGGACAAGACGCCGAGTATCGCGCTGGCCCGGAAGCTCGGTCTGACCGAGGAATTTTCCTACCCGATAGCGAAAGCCACATGCTGAAATCCCCGTTATCCGAGGCGATTTCCCCCGCCTCGGTACGGCGCGTGCGCGAACTCATCGACCCGCACATTCGCCGTACACCGTTGCTGCGGGCGAAGGCGCCGAGCCCGGTGGACATTCATCTGAAGTGCGAGAACCTTCAGGTCACCAATTCGTTCAAGGCCCGAGGTGCGCTCAGCGCGCTGCACGCGTACCGGCGGTTCCGTCCGGAGGTATGGGACCGTATCGTCCGCGACGGCGTCGTGACAGGCAGCTCGGGCAATTTCGCGCAGGGCCTGGCGCACGTGACGTCGGAGCTGGATCTGGCGTACACGGTGGTGGTACCGGATTCGATTCCGGAGGCGAAGCGGTCGCAGATCCTGGCGTACAACCCCAGGACCCGGATCGTTCAGGTCCCGTACCCGGTCTGGCGCCGCACCATGGTCTCCTCCTCCTTCCCCGACCTGCCGGGTTTCTTCCTCTCCTCGGAGACCGATCCGTACGTCTCGCTGGGCATCGCCACGATCGGGATGGAGATCCAGGACGATCTGCCGGACGTGGACGCGGTGCTGGTGCCGTACGGCGGCGGGAACCTCGCCTACAGCCTGGCGACCTACTTGAAGGTCCCCGTCTACGCCGTGGAGATCAGCACCGGAGCCCCACTGTCCGCATCGCTGCGCGCGGGCCGCCCCACGGATGTGGAGTACGAGCGCTCGTTCGTGGACGGCATCGGCGCGAGTTTCGTCATTCCAGCTCAGTTCGAGCGGCTGAAGGACAAGTTGGCCGGGGTATTCACGGTGACTCCGCAGGAGGTCGCGGAGGCGCTGTCGTCGCTGGCGTTCGCCGACAAGATTGTCTGTGAAGGCGCAGGAGCCGCAGCGTACGCAGCAGCGCTGAAGCACTCCTCCTCATACGGCTGGCGCAGTCCCGTAGCCGTCGTCAGCGGCGGCGTCATCGATCCCGACGTCCTACTGCACACCTTGACCACCACCGGTCAGCCGCTGACCACGCCCATTTCCTAGCCTTAGAGGAGCGATATCAATATGAGCAAAAACCTGCCCGCCATCGAGCCGGTAAGCCCCGCCATCGGGGCCCGGGTCACGGATATCGATTTGTCGCAGGAGCTTTCGGACGAGGCGTGGAAGACGGTCCTGGACGCCTTCCACCAGTACAACGTGCTGGTCTTTCCGGGACAGGACATCTCGGTCGAGCAGCAGAAGACGTTCACCGCGCGCTTCGGGCCGCTGCTGACGCACAGCCACTTGCTGCCGATGACCATTGAGGGCCACCCCGAGGTGATGGTCCTCCACAACAACGAGCAGAAGCCGCCGGGGCTGAACGACTGGCACACCGACAACAGCGGCTGGGCCGAGCCCCCACTCGGTACCTCCCTCTACGCCAAGGTCACGCCCAAGGTCGGCGGTGACACCCTCTACGGCAACATGTACCTGGCGTACGAGACGTTGTCGGCGCCCATGCGGGAGCTGTTGCTCCAGCTGACCGCGACGCACGACGTACGCAAGGCGTTCGGTCCGGACTACGGCAATCTTCAGAAGTCGCTGCGCAAGAAGGGCATCGACCCGGACCAGCAGTTCGCGGGCCAGGACCCCGTGGAGCACCCGCTGATCCGCACGCACCCCGAGACGGGGCGCCGGGCGCTGTACATCTCCAACCCGTACGTGACGCGGATCAACGGCGTGACCGAGTCCGAGAGCCGGGCGCTGCTGGACTTCCTCCGCCGCCACATCGAGACCAACGAGCTGATCTACCGGCACCGTTGGACCCAGGGCGATCTGGTGATCTGGGACAACCGCTGCACCCAGCACCTCGCGGTCGCGGACTACTTCCCGCACGAGCGCCTGATGCACCGCCTCAACATCGCGGGAGAGAAGCCCTTTCTGAAGCTCTGACCACATCTCCCCGCCCGCCACGTTGCGTCCCTGGCCCCTCGAGCAGGGGCGCAACATGGCCCGGGCTACGAGAGAGAGTCTTGGCCGGGGTCCGGCCAAGATAGACCGCCCCAAGTGTGCGCCTGAGCTGAGGGGCGGCCGGCTCCGGCCAGGTGGCCCTGTGCCAGGGAGCATCAGGATCGGCGAGGGTGTCGAACATCAGCCCGCCGCAGGTCGCGGCGGGCTCCGCGTGCGGGGCGCGGTGTGTCAGGAGATGTACGGGCCGTTCGGGACCGAGTTCACCGCCTCGGCGGGCAAGTCCTGGATCCTGTTCCAGGCGAAGTAGTACTTGTCCATCACCGCCGGGCTGGTGATCCAGCGCTTGACGCCGTTGCTGAACAAATAGACCTCGGGCCGGCCTGACGCCTTGCCGAGGAACGCACCGTCGCTGAGCGCGCTGCCCGCCGTGATGTCCCCGACGTCGAGGACCGATACGACGCCATTCCAGTCACGGAACAGGTTGTTGTAGGTGGCCGGGTTGGGTATCCAGTGACGCTTACCGTCGAGGACCAGGTAGATGTTCGGGCTGTTGACGGCCTTGATGCGCAGGCCGTTCAGGTCGGGCCTGTCTCTCTGCGGCTTCGCCGTCGAGCTGTGCGACGCCGTGTCCGGGGCCGTGGCCGTGGCCGCAGAGGCCGTCGCCACCCCGGTCGAGGAGGCGAGCACCAGGGCCAGGGCTGCAGCGCACCATGAGCGTTTCGTCATTTTTCCTCCACGGATTCCGAAGGAGCTCGGTCCTTTGGGGCGCGACAACCGTCGTGGCAGCCCGCCCGGCTGTCAAGGGACGTCCGCGACCGCCCTGCGGGCGTTCGGCGATTCTCCGCCAAGACCGCTCCCGGGGGCTGGGGTCCCGGGAGCGCTCAACATCGTGACGAATTCGCTCACGGGGCGGGTCGAATACCGACGAGCCGGGAGGCGTGGGTGCGGGACAGCGGCTGAGTGCGGTTGCCTGTGGCGGAGACCGTGACCGTCCCCTGGGGAACATCCCCCGCATACGCGGGAAGCAACCGGGAGCCTTGAACCTTCGGCTTTTTCCGCAGGCTGGACGGCTGTCGCTGGACCGCCATCCGTGTCATGGCTGCCCGGAATAGGGGGATCTCAGGATCTTGAAGGGGCCCTGGGCTGGGCTGAGCTGGGCCGGAGGAGGCATCGGTGTGCGTTATCCCCGTAAGTGAGCGGTCGTATCGGAGGCGTACGCACCGGAGGCCGGCAACTGGCGGTGCTCCTTGTCCGGGCGGGAGCGGGGTGGCTTTCCTGCCGCCCCTGCGATGATCTTCTGCAGCAGGCTGTAGGAGAGGATCGGCAGCAGTACCTCAGGGCGCTGAGAGAACCAGCAGGCGGCCAACACTGCTGCCGCGCTGCTGTTGTTCATGCCGGTGGCGAAGGTGAGGGAGATTCCGTCCGGCTGGTCGCAGCGTGTCCAGCAGGACATCCACCGGCCGCAGTAGAAGGCCAGGCAGCACACCGCGCCGGACAAGCCGAGCGCGAGCGCCAGCAGGTCCCAGTCCGGGTGGGCGAGGGCCTGCCCCAGAGCGCCGGCCGCGTTGGTGTAGCAGAGCAGCAGGATGTTGACGGCTTTGGCCATGGGTAGGATGCGGCGGGCCCGGTCCTCACCGAGCAGCATCCGCACGGTGATCCCGGCCAGGCATGGCAGGGCCCCTGACACCAGCGCGAAGACCCCGGCCCCGGTACGGCATGGGGTGGCCCAGGACCCTCCCGCACGGGACCCCTCAGCAGGTCACCTGCGAAGCCGCGACCTGGAACGGGCGACAGGCCGGCCCAGTATGAGGCCGGCCCGCCCGAGGCCGGCGGTTAAAGGTCAGGCTGAACAGCCGCAAGTTCGCGATGAAGTTCACTTCATCACCTTTGCAGGCGACGGCTGCGGCGGGATGGGCAGTCGGGTGCGGAAGGTGGTCGCTCCCGGGGCGTCGAGGACGGTGAGGGTGCCTTTGTGGATGGCCGCGATGTCGCGGGCGATCGGGAGGCCGAGGCCGGTGCCGCCGTCGTCGCGGCTGCGGGCGTCGTCGAGGCGGGCGAACCGTTCGAAGATCTTCTCGTGGTCGGCGGGCTCGATCGGCGGCCCGTCGTTGGTCACGTCCAGGACGGCGTGGCCGGAGGCCCGGTCTGTGGTGAGGCGGACGGTGATGTGACTGCGGGCGTGGCGCTGGGCGTTGTCGAGGAGGTTTGTCAGCAGCCGTCGCAGCCACAGGGGGTTGCCGGGGATGGTGATCGCCGTCAAAGCGTGGACGTCGACCGGGTGGGGTTCGACGCCGCGGGCCGCGACTGTGGTGTGTATCAGGTCGGCGAAGTCGACGGGTTCGTCGGGCCAGTCGTGGTCGGTGGTGTCCAGGCGGGCGAGCAGCAGGAGGTCGGCGGCGAGTGCTTGGAGGCGTTCGGTGTCCTCCAGGGCGCCGGCCACCAGGTCTGCGTGCACGTCGGGGTCGGAGTGGGCGAGGGCGACTTCGAGCTGGGTGCGCAGGACGGTCAGGGGGCTGCGCAGTTCGTGGGAGGCGTCCGCGATGAAGCGGCGCTGTCGTGTGCCTGCGGCTTCGAGTCGCTGGAGCATGGCGTTCATGGTGTCGGCGAGACGGGCGATCTCGTCGTCGCTGCGGGGCTCGGGAACGCGGCGGTTCAGGTCTCGGTCCCCGATGGCGGCGACCTCGGCGCGAATGGCCTCGACCGGTCGCAGGGCACGGCCGGTCGCGCGCCAGGTGAGGGCGCCGACGGTGAACAGCAGAACCGTGCTCAGTACGGCGAGGGCGGCGGTGGTGAGGTCTTCGGCGGCGTCGGCGGTGTGCAGGGACGCGCCGACGTAAATGGTGACGGGGCCGGTGGGGGTGGTGGCGGCGATGCTGGTGACGCGCTGGTGGTGTGCGTGGCCCCGGGCGTCGAGGTTGAAGGTTCTGTGGCCGTTGGGGTGATGGCGGGCGGGGGCGAGTGGGGGGCGGCCGGTGAGGTTCTGGCTGGCGGCGACCACCCGGCCGTTCGCGTCGACGACCTGGATGAAGTCGGTGCCGTGGTCGAGGGGTAGCGGGCTGGTGAGGTGACCGTCGGTGGCGAGGCGGGCGACGGCCTGGGCCTGCTCACGGGCATCGGCCTCGACGGTGCGTTCCAGATTGACGCGCAGCAGGAGGATGACGGCGGCCGAGGCGATGATGAGGACGACGGCGACGCTGGCGCAGGCGGCAAGGGTGGTGCGGGCGCGGACCGAGCGTGGCGTCAGGCGGTCGACGAGGGCCGCGGCGCGGGGGTGGCGGGCCAGGTGGCGGTGCGCGGCCGCGCGCAGGCGATGGTGTGCGGCGCCGGCGGGTGGACCGGCGGGAGTGGCAGGTGTACCGGCGGGGGTCTGGTCAGCCACCGTCGGCCGCCAGTCGGTAGCCGGCGCCACGGACGGTCTGGACCGCGGCTCGCCCGAAGGCGGTGTCGATCTTGCGGCGCAGGGCGCTGACGTGGACCTCGACGGTATTGGGGTCGCTGTCGAGGGCGTTGTCCCAGACAGCGTCGAGGATCTCTCGCTTGGAGACGGCCTCGCCGGCCCGGCGGGCGAGGTGGTCGAGGATGGCGAACTCGCGGGGGGTGAGGGGTATCGCGGTGCCGGCGCGTGTGCAGGTACGGGCGGCGGAGTCGATCACGAGGTCGCCCAGGACGGTGCGCCGGGGCGCGCGGCTGCCGATGCGGCGGGCCAGCGCCTTGAGACGGGCGACGAGCACGACGAAGGAGAACGGTTTGGACAGGTAGTCGTCCGCGCCGGTGTCGAGCGCCTCGGCCTCGTCCCATTCGCCGTCCTTGGCGGTGAGCATCAGGATGCCGACGTCACTGCCGCAGGCCCGCAGGCGTGAGCACACACGGTAGCCATTGAGACCGGGCAGCATGACGTCGAGCACGACCACGTCGTAGGCGTGCTCCATGGCCTGGGCCAGGCCGGAGAGGCCGTCGTGGGCGACGTCGACCCTGAATCCCTGGGCGGTCAGCCCGTGCCGCAGCGCCAGGGCCAGCCGACGTTCGTCCTCCACCACCAGTACTCGCATGCCCAACAGGGTCGCAGGTCGCCGCACCGGACAGTTCACGGCATCTGCTGGTCTTCAGCTGATCTTCAGCAACGCATGGACATCCTCACGGTGTCGCCCGGGGACGGCCCGGGCCTGGCGAGGATCGGGGTGTGCCATGAGCGAGTCCATGGGAACGGGAGAAACGTTGCCGCAGGAAGAGCCGAAGGCCGCGGGAGCGGGAGCGGGCAGGACGCGTACGGGCCGTGCCGGCCGGTGGGTGCGCTGCCGGTCGGTGCGCTGGGTCGCGGCCGGGGCGGCCGTGCTGGTGATCGGTGGTGGCGCGGCAGCGGCGGTGGCTCACCACCACGAGGGCGAGGAGGGCCACGGCCACGGTCACGGCCGTACGGCGGCTGCGGATGACCGGGGACGGCACGACGGCTGGGACGAGCGGGACAACCGGAACAACCGGGACGGCCGTGAGGGTCGCCAGGAGAGCGGGCGGGACGTCCACGCGGCGCCGGCGCCGCTGCCGTCGACCAACGCGGCCGACGCGATGAACAAGGCCTCGTCGGCGGTGTCCGGCGGCAAGGTGGAGTCGCTGAGCCCCGTCACCCAGCAGGGCGGTGGCCGTGCCTGGCGGGTCGTGGTCCTGGGCCCCGACGGCGTGCGGCACGCGGTGACCATCGACGGAGCCGGCGACACGATCACCGGCAACACCGTCCTGGACGACTGACCCACCGACCGGGCGCGGCCCGGCCGCGCCGTACAGAAGGGAGCGCCGTCGTCTTGGGCGCCATGACACCCACCCGAGCGGCCCACCGCCGCCCAGCTGTGCCGGCGCGGCCGGTCATGAGCAAGGTCCCGCAGGTGACAGCGGTGTTCTGGATCGTCAAGATCCTCACCACCGGCATGGGCGAGACCACCTCCGACTACCTCGCCCGGGTACTCGGGCCCGTCCCGGCGGTCGGCTCGGCCGCGCTGCTGCTGGCCGCCGCGCTGATAGCGCAGGCCCGCACCCGCCGCTACGTCCCGGTCGTCTACTGGGCGGCGGTGATCATGGTGAGCGTGTTCGGCACCATGGCCGCCGACGTCGCGCACGTCGCCCTCGGCGTGCCCTACGCCGCCTCCGCGATGGCATTCGCCGTGGCCCTGGCCCTGGTGTTCCTCCTGTGGCGCCGGGTGGAGGGGACGCTCGCCGTGGAGACGGTCGCGGGCGGTCGCCGGGAGGTGTTCTACTGGTGCGCGGTCATGGCCACCTTCGCGCTCGGCACGGCGGTCGGAGACCTGTCCGCGGCCACCCTGGGCTGGGGCTACCTGCCCTCCGGACTGCTGTTCGCCGCCCTGATCGCCCTGCCCGCCTTCGCCCACCGCTTCTCCGGCCTGTCCTCAGTCCTGACGTTCTGGTGGGCCTACGTGCTCACCCGGCCGCTCGGCGCGTGCTTCGCCGACTGGGCCGGCGTCAGCCACGAGCGCGGGGGCCTGGACCTCGGTACAGGGCCGGTCAGCCTCGTCCTCGCGGTGGTCATCGTTGCGGCTGTGGCGTGGCTGAGCGCCACCACCGAACGACGTGCCCCGCACGTATCGGCCTGACGCTCCCTGTCGGCATCCTGTGGATGCCATGACCTCCTACATCCGGCCCGAGGACGATCTCGCGGCGGACGCCGAGCACCGGCTCTGGCTCACCGAGGAGGGGAGCGTTGCGCGCGTCGACCTCGCGCGCAACGCTCCCGCGATCCGCGCCGCCCTCCACAAGCGCATCGACGACCCGGGCTACGCCACCACGATGAAGGTGCTCCAGCGACTGATCCGCAACACGGGCGGGACGGTCGCCTGATAGACCGAAGGGCTGGGCAAGGTGACGCTGTTGGTAAGTGCCGGGCCCTCGATCCGTCCCGTTGGCATCTGCGGCATCGCCGAACTCGTCGAGGACCTGGAGAAAGCCACCGGTTTCAAGGTGTGAGCCCCGGCTCGACGCCTGGGCGGGTACACGCGTTTCTCAGCCGACCATGTCGAGAAGCAGCTTCGCGGCCACCGCCGCCCCGTCGGTACGGATCGTGCCGGCCACAGTGGCCGCCCGTGCCCGGGTCTCCGGGGTCAAGGCCGCCTTGAGCGCGGCCGACAGGGACTCGAAAGTCGGGGTCGGACCGTCGTGCGCCGCGCCGATGCCCAGCTCGGCCACCCGGGCGGCCCAGTACGGCTGGTCGGCCATCTGCGGGACCACCACCTGGGGCACACCGGCCCGGGCAGCCGTCGTCGTGGTGCCCGCGCCGCCGTGGTGCACGACGGCGGCCACCCGGCCGAACAGCGCCTGCTGGTTGACCTCGCCGGCCACGAAGCAGTCGTCCCCTTCATCGGTCGGCGCCAGGCCGGCCCAACCGCGGGAGAGGAGTACACGGCGGCCCTGCGCGCGGATCGCCTCGACGGCCGCCCGGGTGACATCCTGCGCGTCGCGCATCGGCATGCTGCCGAAGCCCACGAACACCGGTGCCGTGCCGGCGTCCAGGAACGCCTCCAGATCGGCGGGGAGCCGGCGTTCGTCCGGCCGGATCCACGCGCCGGGCTGCAGCACGTCGAGGTCCGTCGGCCGCACCCACGGGGCCAAGGCCGGGTCCGCCGCCAGCCACGGACGGTCGGTGAAGACGTGATCGCGGACATCGTCCACCGGGGGCAGACCGATCGATGCCCGGTGGGTGTTGATCCCCTCGCCGAACAGCTCGTTCAGGGCCTCCGTGTTCAGGTCCCACAGCACCCGGTTGTCGGTCACATCCGCCGGGAGTGGCCGGCCCGGCCACGCGAGCGGCGGGTGGTGCGGCGACGGCAGGTAGTTCGGGAAGTAGGCCACGAACACATAGGGAATGCCCAGCTTCTCGGCCACCGACCGCGCAGCGGCCGCGGCCGGTATCAGGCCGGTCGCCACCACCGCGTCGCATCCCTCGGCCACTGCGGCGACCTGCTCATACGTCTCGGCTACCATCCGGGCCGCGCGCTGGGGCAGAGTCTCCGCTGACTGCGGCTTCGCCCCGGTCACCGCCTTGGTTGCCATCTCGCGCAGCGGCCGGCCGAGCGACACCAGCGGGAAGCCGAAACCATCCAGCAGCTCTGCGAAGTCCGGCGGCGCGCACACCCGCGCCTCCGCGCCGAGTTCCCGCAACCGCATCGCGAGCCCCACCATCGGCTCAACGTCCCCACGCGACCCGTACGCCAACAACAACACACGCATTCCGTAACCCCCATGGCCTCGTATTCCGGCTTCGGTGGGCGATTGTGCGTCACGACCGGGGCCTTGCCGCAAGCCCCCCGGTGCGCTATATGTTGATCATGGAAGGGGGCGGGTGCTCCTTCTTCTCTCTTACGCGGTTCAACGGTGGTTCAACAGCACAGAGCCGTCACCACGACACCGTCCACACACTTTCCTCGTCGCCTGGTCCCGCTGGACCGTCACTGCGACGCTGGCGGCGCTACCGCCCTGGCTGACGGCGTCACCAGTCGATGTGTTCGGTGATCCAGTCGGCCAGGCCGTCTTCGTCATCCGCGGAGGGCAGATCGGGGCCGCAGGAGAGAGGCGTACAGGACAGTTGCAGGTGGGTGAGGTAACCGTAGGGGCCGTTGTCGGCTGCTGGCCCGAGGATCAGGGCGTGGGTGGGGGTGCGCCAGATACGGTGCGTCAGTGCGGGCCCGGTCGCCACAGCCGAAGAGGACAAAATCGTTCGCTCAGGCGGCGCGCCGAGGTGTTCGGTCACGATCTGCGCGGCCTGCTCGAGTACGGCCTCGCAGTCCTGGTCCGTGCATGGTCTGCGGCCGCTCCAGCCGGGCTGCTCCTGCCAGCGGTCCATGAGGCCGTATAGCCATGTCCCGTTGGTCATGCTTTCGTCGTGCGGGTCGACGGGGTAGAGCTCTCCGAAGACCAGGAAGGTCCGTGCGTCCGGGTTCCCGAACGGGCTGACTTCGTCGCAGCACAGCACATGCTGATCCGCGGTGCGGAAGGATTCACAGACCAGGCTGTCCTCCCAGGACCATCCGCGTCGCTGTGCTTCGGCATCGACTGCGTCGAAATTGTCGGAGATGTGAGGCGCGGCCGGCAGACCCACAAATTCGGCGACGGCCCCGGCCGTCAACGGCCGGTGGGCAAGGGCATGTACGGGAAACAGCATGCGGAACACTCTAAAGGCGGTGCTGCCGCTGCCCGACCTCCAGCCCCACTGCCCAAACATCTCCCGCGGTGCTCTGCCCAGCACGGCGGATGAAAATCGCAGTGGCTACCGGCGGCTCGACAGCTCGAAGTCCAGTGAAGATGTTTGGCTGTTTTGGTCCGGGTGTGGGCTCGCGAGTCGGCTCAGGACGATGGGGTTCTCGGGCACGCCCTCTCAACTCTGAACGCGTTGGTCGTAGTCCATTTGGTGCGCCCGGATTTCGTCTGCGTTCTCGACCGTCCAGTCGTACAACCGGCCGAACGGCTCCCGCAGGGATTCGCCGAGCGGGGTGAGGGAGTACTCGACCCCGACCGGCGAGGTTGGCAGCACGCGGCGCACGACCATCCCGTTGCGTTCCAGGCGGCGCAGGGTCTGGGTCAAGACCCGCTGAGTCACGCCCTCAAGACGGCGCTTGATCTCGTTGAACCGAGTGGGCTTGTCAAGGACTGCCATCACCATCATCGACCACTTGTCAGCGATCTGGTCGAGGATCGGGCGGCTGGGGCAGTCGGCCCGGTAAACGGTGTCGATGCCGGCGTCGGCGCCGGTTTCGGAAATGGCCATGTCGGTATCCTTCGCGATCCTTGCGATGCCGAAAGTGCGTTATTGACGCCGGTCACCCACCGTCCCACTGTAAGTATGCATCAGGAACCTAGATGCATACCGGGTACCGATCGGAGATCTCCATGAACCACGACACCTACGCGACCCTGCGGGTGAGCGTCGAGGGCGGCATCGCCCGCGTCACCCTCGACAACCCACCGGTCAACGTCCTGGACGTCGCCCTGATGGCCGACCTCCGGCACCTGCTGACCGCGCTGAGGGACGACGACTCGGTTCGGGTGATCGTGTTCGACAGCGCCAACCCGGAGTTCTTCATCGCCCACGTCGACATGACGCTCGTCGACACGCCGGACGCCTTCGACAAGCTCGCGGCTGACCTTCCAGACGGCGTCAACGTCTTCCAGGCTCTGGGGGAGCTGCTCCGGCACCAGCCCCAGGTGACCATCGTCAAGCTTGCCGGGATCGCGCGCGGTGGAGGGGCGGAGTTCGTCACAGCAGCGGACATGGTGTTCGCGGCGATCGGTCGCGCCGGGATCGGCCAGATCGAGGCTCTCATGGGCATCGTCCCCGGTGGAGGGGGCACGCAGTACCTCGCCGGCCGGGTCGGTCGCAATCGCGCCCTGGAGGCGGTGCTGGGCGCCGACCTCTACGACGCCCAAACCGCGGAGCGCTACGGCTGGGTCAACCGGGCCGTTCCCGCCGGCGAGCTCGACGGCATCGTCGACCGCCTCGCCCGCAACATCGCCGCCCTGCCCGAGGGGGTGATCGCGGCGGCCAAGCGCGCCATCGTTCCCGAGGACCTGGCCGAGGGGCTCCTGCGGGAGCACGGCGCCTGGGCGGATCAGTTCGTTCGCCCCGCGGCCGAGCGGTTGATCCGCGGCGGACTGGCCCAGGGTGCCCAGACCCGCGACGGCGAGCGTGATCTGGAGGGTCTTCTCCGGGGGCTGACCGGATAGGTCCCGGACGAGGCCCCACGTACTGACCGGTGTCCTGTCGATCGCGACAGTGTGTGGCTCGCCCACCTCATCGGATGCCAACGTGGTTGACCGTCACGTCGCCTCGTGGACCGCCGATGAGGTGGTGCGTGACCACCTGGGAGGTCAGCCGGCCTTCGCGGGCGGCCAGATGGGCGCCCCGGTGAAACCGAACGGGCTATTCGGCGCCGCCCACATGGTCGCTATCAAACCTTCTGTTACCTCGGGGTGTATCCGGCGCCGCTCCGGGCCATCGGATGCACATGGCAGGCAAGTGCCAGCGAAAGGAGCGCGGGACAACCCGCGTCCAGCAGGTATGGGTTGTGAACGATTTGCGAAGTGGTGTCAGACGATAGGAGGGTCACCGGTCCAGCTTCTTGTGTCATCTGCCAGTACGGCGGCCGGACGGGGCGGAGGAGACTTTCTGCCACGACCTCGAGCCGGCGGGCCTGCGAATCCGGAAGGCCGGCGCGGCCACGTACAGGACGGAGCGCAGGAGGAGGCAACGCGTGAGCGCGCAGCAGTACGACGAGATCGGCGAGGCATTCGAGGGGTTCAAGTCCCTTCCCCTGACACGCTACGGGGAAGTGCCGAGCTTCCTGAGCATGGTCGGGGACGTGAGCGGCAAGTCCGTTCTCGACTTGGCGTGCGGCACCGGTTTCTACAGCAGGGAGTTCAAGCGGCGCGGCGCCACGGATGTCCTCGGTGTCGACATCTCCGTCGCGATGATCACCGCCGCGCGGGAGGCCGAGCGGCGTGACCCGCTCGGTGTGCGCTACGAAATCGGTGATGTGGCCGAGCTGCGGTCTGTCGGCCGGTGCTTCGACATCGCGGTGGGGGTGCAATGCCTCAATTACGCAGAGGACATCGCGGCGATGGAACGGATGTGCCGCAACATCCACCGGAGCCTGGTGCCGGATGGAAAGTTCTTTGTACTCGCTCAGAGGCCCGATTACGGGTTCGACTGTCCGTCCCTGGACAAGTACGGATTTCGCTGCGAGCCGACTGGCGAGGAAACCGAGACGGGCCCGCGAGAGCGGATCACGGCTCTTCTCGACCCGCAGCCGATCAGCATCATCGCCACGGCCCCACGCCGCGAGGTCTACGAGGACTGTCTACGGACGGCCGGGTTCAGTGAGGTGGAATGGGTCTCACTGAAGGTGTCCCAAGCCGGCATCCGAGAGTTCGGCGAAGCCTTCTGGGCCGACCTCCTCGCGAACCCGCCGCTGGAGATGTTGCGCTGCCGTGCCTGACCGACTGACTCGGCCCGAACTGGAACAGTCCAGTAAAGCGCAGCCGCTGCCCGTGCCTGTGTCGCCAGCCATCGGGCCCCCTGCCTGACTACCCACCCTATTCAGGTGATGGCACCGGCTGAGGGCGATCGCCCGCCCGGTCGGGCAGGAGCTGCTCAGGGACGGTGTCCACAATCCGTCGTCCAGCCGGGCTCGCGCCGTCGGCCGCGCAGGGCCGGGGCGAGGCGGCGGGCCGCTGTGGGAATGCGTGCGCGGGACCGGGGATCCGCTGGTGGTGCTGCCCGTGCTGTGCGGTGCCGTGTGGGCAGGCCGCCTCGCGGTCAGCGGGGGCGGGAGAAGCGGCGGGTGGCGAGGACGAGTGCTGCCAGGCCGATCGTGGCGGTGATCGCGAGTTCCGCGGCGATGGACGGTTGCCAGCCGGTCGGCCAGGTGGCCCCTGGGGCGGCTGCCGGTCCTGGTACTTGTGCCGCGACAGCCTGGCGCAGGAGGTCGACGATGTAGGTCAAAGGATTCGCCAGACAGAGTGCCGTAAGCCAGACCGGCAGGCCGGCCAGGGGGAACATGGCTCCGGAGAGGAAGACCATCGGTGTCAGGGCGAAGCTCAGTACGGCCTGGAAGGTCTGGATACGGGTGATGTGGACGGCAGCGAGGGTGCCGAGGGCTGTCAGGGTCAGTGCGGTGATGACCAGTTCTCCGATCAGGGTGGCGATCAGGGCCGGCCGGTAGGGCACGTGCGCGGTCCAGGCGAGACTGAGGACGACAGCCCCCTGACAACTGGCGACAGTTGCTCCGCCCACGCACTTGCCGAGGAGCAGGCTGCTGCGCCGGACGGGGGCGACAAGCATCTCGCGCAGGAAGCCGGTCTCGCAGTCCCAGATGATGGACGCCCCGGCGGCGATGGCGGGCGTCTGCACGGTCATCACCAGCACGCCGGGGAAGAGGTAGGCGCGGTAGTCGCCGGTGCCGGTGGGGGTGGAGACCAGGGAGTTGAGCCCTGTGCCGAGTACCAGCAAGGTGAGGGCCGGTTGCAGCAGGTTCATCGCCATCAGGCTCCGGTTGCGCAGGAAGCGGATCATTTCGCGCTGCCAGACGACCTTTACGGCGCGTAGTTCTCCGGTGAGTCTGCGGCTGACCGGGGGTGGCACCGAGAGGGGCATTCGAAGTCCCTTGGATCACGAAGGGTTCGGGGTCGGTCAGAGCAGTGCGATCACGGCGCCTGTCGCTGTGGTTTCCCGGCGGGTCCTGCCGGCCGGGGTGTCCTTTCGGCGTCGCGGATGGTTCGTCCGGTGTGTTGCAAGAAGACGTCATCGAGGCTGGGGCTGGTCACGGTGATCGACAGCACCGGGATGCCGAGGTTCGCGCACAGTGCGGGTACGAAGGCCGCGCCGTCGGGTGCCTGGGTGCACAGTCCGTCCGGTCCGGCGGTGGCGTTGAGGCCGAACTGCCGGCGCAAGGCGGTCACCGCCGCACGGTCATCAGTGGTGTGGAGGCGGATGCGATCGGTGCCGATCGCGGCTTTGAGCGCGGCCGGTGTTCCCTCGGTGACGATGCGGCCGTCGTCCATGATGGCGACCCTGTCGCAGTGCTCGGCCTCGTCCAGGTAATGGGTGGTCAGGAAGAGAGTGACCGCCTGCTCTTTGCGCACGTGGTGCAGGTGCTCCCACAGCTGTGCCCGGGACAGCGGGTCCAGGCCGATGGTGGGTTCGTCCAGGAACAGCACCTGTGGCGAGTGCAACAGGCCCCGGGCGATCTCCAGCCGGCGTTTCATGCCGCCGGAGAACGTGCGGACAAGACTGTTCCGGCGATCGGCCAGGCCCACCAGCTCGAGCATTTCAGCCGTTCTGGCACGTGCGGTGCGTTTCGGCAGACCGTAGAGATCGGCGTGGAAGCGCAGGTTCTCGCCCGCTGTGAGATCCCCGTCGACGGTCAGGTCCTGAAAAACGAGGCCCATGCGGCTGCGCACGGTGCCGGGGTCCTCGGTGACGTCCGCTCCTGCCACTCTCGCCCGGCCGGCAGTAGGCCGGGCGAGGGTGCACAGCATGGCGATGGTGGTGGACTTCCCCGCACCGTTGGGGCCGAGGAAGCCGAAGGTTTCTCCCGGGTGGACGGTGAGGTCGACCCCGCGCACCGCCTTCACCCCGGGGTACGACTTGCACAGGCCGCGGGCGACAATCGTCGGCTGAGCCGTCGGCACAGGGGTAGGGGCAGAGGCAGGGGGCATCACGGACTCTGCGTCCTGCACGACGGTGACGGCCGGCCTCCGGGCGGGATGGTGACCAGTGGCTGCAGGTGGGTGGTGGAGAGGGGCTCGTCGACGGGGCGGCCTTCTGCCTCGACCCATGCGTGGGCCCGGAATGGCATGGTCTGTGCCCCTGCGTACCAGGTGGGCCATGAACCGCGGGCCCGGCAGAGCAGGGCGGTCGCGATGGAACGCGGCAGGCAGCCTTCTCCCGCGCAGCGCACGCTGACAGCGACTACTGTCGCGCGCGCTCTTCTTGCCTCCGCATAGCCGGCCGGTCGGGCGCCACGTGCGCAAATCGTGAGAATGCTATGGATTCTGCGCGGTGGCAGCCGACCGATGACGTGGCCTGCGGCGACCGCGAGCAGTGCCAGCGGTCGACGGCGCACCGGGAGCCGCGGCGGCCTGTCCACGGAGACGGCCACGCTCATGATGTCATCAGCCCTGTGCTGCACAGCCGGCGGACGATCTTGTCGATGTCGGCCAGTGCCTGGCCTCTCGCGACCCCGTAGCGTTCGGTGAGGGCATCAGCAGCTTCCTCCTCGCCGCCGCCCTCGATCAGGACGCCGAGCACGAGGGCACCGCTGTCGTTGACCTGGTAATAGCGGCCGCTGCGTCCGTCCAGTAGCACCATGCCGTCTTCGACGACGGCCACCGAGACGTCCTGTCTTAGGTTGAGCATCCGGCTGCCTCCTTCCCCCGAGGTTTTCAGGTCGACGCCCAGTCATGTTCACCGAATAGGGAGCCATACACAATTGACCCCGTCTCAGGCCTGGCCACCTTCACCGCCCCTCCCCCATTTCCAATTGGCGCATGCGTACGTTCCCGCTGGCACAGCGGATCCAAGACGCCACCGGCGAACCGGGTTGATCGAGATTTTGAGTGCATCCACCTATCGCAGCGGACAAGTGATGCCCTCTCGCCGGCCCGGAACACGCTTCCTTCGTGGAGCGGAGCAAGGGTCTCCTGGGATCGGAGAGTGCGCTACATGGAAGATTCATTGAATGGCGTCAACCAAATGCCACTCGAATGGCCCAGCATCCGGGTGCGTCAGTGAACTCATGAGTCGCGGAGCCTACGGAAGCCGGCTGATATCCAGAGCTGCCGGTCACATACCGATCAGGTGCAAGGCGGGGTCGATGTGAGATACCCCCCTACCGCTCCATCGCCCCTTTACGAGTCGGTGGAGCGGAGCGAACCAACCGGAATCCTTGGCACAACGCCCCCACTGACTATCGCTTTTCACCCGCCCGTAACCCTTTCGAGGGACTTCCGGCGCCCGCTATGGCTTTCTCGCGAAAAAGGCGGACAGTGCGCTCTACAGGCAGACGAGACAGCCTCGTCCCGCCGACAGGAGGAATTCCCCATGAGCGAGCGCACCGAGGTTCTGTACGAGCCTCCGACACTGACAGAGGCCGGGGACTTCACGGAGATGACCCGCGGCGGAACCGGCGACTTCCAGGAGCCGATTTTCGGGCGTTTCAACTTCCCGACTTCTCAAGGCTGATCACCTAATTCATCCCCGTGAGGGCACCGTGCACTGGTTCGTGGTCCTACCTGATTGCGTCGCAGCCCAGACCATTCCCAGGATGCTGAATGGGGCGACCTTGCTCGCCTCGCACGCCTCCGGTCGTCCGTGGCTGGTCGGGCGGATTCCGGCGGGCCAGTGCACCGTTCTCACAGCCGGCGATCAACGGCTGGCGGTGTTCGGGCAGAGCCCGGGGACCGCCGGCCACCTCGCGCGGCTGGTCCGCCGGCCGAGGCGGCCGGCGGACTTGAGCTTCTCGGGCGAGACCCTGCCGGGAAGTGCCCACCTGCTGCTGTCGGTCAATGGTCACGTGTGGGTCCAGGGCACGGCCTCCGGACTGCGCCGGGTCTATCGCACCACGTGGCGGGGCTTGACGGTGGCCGCTGACCGGGCGGATGTCCTCGCGGAGTTGACGGGGGCCGAACTCGACGACCGCTGGCTCGCGGCCTCCTTGCTCACGTCCGAGCTGCCACATCCGCTGAGCTTCCTCTCACCTTGGCAGCGGATCGAGGCCGTCGCGCCGGGCAGTGCCTTGCTGATTACGCCCGGCGGGCGGGCGCGGGTGCACCAATGGTGGAAGCCTCCTGCCCCGAAGCGGTCTCTTACCGAGGGGGCGCCAGTGGTGCGAGAGGCTCTTTCGGCGGCCGTCAGCACACGGGTGAACGCGCTCGGAGCCGGGCAACCGCTCGGAGCCGACCTGTCCGGAGGACTGGATTCCACCTCTCTGTGTTTCCTCGCCCATCAGGCCGGGGCGCGCCTGGTCACGATGACGGTGCAGCTGCGCGACCCGAGCAATGACGACGTCCTCTGGGCCGACCGCGCGGCACGCGACCTTCCGCTCGTCACCCGGCTCGTCCTCCGCTCACAGGCGCTGCCCGCTCAGTACGCGGCACTCGAGCAGGTGTCATCGGTGACCGACGCTCCCTCACTCCTGCTGCGCAGCCGCGCCGTCCTGAGCGCCTGTGCCCACCAGTACGCCCGTCACCAGGTCAGTGTTCACCTGGCCGGTCACGGCGGCGACGAGGCGCTCCAAGCCCCGCCCGGTTACCTCCGGGACCTATTGCGGCATCATCCACTGCTGGTTCTGCGGCACTCGCGCGGACACCGAGCGCGCTACCGCTGGCCGCTGCCCCGAATGCTGCGGGGCCTGGCCGACCGCCGTACCTACGCTCGCTGGCTCGCCGACGAGGCACGTCTCCTCCAGGCACCGGACCTGGCCAGCTCGCTCCTCGGCTGGGGTCCTCCACTGCGCATGGCGCCCTGGGCGACGTCACGGGCGGTGCAGGCAGTCGCTTCTCTGCTGGAAGAGGCCGCCTATCAGGCCCAGCCGCTGGCCCCCGGACACAGTCAGCATCACGCGCTTCAACGTATCCATAACGCAAGCCGGCTCTACCGTCTGATGCGGCAAGATCTGACCGAACCGTGGATCGCCCTGCCCTACCTGGACGACCACGTGCTCGAGGCCTGCCTCGCGGTGAGACCGGATGAACGCGGCACACCATGGCGCTACAAGCCTCTGCTCACCGCCGCACTCGACGGCATCGTCCCGACGGAGCTGCTGAACCGCACCACCAAAGCCAGCAGCGGCTCCGACTTCTACCAGGGGCTGCATCAGCACCGCCGACAGCTTCTCGACCTGGTGTCCCAGTCCCAGCTCGCACAGCGCGGCCTGATCGAGCCCGCCCCACTGCGTGCAGCCCTCCTGACGCCCAGATCCCGAACAGCCCAAGCCCTGGAGGACACCCTGGCCGTCGAATACTGGCTCGCCCATCTCCCTCCGCGCCCCTACCCAGCCCGCGCGTAAACCCCGCAACACGAGTCCCGGCCGCCGTGGAAGCCATCCCCATCGGCTCTCGTGCGGGCAAAGAATGGCGAAGCGCCCGCGGCTCGGCCGGGAACACGAAGTTCAGAGAAAAATACGCAGACACACCGCTGACAACTCCGCCATTAGCCACGCCTCAGGCCGCAGACTGATCCTGCACGCCCATCTCGTGCAACCAGGGTGGGGAAGGCGCCGGCCTTCCCCACCTGCACGGTCCCCATTGGCGGTGGCTACGGCCTAGCGATCAGCCACAGTTCCGCGAGGGTGCCGCCGAGGACGCGGTCGCGCGGCGAGCCCGGCTTTGGTGAGGCTCAGCGCAATACCACGTCACTGGTATTGCGGGCGCCATTCGAAAAGCAGGATGGTCGCGTCGTCGCGCAGTTGGTTGCGCTGGTAGTCGAGGACGGCGTGGATGAGCAGCCGTAGAACCTCGGCCGGGCGCTGGCCGGCGGCGGTGGAGCGGATGATGAAGTCAGTGAACCGGTCGAGGCCGAATTCCGCACCGTTCGCGTCGCGAGCGTCCACGACACCGTCGGTGTAGAGCAGGACGGAGTCGCCCGGTTCCAGTGTCGTCTCGTGGACCTGCCGGGCTGCCGGGGCGAGTTGGCCGACCAGGCCGATCGGTGGCTGTGGGGGGCTGTCCAGTGCGCCGTCGAGCACCCGGTCGGCACGGATCAGCAGCGGCGGCGGGTGACCGCAGTTGACCCAGCGCAGCGTCCCGGTGGCCGAGTCGAGCCGGCACAGCACGCCGGTGCAGAAATGGTCGGGCAGCCACTGGGCGAGCGCCTGGTCGACGGAGTCGACGACGTCGGTCAGGTCGCCACCGCCGCGGCGGGCGTTCCGCGCCGCGGCCATGGCGACCGACGTGGTCAGGCCGGAGGCCAGATCGTGACCCATGGAGTCGAGGATCATGGTGTGCAGTATGTTTTTGACCACCGCGTGGTCGAAGGCGTCGCCGGCAACGTCGTACGCCGGTTCCAGGACTGCGGTCGAGACGCACTTGCTGCTGCCGATGGTGTGGGATGGCAGGAAGGCCCGCAGCATCTCGGTGGGCAGCCGCATGGTCGCGGTGCGGGTGCGGGCGGCGAGCCAGTCGCTGTAAGTGCGCTTGGAAGTGATCAGCATGGCGAACAGGTAGGCCAGCATTCGGCTGCGGCGCATCCGCACCCCGTCGAGCGAGGCGGTCCGTACCGCCAGCACGCCCAGCCGCTCCGCACCGTCGACCAGAGGCATCCAGGCGATCATGTCGTCGCCGGCGTCGGCCACTCTCGGGGTGACCGTGCGGTATGCCCAGCCGGCCGACGAGCGGTCCACCGGCAGTGGTTCCAAGGCCTCGTCGAGGGGGATGAGCAGCTGTTGTTGCAGGTCGACGAGGTAGATCAACGCGGTGCCCAGGCCCAGGGCCGCGGCGCACCGGTTCGCCAGGTCGGGCAGTTCGACCGGCAGGGCCGTCTGCGCCTCGATGATCAGCTCTTCCAGTCGATTCTCGTCGACGGTGCTGTCGGGGTCGGCGGACGCGTGCGGTGGGTCCGGCACGGGGATCACCCCTTCCGGTTCCCAGTTTCACACCGATCCCGGCCTCTCTCACGTCGGGTGGGATCGCGTGGGGTGCGGCTGCGGCCAGGGCGGTGAGCCGAGCTCTGCCGGGCACATGTCGCGCGTCGGCGCCAGCGCCAGGCCCGTGTCCTGAGGGCGCCCAGGGCGCGGGCCACCGCTTGTGAGCGGACGGGCGGACGGTCTTCGGTCGATGTCCACCGCGCCGACCCGTCCCAGCGGCCACCCGCCGGGGCCTGCCCAGTACAACCGTCCTCGGGTAAGCAGGTACAACTGCAAACATGACGGTTTTCTATTGTGCAAAGTGCGCCACACGGCTCACGCCGGAACTCCAGCGGCTGCCCGCTGTTCCGGATATCTCGGTGCACGACAAGGACCGTGACAAAAAGACTCGCCTCGCCCCCTCCACCGTGCCACAGGGCCACTACGCGATCGACACGGAACCCTGGGGCGGCCCCTTCGAACCCGCTGGGAGCAAACCCAGACGCCCGGTGGACGACCGAGCCCTGATGATGTCGGCAGAGCAGAGCAATTGGGTCTCCGTCGGCCCCAGGAACTCCGCGATCGTCCACCCTGACGACGTCCCCGGCCTGACCATGGTCAACACCGCTCACTGGGGCTGTTGTGGCCCCCAGGGCACCGGCGGCCGCAATATGTCCTGCATTTGCGGGACCCTCATCGCCACCCTCGCCGCGGACTGCCTGGGGCCGCACGAACTGCACCTCGACCCGATACGGGTGTACACCTGGGAAGGCTAAGAGCATCGGCGGGCCACCTGCCCGGCGCCTACACGGTACTGGTCCTCCGCCGAGCGTCCCTGCCTGTCGACGGCTGCCTGGCTCGGTTTCGGGTTCTCCAGAGCGCACCAGCTCGGTCAGGGTCGTCCAGCACCAGGACACGCAGCGGTCCGGCCCGGGACCACCCGAGAACGTTCGCATCGCAGGCACGGAACCGGCAGGGCCTCGGTGGGCCGGCCTGGCCTTCGTCGGCGTTGCGCGATGGGGCTCTGGTCGACGAAGCCGGGTCTGCTCGCGTACGTGAGCGTGTGGTTCAACGTCGCGGCGATCCCGTTCGAGCTGCTGACGCTCCTGATGGCCCACACACCTGCTGCCACCTGGGGTGGCGGTGACTGCGGTTAATGCCTCCCCGAGGCGCCGGGGCGTCACTCGCCTTGCGCCACGTCAGTCTCGCTGTTCGCACGTTCGCTGACCGGTCGAGTACCACAGACGGAAGGCAGACTTCGGGGCCCCAATGCCTCACCACACCGCTCGACCGGCGAGCCCGCCGCGTCTCGTGAACGCGGATTGCCAGCCGTGCGAACAGGCGTAGCCTGGAAAGCAGTGGAGCACAGGTGTCCGCTGCTCGGACGGTGCGAAGGTGCCACACACAGAGCAGCATAAAACTAAGGCGCACACCCATCTCGGCGGTGCGCGTGGCGCCGGGAACCTGCCGAATCTGCCTGGGCGGTTTCCTCGCTCCTTATGAGCCCGGGCAGGCACTCCGCAGACGGCTTCTCGACTCGACACGACGTCTCCTGTGGTTCTCCGGCGCAGCCGTAGCAACTCCTCCTGCGAGGAGGGAGAACCATGGTCGAGTACGAGACCTACCACGCGAGGGCGGACACGGGGCGTGCGCGTGAACTCGCCGCCACCACATCCCCGTACACGATCACAGTGCGGTTCCTGGGCGGCCTGAACACGACGCAGAAAGCCGCGTTCAGCAAGGCGGCGGACCGCTGGGCGAAGGTCATCGTCGGGGACCTGCCGGACGTGAGCGTCGACGGCGAAGTCATCGACGACCTCCTGATCCTGGCCCAGGGCACGTCGATCGACGGACCCGGAAACATCCTGGGAGAAGCGGGACCGACGGTGCTGAGGCCGGCCAACGGCCCCGGTGCCTTCCTGCCCGCGAAGGGCACCATGTCATTCGACACGGACGATCTGGAGGAGATGGCGGCCAACGGGACGCTGGTGGATGTGATCACCCATGAGATGGGGCACGTCTGCGGCATCGGTACCCGCCCGTGGACGGAGAAGAAATTGATCCACGGCGCCGGCACCGACAACCCCGTCTTCCGTGGCACGAGCGCCATGGAGGAGTACGGCAAGCTGGTGGGAGCGGGTCAGTCCAGGCCCGTCCCGGTGGAGAACCAGGGTGGACCGGGGACGCGTGACGGACACTGGCGCGAGACGGTGTTCGCCAACGAGCTGATGACCGGCTTCGTGGGCGGCGCACCCAACCCGCTCAGCCGTCTCACGGTGGGCAGCCTGGGAGACCTCGGCTACGTGGTGGACATGGAGGCCGCCGACGAGTACGCGCTGCCCAACCACCTGGAGCTGGCCGAACGCGGCGAAATGCGCACCCATGTGGCGCCCGTCGGCGCCGGCACGGTACAGCGCACCATTCCGGTCATACTGCCCGAGGACAGCCTGCTCACGCCGGCGTGAGGATCAGCGCTCATGAACGGGGAGCGAGAGCACCGGGCCCGGGACGGGCGCGAAGACGCGCGCGGAGCACGGGGAGAGGAGGAGCATGCCGTCCTGAGGCCCGATGCCACCGTCCTCAGATCCGAGGCGCTCATTCCCCGGGACAACGTCGTACGACCGGCGCCCAACCGGTTCAGCCATGTCCTTGAGGAGATGCATCCGTACTGGTTCGAACGGTCCGAGCGGGCTCCTCAGCCCGAGGGAATGCTGCCTGCCGGGACCCCGGTGCTCCTCCTCCGGGAGGAAGGTGACCACTGCCGTGTGGTCACCGGAACCGGTCTCTACGTCACCGTTGCCCGGGAGGGTCTGCGGACACTGCCGGCGCTGCCGGACGACAAGTGATGCCGCGCGGCTGAACCCCTGCCCCTTACCGGCGGCGTCCGCTGCCACGGCACACGGCCCGCGTAGAACCTTCTCTACGGGGCCGTTCGGTTGGCGCCTGCCCGTCCCACCCACCGGCAATACCGCGCCGGCCGACCTCTGGGGCCGTGAACACCCTGCGGCGGCAGAGAGCGCGTATGACCACGATCGACCAGGTTCCGGCCGCTGCTTTGCGGCTGGCGTGCGGGCTACGGGCTCGGAGCCGTGTCCTTCAGGTTTGGCTTCCGAGCCGGTGCCTCAGCTGTTGGCCAGGGTGCGGTCGAGGAGGGGGAGCAGGCGGTCCCAGTGGCGCTGGAGTGCGGAGGGGTTGAAGGCGTCGGTGTCGGCCATGGTGAAGCCGTGGACGGTGCCGGGGTAGACCTCGGTGGTGTAGCCGACGCCTGCGGCATCCAGGGCCTGGTTGAGTTCGCTGAGGGCCTCGGGCGTCAAGTCGCCTTCGGCGAGGCCGATGTGGACTTGGGCCGTGAGCTTGGAGACGAGGCGGTGCGGGCTGTCGGGCGCGTCGGTGACCAGGAAGCCGGGGTGGAATCCGGCGACGGCGGCCACCTTGTCGGGGTGGGCAGTTGCAGTGCGCATCGCCAAGGCGGCGCCCATGCAGTAGCCGATCGCGGCGACCGGTCCGGCGCTGACCTCGGGCTGGGTGGTGAGAAAACTGAGGTACGCGTCGGCGTCGCGCAGGGCACGTTCGGTGGTGTGCGCCTGGACCAGGGGCATCAGCTGGGCGAAGACCGCCGGCCGGATGTCTTCTCCGATGTGCTCGGGAAGTTCGACCACCGGGGCCGGGCCGTGCCGGTAGTAGAGGTTGGGGACGAGCACGTAGTAACCGTGCTCGGCCAGTTCGCGGGCCATCTCCTTCAGCACGGGCCGCAGGCCGATGGCGTCCATGTACAGCAGCACACCCGGGTGCTGCTCGCCGTCGTCGGGGAAGGCGGCGAACGCGTCGGCCTGGCCGTCAGGGGTGGGAATGTGCAGCGTCTTGGTGGGAATGGCGGATCTTCCTTCCTTGGGCTGATGCCAGGGTTGAGGTCAACCAGAGGTCAACCCGGCGATCACCTACGATCACCGCCATGGTTCGTGGGGTCAAGCCTGTCCCGGCTTCGGTGAGCCCATCGTGCACTGGATCCGTCGCTCCCACAGATCCCTTGCGGATCGGCGGCGGCCTGGTCGGCTGCCGGTGGGAGCAGATCGAGCGGGCGGCGGCCTGGCAGAACGAGGAGGTCGCGCGCTGGGGACTGTCTGAGGTCTTGATGCGGGACAATGAGCAGGTGTCTCGATTTGTGAATGGTTCGCGCTCGCTGGAGGAGATCGAAGGTGTCCGCTGGCCTGCCCCGCCAGCAGACGCCACTCGTCTCGTCGCCACGGCGCATGCTCTTCGGCGTAAGCCGATCAGCGTGCTCGGTCCCGAGGATCTGCGGCTGCTGATCAGCCAAGATGTCGGTCTGCTTCACCTCCTGCCGTCGGCTGTTGAGCTGCTGCGTGCCGATCCGATGGTCGAGGGGGACCTGTACGAAGGCGACCTGCTCTCCGCCGTTTTGACCAGGGGCCGGGAAGCGTGGGCCGGGGTACCCGGCACCGCGCGCGAGCTGCGAACGATCGTCTCCGGGCTGGTCGACTTGTCACCTGGGTTGCGGAGGGAGGCCGACGACTTCCTCGCCGTCGTTGCCGGCTTGTGACGCCCCCATCTTGTGACCCCCATCGCCACGCCGGGCGTGCTGCCGTCCGCCGAGCCCCGGGCCGTGTCCTTGCCCCGATCGCGACCGTTAGGTAAAGGGTGCTTTCAACCCGGCGCTCTTTGCCCAAGGGGAGGGAGAACGGAAGGTGGAGGACTCATCAGGCGGTAAACGGGCCCGCACGGTCGAACGGCCTCCGATGCCGGAGCCGGCCGCGCTCACGTATCAGGGTCCGAACCAGCGGAACGTGCTGGAAGAGCACGGGCTGCTCGAACTCGTGCGCAAGGTCCCGGCGCTGCTGGTGCGGTTCCTGCGCATGGCGTGGTCGGCCGACCGGAGAGCGGTCGTCGTCCTATTCGTCGCGGAGATCGCGAGCGGGGCCGGCGCCGCGGTGCTGCTGACCATGACGGCCAAGGCCATGGGCCCGCTCGTGGGCACCGGAACAGTGGCCTCCAGGGTGCATGAGGCGGGTCCGTACTTGATCGGGGCCGGGTGCGCGGCGGCCTTCGCGCGCGGCGCGCACGCGTTCGGGACGTGGGCCGAGGACCGGCTACGCCCGCAGCTGCTCACGGCGGCGGACCGGGCGCTGATCCACGCCGCCCTGTCGGTGCGGCTGGAGGTCTACAACGATCCGGCGTTCACCCAGGACCGGGAGAAGGCCGAGACCGGGGTGGTGCGCTCGGAGCGGCTGGTGACCGAGGTGCAGGTCTTCCTCGGCTCCCTCATCCGGCTCGTGGCGGCCGGCGGGGTCCTCGCCGGGCTGCACCCGTTGATGCTCGGCGTGCTGATGCTCGCCGTGCTCCCCTCCGGCGCGGGCGCGGTGGTACGGGCACGGATCGAGTACCGCACACACCTGACGGTGTCGGCCGGCCGCACGGTCAAACAGATGATGCGCGGCTACGCCGCGAACCGGCACTTCGGCGACGAGATGCACGGCAACGGCATGATCCCGTACCTGAAGTTCTGGTACGACCGGATCACCGACACCATCGACGCGAAGATCCTGGCACAGACACCGAAGCAGCTGCGCACGGATCTGCTGTCCTACGCCGCGAGCGGTGTGTGTCTGGCCGGGGCGTACGGGGTTCTGGCGTGGCTGACGGTCTCGGGCCGGGTCTCGCTCGCGGTGTCGGCGACGGTGATCGTGGCCGTCCGGCAGGCCCTGGCCTCCGTCCGGGATCTGCTGGCCTACACCGTCGGCCTGCTCCGGCACTGTCTGTACCTCGCGGACTGGGAACGGTTCGTCGACAACGGCCGCTCCCCGGAAAAGGTGCCTCGTACCGACGGTAAGACGGTGCCGCCGGTGGTGGAGACGGTGCGGGTGGAGAAGGTCTCCTACTGGTACCCGAACAAGCCGGCCCCGGCGCTCGACGAGGTTTCGCTGACGTTCCAGCGGGGCGAGGTCGTGGCCGTCGTTGGGGAGAACGGTTCGGGCAAGTCCACGCTCGTCCGCCTCCTCCTCGGCCTGTACACGGCCGAGAAGGGCACCGTTTCGTGGGACGGTATCGACCTGGCCGAGGCGAACCAGGGGACGTTGTCGGACCGGACCGCCGTGGTGCCGCAGGACTTCGCCTGCTGGCCGCTGTCGGTGCGGGAGAATGTGACCCTGGGCCAGCCCCGCACTTGGGACGACGAAGCGGTGTGGGAGGCCCTGGCGCAGGTCGGCATGGTGGACGTCGTCCGGGAACTCCCCCGCGGGCTCGACACGCTTCTCGCCCGTGAGCTGTGGGGTGGGGTGACCCTCTCCGGCGGGCAGTGGCAGCGCGTCGCCTGTGCACGGGCCCTGTACCGGCAGCCGGCGCTCCTGGTGCTGGACGAGCCCACGTCCGAGATGGACGCCCGCGGCGAGCACCAGATCTTCACCGAGCTGAAGAAGGTCGCGCGCGACCGGATCACCGTCGTGGTCACGCACCGGCTCGACAACACGCGGATCGCGGACCGGATCGTCGTCATGGAGCACGGGCGGGTCACCGAACAGGGGCCGTTCGACCAGCTCGTCACCGCGGGCGGGCTGTTCCAGGAACTGTACGAGCTCTCGCACGACCGATGAGGGGGAAACCGAGGGGCAAGGGCTCGTGGCGAGGGCTCATGGGAGGGTGAGCGGCTGGGTCTTGTCCCCGACCGCGGGCGCGGGCCTGTCGGGGTGGACCGCGACCAGCCGGGCGTTGCCCTGCGCGTAGGCGCTCTCCCGGCCGTAGAACCGGTAGCCGGACTCGATGAGCTGGAGGATCTCGTGCCCCAGCATCGCCTGGGGGCCGCCTTCGTCGGCCGATTTGCCGCTGTCCCAGAGCGCGCTGTCGCCCAGCTTCTCGATCTCCTGCCAGAAGTTGCCCACGTGGAGCCGCCCGCCGATCAGCATGCCTTCGGTCTGTGGGCCGAGGCTGGTAACGATCTTGAACGCGGCGCGCTCCGCGATGCCTCCGTCCATGAAGGCGTAGTTGACGGGAACGGACCACTTGGTGGTGTTCAGCCGCCTGCCCATCCGTGAGCTCTCGGACAGCCGGTCCCCGACCTGGGGCTTGCCCTGCTGGTACGTGGCCCACGGGCCGGTGTCGCCCGTGCGGCCGAGGACGAGCTTGCGCTTCGCGGCGAGCGCCGCCGCCCGGGCGTTCGCCATCGTCTCCGACGAGGTGGTGGTCAGGTCGGCGCGGATGGTCGCCTCCAGTGCGGCCACCAGCTCCGCCTTGCTGCGCCGCTGAGGTGCGCCCACCAGGTTCTCGAGGTGCTCGAACGAGTCGTTGAGATCCGCGTTGGCCATGAGCCATTTGACGTTCCCGCGGCTCACCTGCCAGGTGTCGTAGTCGGCGATGTACTCGTCGATGCCGCCCTCCGCCTGGGCGACCAGCCTCCGTACTTCATCGTCGATCTTGGCCGGGTGGTGCATGCGCTGGACGTCGCCGGTCCCCGTGGAGGTCTGCGCGGCCTGTAGGGATGGACGCCCGGCAGCGGGGGCGGTGGTCGCCGCGCGGCTCATCACCCGCCGGGCGGTGGCCTCCGCCTCGCGCTCGAACCGGTCCGACGGATCACTGACGCGCAGCCCGTCGCCTCGGTCGGTCCCGGCCACCGGCCCTGAGCGTTGCTGAAGGACATGCGTCAGCTCATGGGCGAGGGTGTGCCGGTCGACGCCGGAGAGCCCTGCGACGATATGGCTGCCGGAGGTGTAGGCCACGGCGCCGAGTTCGGCCGCGGAGGCTCGGGCGGCGGCGTCGGTGTGGATGCGCACATCGGAAAAGTCCGCTCCGAAGCGCGCCTCCATGTCGGCGCGGATCCGGCCGTCGAGCGGCCGACCGCCGCCGCGCAGGACGTCGTGCACGGCGGAACGCCGCGCCGTAGGCCGGCATTCCTCCCCGTGGCCGCAGCCGGGGCCGTGCCGGTCCTGGGCGGCACCGGAAGCGCCGGCCCGGCGCACCATCTGGACCACGGCGGTGTTCCCGGCCGAGCGCTGGAGGGCGAGCAGGGCCTCGGCGGGCGCCACCGCCCGGGCCGGGCAGGTGCGGCCCGCGGAGGCGTCCGTCTTCTTCGGCACTCGACTGCTCGCTCGGTCGTGCATGGAGACTCCTTCCGGCGCCGGTCGTCCGCCCTCTCGGTATACCGGAGCGAGGTGACGCCCCGCCAGGTACGGTGGCGCGAAGTGCCCGGACCGGGGGCGGACGCCTCCGCCGGAGTGTCCCCCCTGGCGATGCCCGCTCCGGTACTCCGCCCCGGGCCTCACAGGGAAGCTCCCCAGCAACCGGTTCCATGCCGCGAAATAGAGGAAAGTACCGACGTCGTGCCGACGTCGTCGTGGAAATCGTCCGGGGCTTCAGCCCCTAGGGGCTTTCCGGACAGCATCCCGCTGTTCTCATCTCCGTCTCATCCTGGCCTCAGGGATCCCTCACGGGCTCGCCCTAGCGTCACGGCAGCCGGAACGGAGCCGGGGCCGCCGCCAATGTCTATCTGCCGCTCCAGCAGGCCCAGGCCCTCGCCGCCGCCCAGGACAAGATCACGACGGTCTATGTGAAGG
>NZ_JAVRFI010000028.1:0-96622 GCF_031845785.1 Streptomyces hesseae
CGCCCTGGCCGAATTCCAGGTCGAGGGCATGGCCACCGCCATCCCCTTCCACCGCGCGGTCGTCACCGACCCGGCCTTCACCAGCGACCCGTTCCACATCCACACCCGCTGGATCGAAACCGAATTCGCCAACGCGATAGAGCCGTTCGTCTCTCCGGCCGGTGCGGACGAGGACGAGCCCGAGGGCCGTGAGACGGTCGTCGTCGAGGTGGGCGGCAAGCGGCTGGAGGTCACGCTCCCGTCCTCGTTGGGCGCGAGCTTCGGCAGCGCCCCGGCCGCCGGTGGCGGCGGGCGGCCCAAGCGCCGTGCGGCGAAGAAGGCGGGCGCGGCGGCCTCGGGCGACTCGCTGACCTCGCCGATGCAGGGCACGATCGTCAAGGTGGCGGTCGAGGACGGTCAGCTGGTCAATGAGGGCGACCTCGTCGTGGTCCTGGAGGCCATGAAGATGGAGCAGCCGATCAACGCCCACCGCTCCGGCATGGTGAAGGACTTGGCGGCGGAGGTCGGCGCGTCGCTGTCGTCGGGCGCGGTCATCTGCGAGATCAAGGACTGACGGGCAGGTCGAACGCGCCGGGTGGTCCGGTCCGGGAGGTACCGGACCGGACCACCCGGCGCGGCGTGTGTTCTGTGGGCAGCCCGTGCGGGTCCTGTGGACTCCCTGTATGTTCGATGAACGTAAGTTCCGTTTATGGAGATAAGTCCGCTCTTCGGGTGAACTTTCAGAGCATATGTGTGGCGCGTTTCCCGATGCGGCATGCAATGGACATAGGCTGGCGCGCCATTTCGGCGGCCCTGGGCATCGAGAGAGCGCCGCGACTGGGAGGCCGACATGGCGACATTGTGCAGACCGGCCATCGCTGTCCCCGAGCACGTGATCACAAGGGAGCAGACCCTCGATCTCGCGCGCACGCTGCACGCGGATCACCCCCAGCTGGAGCTGGCGCTCCGGCTGATCGGCAATACGGGTGTGCAGACCAGGCACCTCGTGCAGCCGATCGAGGACACGCTCAAGCACCCCGGCTTCACCGTGCGGAACGCCCGCTACGAGCGCGAGGCCAAGGCCCGTGTCCCCGCCGTCGTACGGCGCGCGCTCGACCACGCCGAGCTGACGACACGTGACATCGACCTGATCGTGTATGTGTCCTGTACGGGCTTCATGATGCCGTCGATGACGGCGTGGCTCATCAACACCATGCGCTTCCGCAACGAGACCCGGCAGCTCCCCATCGCCCAGCTCGGCTGCGCGGCGGGCGGCGCCGCCATCAACCGCGCGCACGACTTCTGCCAGGCCTACCCGGAGGCGAACGTCCTGATCGTGGCCTGCGAGTTCTGCTCGCTGCTCTACCAGCCCACGGACCTCGGCGTCGGCAATCTGCTCTCCAACGGCCTCTTCGGCGACGCCATCGCCTGCGCGGTGGTGCGCGGCGAGGGCGGTACGGGCGTACGGATCGAGCGGAACGGCTCGCACCTGGTGCCCGACACGGAGGAGTGGATCTCCTACGGGGTGCGCGACACGGGATTCCACTTCATCCTGGACAAGCGGGTCCCGGGCACGATGGCCATGCTGGCCCCGGCCATGCGCGACATGGCCGAGCCGCACCAGTGGGACGTCTCCGAGCTCGACTTCTACATCGTCCACGCCGGCGGCCCCCGCATCCTGGACGACCTCAGCCACTACCTCGGCCTGGCTCCAGAAACGTTTCGCTATAGCCGGGAAACGCTCACGGAGCGGGGCAATATCGCCAGCGCGGTCATCTTCGACGCGCTTGAGCGCATGTTCCAGGACGGCGGCGCGGACGATGCCGCCCGGGGCATCATCGCGGGCTTCGGCCCGGGCATCACGGCCGAGATCGCCCTGGGTACGTGGACGTCGGACCGGGAGCGAGTACCGGTGGCGATGCCGCTTTCGGCGTAGCCGGCCGGGGCCAAATCCAGCCCGTCCGGGTGCTTGAGGCCTCGGGGGCCAAATCCAGCCCGTCCGGCGTTTGAGGACCGGGGGCCCGGGGGCGGAGCCCCCCAAAGAAACGGTGAAAGGGCGGGGCCGGGGCAAAGTCACCGCATCCCGCACCGCCCCACCGGCGCCCCCGACACCGCCACAGGTCCCACCCCCACCCCCACCCCCACCCCCAGACCCAACGCCACCGCCACCGCCCGCAAATCGGGCCGATTCCCGATCCGCCCGCCCTCCTTCGGAGGCTCCGCCCCAGTCCCCCGCAGCAAAACGCGAGCCTCACCGGGAGTGAGGGACTCCCTCCCCGCCCCCCGCAACAACCCCTGCACGCACGCCAGCGCCCCCGCCACCACCGCCGCCGCGGCCGACGTGCCGCAGAAGACGTCCGTGTACCAGCGCGCCTCGTCCGGGCCGCCCCGCAGCTCTCCGGGGCCGCCGTCCCACCGGCCGCCCGTGGTGGTGACTTCGTGACCCCACCCCTGGGCGTCCACCCGTCCGCCGTGGTTGGAGAAGGCGAGCCGGGAGCGGTCGGGGCCGTGGTCCCGGCCGTGGGTGCCGGGCGGCGGGGCGCCGGCGCCCACCAGCACGGCCCCGGAATCCGCCCGAGGCGACGGATGCCGCGACGGATGCCGCAACGGATTCCGCCACCAGGCCGGAAACCCGTCCGGCCGTACCTCGTACAGCGCGTCGTCCAGCCCCTCCCCGCCGTTCCCGGCGGCGGCCACGACGAGCACGCCCTTGGCCGTCGCGTGGCGGACGGCCGCGTGGTCGTCGGGCCACCACTCCAGGGGGAGGCAGCCGCGCTGGTCGTCGCGGGCGGCCCAGCCGTGGCGGGGGCCGGGCCGGTGCAGTGGGAGCAGGACGATCCCGCCCGGCGGGAGCCGGTCCGCCGCGGCCAGGACGGCGCGGGCGGTGCCGATGCCGGGGAAGGCCGCGGCGGCGGTGAGGGCGCCGGGCGCGATGCCGGTGATGCCGGAGCCGGTGCGGTCGCCGCCGATGACGCCCAGGGTGTGGGTGCCGTGGTTGCGCCAGGCCGGGTCGTCCAGGGGCGTACCGGCGACGATGCCGGTGAGCTTGCGGCCGAGCCCCTCGTGGCCGAGGTGCCAGGCGGCGTCCACCACGACGACGCCCACGCCCTCGCCGGTGCCGCCCGGGCGACTCCAGGCCCAGCGGGCGTCCACGCCGCCGGGGGCGGGCCCGAGGTAGCCCTGGCGGGGACTGAGGTCAGGGGTCCCCGGTGCAAACCCCCGGCCGGCGGGCAGCACCCCCGGTTTGACGTACGCCGTGTCGATGCCGGGCAGGGTGCCGAGCCGGACGGCGAGCTCGTCGAGGTGGCGTTCGGTGCCGCGCACCCGGTGGAGGAGGGCGAGCTCGGGGACGGTCGTACGGGCGGGGGCGAGCGGCTCCAGGGTGAGCCGTTCGTCGGCGAGGAAGGAGTCGAGCGCGGACAGGTCGGCCCCGGTGAGGGACCGTACGCCCGTGGGGCCGACGCGCAGCGCGGCCTCGGGACAGGTGACCGCGATCAGCTCGCGGCCGACAGGGAGGTAGGTGAAGCCCTCGACCACCACCCGTACACCGTGGCGGGGGCGGACGGAGGGGGGCAAGACGACGGGCACGACTCCGACGGAATCCCGTCAGAGGCCGTGCCCGCAGCCGTGCCCACCACCGAGAACGACTGTCCTGTCCTCAGAGGTCGAACTCCGCGGGGTTGATCCCGAGCGCGAAGCAGACCTCGCGGACGACGGCCTGCTCCGTCTTGTCGAAGTCGCCGTCGGCGCCGCCGATGACAATGCCGATCTGAATGACGGCACGCGCCTCGGTGGGCTTCTTCTGGACCTTGCCGATGGTCTGGAGAACGCTGACCTTGCCGAACTCGAAATCGGCCGACAGCTTCTGGCAGTAGTCGTTGAAACGGGCCTGGAGATCGTCGACGGGGAAGTTCCGCAGAACGTCGTTCGTGGCGATCAGAGAAGCGACGCGCTGTCGCTCGGAAGCGTCGATCGAACCGTCAGCGGCCGCCACCAGGGCGCACATTGCCATGCTCGCGTCACGGAATGCGCCGCTCTTGAGCTCGTTCTTCTTCGCCAGCAGCTGGCCCTGCATTGTGGTGGCGGAATCCTTGAGCCGGTCCCAGAGCGCCATGTGCGTAAATCTCCTTGTGAATACGGGGATGCACTGGCAGAACTGTTGAGACGGGTAAAGAAGTTCCCAAGGGGACCGGTGAGGGTCAGTCATGCGCCGCGTCGAGGTGAAGTGGCTTGATCTTTCCCTCGATCATCGCGCCCAGCCCGAGGACGGAACACACATCGGGATTGTCGGCGATACGGACCACCATGCCCGTGGCCTGCTCGATCATCGTGTCCAGCCCGGGGAGACGGGCGCTGCCGCCCGCGAGCATGATGCCGCGCTCGGCGAGGTCGGCGACCAGATCGGGCGGGCACTCGCGCAGCACCCGGCCGATCGCGTCGAGCACGGCGGTGAGCGGGGTGTGGATGGCCTCGCGGACATGGGCGGTGTTCACGAGCACCGTGCGCGACAGCCCCGTGGCCACGTCGCGCCCGCGCACCTCCGCCTCGCAGCCCATGCGCGCCGGGTCGTAGAGCGCGAGGTGCAGCGGGTGGAGGCCCTGGGAGGGCAGCATCAGCTCGTGGACGCTGCGCAGGTGCTGGATGACGGCGTAGTCGATGGCGTCGCCGCCGGTCGACACCTTCTCGGCGGCGACGATGGAGCCGAGCGAGAGCACGGCGACCTGGGTGGAGGCGGCGCCGCACACCACGATCATCGTGGCCTCCGGCCGCTCGACGGGCAGCCCGCAGCCGACGGCGGCGGCGATGAGCGTGTCGACGAGCTCGACGCGGCGGGAGCCCAGGGCGCTCAGCACCTCGACGGCCGCCCGCTGGGCGATCGGCTCGGCGTCGTGCGGCAGGCAGACGGCGGCCCGCAGCATCGGCTTGCGCCGCCAGGCCCGGCGGATCTTGTCGTTGACCAGGAAGCGCAGCATCCGCTGGGCCATGTCGATGTCGACCACCGTGCCACCGGAGATGGGCCGTACGACCTTGATGTGCCCCGGCGTCCGCCCGGCCATCCCCCCGGCCAGCGAGCCCACCGCGATCAGCGACCCCGTCCGGGAATTGACGGCGGCGAGGCTCGGTTCGTCCACGATCAGGCCGCTGTCCTTGAGGTAGACGCGGGTTCTGGAGGCTCCGAGGTCGACGGCGATGGTGCAACGGGACAGCTGCTCGAGGCTGAGGGTCATCACGGTCCTGCCCTGGGGTGCGCGACGGGTGAGGCATGTGAGGAACACGGCCATCGTGCAAGGCGCCGCGCCGCGCTGCCCGCTGAAATGGGCTGCACGGCGGCATACGGACGCCCGAAAGAGCGGGTGGCGAGTGATGGAGGGCGGATGGTGAGCAGGGGCGGATACGGGCACCCCCGTAGCCCGTGTCCGCACCCGGCTCACGGAAAGGAGTCTGCCAGCACCCACTGACAATCCCCGTGACCTCGGCTTTCACCCCGGCGCGGAGGGGTCTACGCTCGAAGGTATGACCGAGCCGCTCTCCTGGCGGGTCGCCGCGGACCTCGAAGGCCGCCCGACGGACCGGTCCTGCGCCCATCTGACGCAGGTCGCGCCCACGGTGACCCCGAGCACGACGGAAGGCTGCGAGGACTGCCTGCGCATCGGCGCGACGTGGGTCCACCTCCGCGAATGCCTCACCTGCGGCCACATCGGCTGCTGCGACAGCTCGCCCCACCACCACGCGAGCACCCACGCGGGGGAAAACGCCGGCCACGACATCGCCCGGTCCTTCGAACCGGGCGAGACGTGGGCTTGGTGCTACGCGGACGAAGTCCTGCTGCTGCCGTAGGTTGTGGGCAAGCGGCCCGCACCCAAGCGGGCACCACCGGGCGGGGCACCCGAAAGCGCCCCGCCCGGTGGTAGCCGGGCTACCAACTCCCCTTCCGCACCCCCGGCAAATACCCCGCATGCGCCTGCTCCCGCAGTGAAACCCGTGACAGTCCGAACGCCCGGAAGTACCCCCGGGGCCGCCCGTCCACCGCGTCCCGGTTCCGCACCCGCGTCGCGCTCGCGTCACGCGGCTGGCGCTGCAACTCGCGTTGCGCGTCCTGCCGCGCCTCCGCCGTCGTGCGCGGATCGCGGATGACCGCCTTCAGCAGCGCCCGTCGTGCCGCGTAGCGCGCGACGACGATCTTCCGGGCCTCGTTCTTCGCGATCTTGCTCTGCTTGGCCATCAGACCTTCCCTCCCCGGGCCCGGATGCGGGCGACGGCCGCCTCGACGCCGATCGCGTCCACGGTCTTGATCCCCTTCGCGCTGAGCGTGAGCCGCACGGAACGCCCCTCGCTCGCGAGCCAGTACCGCTTGCGCTGGACGTTGGGGTCGAAACGGCGGGACGTGCGGCGGTGGGAGTGGGAGACGGAGTTGCCGAAGCCGGGCTTCCGCCCGGTCAGCTGGCAGTGCGCGGACATGTCCGGGACCTCCCGATCGGCCTAATGAAAATGGAAACCATTTCTGTATAGTAGCCCCCATGCCCCGCAACGATCTACGCCCCGTCGTCAAGCTCCGCTCCACCGCCGGCACGGGCTACACCTACGTCACCCGCAAGAACCGCCGTAACGACCCCGACCGCCTCGAACTCCGCAAGTTCGACCCCGTCGCCGGCCGCCACGTGACCTTCCGAGAGGAGCGCTGACCCGCCATGAAGCCCGGAATCCACCCGCCCTACGGCCCTGTTGTCTTCCGCGACCGCGCCGCGGGATTCGCCTTCCTCACCCGTTCCACCGCAGCCGCCGCGGCCGCCACCGGCGGCAGGACGATCGAGTGGGAGGACGGCAACACCTACCCCGTCATCGACGTCGAGATCTCCTCGGCGAGCCACCCCTTCTACACGGGCACCGCCCGCGTCCTGGACACCGCAGGCCGCGTGGAACGGTTCGAGCGCCGCTACGGCGGGCGCAAGGGCAGCCGGTAATGCGGAAGTTGCCCGTCCTCCTCGTCGCCGGCATGCACGCCGACGCCCGCCGCGCCGTCGTCGACAGCCTCCTCCGCACCGTCCCGGGCTCCGTCGCGCTCCACCACGATCTGTCGACGGCGGCCACCACCGGCACCGTCCGCCGGACCGTGCGCGACCGCTCCGGCACGCTCGACGACGGCGCGACGCCGCTCGTCAACGACTGCGCCTGCTGCGCCCTTCGCGAGGACCTGATCCCCGAGCTGGAGCGCCTCGCCGGGCTCGGCGCCCACCGCCTGGCCGTCGTCGAGCTGTGGGACTCCGTCGAGCCCAAGGCCATGGCGGAGGTCGTCGCCGCGTACGGCGGCCCGGACACCCGGCTCTCCGGGGTGTTCACGGCCGTCGACCCCGCCCTGGTGCTGCCGACGCTCGCCAACGGCGACGACCTCGCCGAGGCCGGGATCGCCGCGGCCCCGACCGACCAACGCACCGTGGGCGACACGTTCGCCCGGCAGCTGGAGTACGTCCCCGTACTGGCCCTGGCGCACGGCGCCGAGGCGGCGGACGAGAGCGACCACGCCCTGCTGCACCAACTCGTCCCCACCGCCCGCTGCATTCCGGCCGAATCCGTGGAGCTGGCCGCCGCGGCCGTCGCCGGGTTCGACGTGGACGCGGCCGCCGCGCGCCAGCACCCGGCCTGCGCGCTGCTGCCGCAGGCGGCCGACGCGCACGGCGTGGCCACGCTCGTATGGCACCGCGACCGGCCGTTCCACCCCGGCCGGCTCTACGCCGCTCTGGAGGACCTGACCTGCGCCGCGGCCCGCAGCAGGGGCAGATTCTGGCTGGCGGACCGGCCCGACACGCTGCTGTCGTGGGACGCGGCGGGCGGCGCCCTGTGCGTCGAGAACGCCGGGCCCTGGCTGGCCGCGCTGCCGGACGCCGCCTGGGAGATGGTGCCCGCCGAACGCCGCGTCGCGGCGGCCCTGGACTGGCACCCGGAGCACGGCGACCGCTCCCAGTACCTCACCTTCACCTCGCCCGGCCTCGACGGCGAGGGGCTCCGCTCACTGCTGGAGTCGTGCCTGCTCACGGACGCCGAGTACGCGGGCGGCCCGGACGCGTGGCGCCGGCTGCCCCCGGCTTTCGACGAGCTCCTGGACCCGGTCTCTTAACTGGGTGCCCACCCCTCCGATTCCCCGAAAGGCTCCCCATGGCCAACCGTCCCGACGCCCCCAAGTACCGCGACAAACGCCGCGACAAGCCGGCCCGGACCCCCCGCCGGAATCCCCTCGACGCCGCCGGGATCACGTACATCGACTACAAGGACACCGATCTCCTCCGGAAGTTCATTTCGGACCGGGGGAAGATCCGCAGCCGCCGGGTGACCCGGGTCACCGCGCGCCAGCAGCGGCAGCTCGGCAGGGCGATCAAGAATGCCCGGGAGATGGCCCTGCTCCCGTATTCCGGAGCCTCCCCGGACGGACGTTCATCTTCCGGGAAGAAGTCGTGAAGTAGTGGCGGGAACACCCTGAGTGCACGTGCATCGGCTCATGCAGAGGCACATGAACGCGGCTATGATCCGGAGCAGTTGCCATCCTCGAATCCGTGTTCAGTGGATGAGGATGCCCCCTGCAATGATCCGGGAGAGTCCAGTGCCCCAGGCGCACAACGGCATGGCCGCCTCGGACATCGAAGATGTCGAATGGCGAAAGAGCCGGTACTCCAACTCCCAGGGCTCCTGCGTGGAGTTCGCGAAGCTTCCGGGTGGCGGAGTTGCCGTGCGCAACTCCCGCCACCCGGACGGTCCGGCGCTCGTGTACACACCCGCCGAGATCGAAGCCATGGTGCTGGGCATCAAGGACGGCGAATTCGACTACCTGCTGCGCGACTAACCCCGTGATCTAGTCGCGGTCGCGTGGCAGCCGGAACAGAGCCCAGACGACTTTGCCGTGCAGCGCGCCCGCGAGTGGGTGCCAGCCCCACGCGTCGCTGAACGACTCGACCAGGTACAGCCCGCGCCCGCACTCGTCCCCGGCGGCGGCCTCGCCCACGACCGGCCCCGACTCGCTCGGATCGCGTACCGCGCACACGAGCCGCGAGGTCCAGCGCATCAGATGCAGGCGTACGGGCGTCTCGTACTCGCCGAGGGCCCGGTCGGCGGCCATCGGTGCGGCCATCGATGCGGATACCGGCGCTGCCGCCGGTATCGCGTACCGCATCGAGTTGGTCACCAGCTCGCTGACGACGAGCGCCACCTCGTCGAAGAGACCGATCAGATCCCATCGATCGAGCGTGGATCGGGTGAATTTCCGAGCACTTCCGACCGCTTCGAAGCGAGGTGGTAGCGAACAGGAGACCGAGGTGGAGGCTGTGGATGAGTCGATCGCGGACAGCCCTCTCCATAAGGGGGAGAGCACAGTCGATCCTTCGGTACCCATCCGAGGCACTCCTGGCAGTCGAGTACGTGACGTGCACGTGTGCGAGCTCCATGGTTGCCAATGCGCCCGGCGGATGCAAGGGCAGATGCACGTGCACGCGGTGGATTTGGGGGCGCACAGGGGGGTTGGGGCGCAATTCTCCCTACGCCCCCTGCGGTAGGGCTCCTGCCCGTGGCTGGTCTCCGTAACCGCGCATGCACTCAACGAAGCCTGAAGATGGCAGACTTCGGCGCCGGGGGTAGCGGGGGTCGCCCTCAGAGAGGCGCGGAAACGACAGACCGGAACAGGACCGGAAGAGGAAGGGTCCCAGAGATGGCCACGAGCGAGTCGAGCGGTTCCGTGGTGCGACGCATACTCCTGGGCTCACAGCTCAGGCGGCTGCGAGAGTCGCGCGGCATCACGCGCGAGGCGGCCGGCTACTCGATCCGAGCGTCCGAGTCGAAGATCAGCCGTATGGAGTTGGGCCGGGTGAGCTTCAAGGCGCGGGATGTGGAGGATCTGCTCACCCTCTACGGGGTCACGGACGGTTCCGAGCGCGAGGCCCTGCTGGGCCTCGCCCGCGAGGCCAATGTCGCCGGGTGGTGGCACAGCTACGGCGATGTGCTCCCCGGGTGGTTCCAGACGTATGTGGGGCTGGAGGGCGCCGCCTCCGACATCTCGATCTACGAGGTGCAGTTCGTACACGGCCTGCTCCAGACCGAGGGCTATGCCCACGCCGTCGTCGTCCGCGGCCAGCCCAATGCCGACGAGGCGGAGATCGAGCGCAGGGTCTCGCTGCGCATGGAGCGGCAGAAGCTGCTGTTCTCCGAGCGCGCGCCCCGCTTCCACGCCGTCCTCGACGAGGCGGCCCTGCACCGCCCGTACGGCGGCGAAACGGTCATGCGCAATCAGCTCCAGCACCTCGCCGACATCTCCGAGCAGCCCAATGTGACCCTCCAGGTGATGCCGTTCGCGCACGGCGGACACGCCGCCGAGAGCGGCGCCTTCACGATGCTGCGCTTCCCCGAGTCGGACCTCTCCGACGTCGTCTACCTGGAGCAGCTGACCAGCGCGCTCTACCTCGACAAGGCCGAGGAAGTGGCCCAGTACGGACGGGTCATGGACCGGCTCCACGAGGACAGCCTCTCCCCGGAGAAGACCCGCGATCTGATTGCGCGACGTCTTCAACTCCTGTGACACATCAGTACGATGACGTCTCAGTAGCGCGACATGGAGCGGCACGGAAGAGCGATGCGCCAACGCGACGCATTCGACCCACTCGACGCACCTCATGACGGGCGCCCCGGGCGCCCCGCATTTCGCAGACGGGATGGCGCATGTCCGACGGCACGCACGGATCGCACGGCACGCACGGATCGTCCACCGGCTATGGCTCCTGTTTCGACACACTGGGCGCCCAGTACATCGACGGCGAGTGGCGGGCCGGCACCGGTTCCTGGGACATTGTCGACTTCAACCCCTACGACGGTGAGAAGCTCGCCTCGATCACGGTCGCCGGTGTCGACGAGATCGACCAGGCCTATCGTGCGGCCGAGCGCGCCCAGCCCGCCTGGGCGGCCGTCAATCCGTACCGCCGCCGCCTGGTCTTCGAGCGGGCCCTGCGCATCATCGACGACAACGAGCCCGAGCTGACCGCCGCCATCACCGCCGAGTGCGGCGGCACGGCCGTGAAGGCCGCCTTCGAGCTCCACCTGGCCAGAGAGTTCTTACGGGAGGCCATCCAGCTCGCGCTGCGCGCCGAGGGACGCATCCTGCCCGCCCCGGACGACACCCGCGAGAACCGCCTCTACCGCGTCCCGGTCGGGGTCGTCGGGGTGATCAGCCCCTTCAACTTCCCCTTCCTCCTCTCGATCAAGTCCGTCGCCCCGGCCCTGGCCCTGGGCAACGCCGTGGTGCTCAAGCCCCACCAGAACACGCCGATATGCGGCGGCGGCCTGGTCGCCAAGCTCTTCGAGGACGCCGGCCTGCCCGGTGGCGTCCTCAACGTCGTCGTCACCGACATAGCGGAGATCGGCGACGCGCTCATCGAGCACCCCGTGCCCAAGGTGATCTCCTTCACCGGCTCCGACAAGGTCGGCCGCCATGTCGCCACCGTCGCCGCCTCGCACTTCAAGCGGACCATCCTCGAACTCGGCGGCAACAGCGCCCTGATCGTCCTCGACGACGCGGACGTCGACTACGCCGTGGACGCCGCTGTTTTCAGTCGTTTCATCCACCAGGGGCAGGTCTGCATGGCCGCCAACCGTGTGCTGGTGGACCGGTCCGTCGAGCGTGAATTCACCGAGAAGTTCGTAGCCAAGGTGCGGACCCTCAAGGTAGGCGACCCCGGCGACCCGGCTACGCATATCGGCCCCCTCATCAACTCCGGCCAGGCGGAGGCCATCACCAGCCTGGTGGACCAGACCGTCGCGGACGGCGCCACCGCCCTCCTGCGCGGCCGGACGGACGGCACCCTGGTCGGCCCCTCCGTCCTCACGGGGCTGCCGGCGGACTCCCCGATCCTGGGCCAGGAGATCTTCGGCCCCGTCGCCCTGATCATCCCCTTCGACGGTGAGGAGGAGGCGGTGCGGCTCGCCAACGCGACGCCGTACGGGCTGAGCGGCGCCGTCCACACCGGCGACATCGAACGCGGCGTCCGGGTGGCCCGGCGGATCGAGACCGGAATGATCCACGTCAACGACGCGACCGTGCACGACGAGGCGATCGTGCCGTTCGGCGGCGAGAAGCACTCGGGCGTGGGACGGCTGAACGGCGACTCGATGGTGGAGGCGTTCACGACGACGAAGTGGATCTCGATCCAGCACGGGCGGAGCGTTTTCCCGTTCTGAGACCCGTGATCCATCTAGGACGGAGCCTGTCCTAGATGGACCCTACCGTTGACCCATCGCACCCCACCGGGGGCGAACGGAGGACGGACGGAAGGCGGGACCCCATGCCCACGCACGTGATCGAGAAGGACTTCTCCGACGAGCGCGCCACACTGCTGGCCTTCCTGGAGGCCCAGCGCGGCGGCCTGCGACGCGCGCTGCTCGGCCTGACGGACGAGCAGGCGAAGGCGAAGCCGAGCGCGAGCGAGCTGTCCCTGGGCGGGCTGCTCAAGCACGCCGTGGAGGTCGAACAGGGGTGGGTCCGCCGGGCCCAGGGCCTGGAGCCGCTGATCAAGCGGGACGAGTCGAACTGGCCCGACAGCTTCCGCCTGATCGAGGACGAGACGGTGAAGGACCGGCTCGCGCGGTGGGAGGTGGTCGCCGCGGAGACCGAGAGCTTCGTCCGCGGGGTGCCGAGCCTGGAGGACACCTTCGACCTGCCGGAGGCCCCTTGGTTCCCGAAGGCCAAGGTGTCCATGCGCTGGCTGGTGCTCCACCTGATCGAGGAGACGGCCCGCCACGCCGGCCACGCCGACATCATCCGCGAGACGATCGACGGCAAGACCGCCTTCGAGCTGGTGGCCCAGGAGCGGGGCGAGGCCGCCTAGGCCGGGCGCGGACGCCTAGGCTGGATCGCCTCAGAGCGATCGAAGAGAAGACCGAGGCGAAGATGTCGGCCATCCGGCTGCTGGTCCTGGGCGCGGTCCGGCAACACGGCCGCGCCCACGGTTACCAGGTCCGCGGCGACCTGGAGATGTGGGGCGCCCAGGAATGGTCGAGCGCCCAGCCGGGCTCGATCTACCACGCGCTCAAGGCCATGGCCAAGCAGGGCCTCCTCGTCGCCCACGACACCGCCCCCAGCGAGGCGGGCGGCCCCCCGCGCACGGAGTACGAACTGACGCCGGCGGGCGAGGCGGAGTACTTCACTCTCCTGCGGGCGGCCCTGATCGCCCACGACCAGAAGACGGACGTCCTGACGGCGGGCATCGGTTTCCTGGTCGACCTGCCGCGCGCCGAGGCCATCGCGCTGCTCCGGCAGCGTGTGGCCGCACTGGAGGAATGGCGCGCCGACATCGACCGCCGCTGGACCCCGGGCGAGGGCGAGGACTGGGGCCACATCGCCGAGATCGGCATGCTGTGGCGGGGCATCGCCGAGGCGCGGGAGCGCTGGGCGCGCGGCTTGATCGCCCGCTTGGAGGCGGGGGCGTATGTGATGGCGGGGGAGGGCGAGCCCTGGAAGGGGATCGTGCACTGAGATGGTGTACGCGGGGGGCTTCGGGCCGGTACGGTGGGACGCGAAGTGGCCCCCGCCAGGAGCCGGATACTCCATGACGAGGGCCAACCGAAGCAGACGGTTCGTTGATCGGGAATCCTCACTCGATCTGAGGATTGCCGATCACCGTCCGGCCTTCGGTCATCGACCGGGCATCCACCCCCTCACCTTCCGCGCGATGCGCTTCCAGATCGACGGACGAATCCTCCGGTGACGCCCCACTGGCGCCCCCCTTCATACGACGCGGCCAAATCCGGTGACCGCCGCCGGAGGAACCCGTTATTGGGCCCTCACCGGCCCAACGTGCAGACGATTCCTCGTTGTAGGGGGGGCGCGCTCGGCGCGCCAAGAGAGACTTTACAGACGGACGGGTCTGTCGAGCCCGTATGCCCGGTATTGTCAAGTACCTAACGCCGTAGGGTCGTTACCGCCCACCGATGTGTAGATTCCTGGTCGAGTCTGTGCGTATCGCAGCCGAAGGCGCCCCCGCTTCTACGCTGGATCCCCACTGTTGTGGGGAGGGCGGAACGCGTGCAACAGGGCGGGACGAACAATGAGTTCAGTAACTCAAAAGCCGAAGTCGTCTTCATGGGGCAGAACATCCACATCGGAGGATCAGCCTGCCCCTCGACCTCCGCCGTGGACGGCTGGGTGGACCTCGCCGTCCGTTCCACGGTGTGGCGGCACATACCGGCCGACCGCGACGTGGCCTTCTTCCGGGAGCGCGTCGCCGAGACCGTCGCGGCCCTGGCCCGCCTCCGGGACGAGGCGGAGCGCGAGTCGGCCGCCGACGACCCCTGGCGGGACGACGGCGTCGTCCCGCGCTTCGCGGAGAGCGTGGAGTGGCTGCTGGGGGAGCCGGGGCCCGAGCGCCGGCTCGACCTCTACCCGGCGGAGGCCGCCCTCCTCGTCCTGATGCCGTTCGTCCACCGCGTGCAGTCCTTGCGCCTGACAGCGGCCTTACGAGCACTGGTCGACCCGACACGTCTGGACCGGCAGCCCGGGCCGGGCCACGAGCGCGCGTCGTTCGAAGTGTTCGCCGAGGGGCACGACCTGCTCGTCAAACGCGCCCTCCAGCACCCCGAGGCAGCGGAACCCATCGGCTGGTGGCTGTTCCACCGGTGGCTGGCGCTGCGGGAAGAGTTCTCGGACGCCGCAACGGTCCGCACCCTGTGGGAGACGGTCGGTGACCCGGCCGCCGCACTCGGGGAGACCCTCGAACCCCGCCGGATCTGCCGCCTTCTCCACGGCCTCCGCCGCGGCCCCGACGTCTGCAACCGCGAATACCTCGACGAACTCCCCGCCGATGACGCCGCCGGCGTACGAGGCGGCGGCCCCCAGCGCATCCGTGACCAGCGACTCGCCCTGCTCCTCACCCTCGCCCACGGCGCGAGCCGCGAGATCACGGCCCTCCCGCAGATCGTCGTGGAGCACCTGGGCATCCCCCACCCCGTAGACCTCGACCAGCTCCGCCGCACGCTGGAGAGATCCCGTTGGGGCGGCTCCCACGACCTCCCCGTCCTGCACGCCGAATGCCACCACGAAGCCGTCATCGAGGGCCTCCGCGCCTACACGGACCGCACGGACGGCCTCCTGGCGGCCGTACGCCGAACGGCCCGCGAGCGCGTCACCCACTCCCTGCCCGCCCTCCCGGCCCGGCTGTCGGCGGACGGGGTGACCCCGGCGGAAGGCGCCTTCACCGGCTGGGCCAGCTTCCGCCTCGACGAGCGCCGCGTCCGCGACCTCCTCATGGGCGTCCAGCTCTACCGCGACCGCGACCTCGCCGTCCGCGAGCTCTACCAGAACGCGCTGGACGCCTGCCGGTATCGCCGCGCCCGTACGCAGTACCTGGACCGCACGCGCGACGCCACGTACACGTACGACGGCCGGATCGCCTTCGAGCAGGGCGAGGACGGCGACGGCCGCGAGTACGTCGAGTGCCGGGACAACGGCGTCGGCATGGGCGAGTCGGAGCTTCGCGGGGTCTTCTCCCAGGCGGGTTCGCGCTTCGTCGATCAGCTCGACTTCAAGCTGGAACGGGCCGGGTGGGCGGAGACCGTCCCCCCGGTGGAGCTGTTCCCCAACAGCCGTTTCGGCATCGGCGTGCTGAGCTATTTCATGCTCGCGGATGAGATTCGGGTGACGACGTGCCGCATGGACGCGAAGGGGCGGCTCGGACCGCTGCTCCGGGTGTCCATCTTCGGTCCCGGGCACCTTTTCCGTATCGAGCGGCTGGCGGAGTGCGGGGAGGAGGCCGGCACCCAGATCCGGCTTTATCTGAGAGGTGTGGACGAGAGGTGGTCATGCCTCACGGCCCTCGAAAGGGTCCTGGGAATCGCCGAGTTCCCGACCGAGGCCCGGCACGGCGACCGGTGCAGTACGTGGGACGCCGACCGGCTCACGGCGAGAAGGGCACCGGACCAGGAGCGTTTCGGGCTGAACGTCCACGGCACGCTGGTGGAGTGGGCGGAGGCGCCGGACGGCGTACAGGTGTTCTGGTGCGAGCGCGGGGGCGGGCTGTTCGTGGACGGGCTGGTCGTCCAGCCCGAGACCCGTCGGGGCGTGCTCACGGCGCGCACCCACTCGGGGCTGGCGGGGGTGGTCGTGAACCTCTCCGGCGCCCACGCCCCCGGGCGGCTCTCGGTCGACCGGTCGCGGATTCTGGACGACGTCTCGGGGCAAGTGGCCGACCTCCTGGCTGCGGCCCTGAAGAGTCTGCTCACGAGCGATGAGCCGCTTCCCCGCTATGAGTGGATCTGCCGCCTCGCCGACTCCAGCGCGTGCCTGGCCGACCTGGTCACAAAAGCGGCGGTCGAGGCGGGACGCGTCCTGGAATACGAAGGCCACCGGATCGACATGGCCACGGCCGGATGCCTTCCCGCCGACATGAAGGTTCTCCCCGTGGGGACCTTCGGAACGCACGACCGGCGCGACACCTTGAGGGACCTGCCCTGGACGAACACCATCGGAGACCCGCCCGACCACATCCTGCTCTGGCGGATCATCGCCCATGGACCCAACGCCGCGCTGACGGCTCTGGAGGAGGTCTGCCCGGAGATCCAGGACGTACGGGTACGCCCGGCCCTCCCCTCCGACGACCTGCTGCTTTCCAGGAGGGGGGACGCCCACTACCGGCTCTGGAACATCCGGGCCATGGGATATTCCAAGCTCCTCGAACGATCCGTCGATATGGCGGACACGCTCGGCATCTCCTGGCGGTCCGCCGCCCGGCGCGCCGCCGAACTGGGCATCCGGACCGTGGACCGGCCCGTGACCGTGGCGGAGCTGCGGAGCGCGGCACGAATCATGGGAGTGGGATCCGAGGAAGCGGCCGTGCGCTGGAGAGACCTGGGCGTCCCGGTGCGGGAGGCGGTGGTGACCCTTGCGACGGCAGGCGCGCACGACCCCGTGGTCCGCCAGGACCTGGGTGCCGAAGGCGACAGAAGTGGGTGGCTGGACCCCGATGAGATCGTTCCTCCCGGCCATGTCGCCAAGGCGAGCCGGGTGCTGGACGTTCCGGTCCCCGACGTGTGCGCCAGGCTCGCCGCGTACGGCCTGCGCTATGACGCGACCGGTTTGCCGGACCGGCCGGATGACAGGACCATGGCTCTGCTGAGTGAACGCGCCAACGGGAAGGCGCCATGGCGCGGGCACGAGCAGCCGATCCCACCGGGCCAGGTGCTCGAGAATTCCCACGACCTGGGGATCCCTCCGGGGCAATTGCTGGCGGAGCTCGCCTACCTGGGCTTCACCACTCCCTCGGTGTTCCCGGCTGACGCACACCCCGACGACGCCCGGCTGCTCTGTGACACCAGCGGCTATCTGCGACCGGGCAAGGGGGTCCTGTACCGCCATCTTCTCCAAGACGCCGGCCGTTCGCCCCAGGAGGTCATCGACCGCTTGCGGGCCTATGGCATCGACATTCCGCTGAAGTTTCCTTCCGCGCCGACGCGGCTGGACAAGGAACTGCTGACGGACGGAACACTGTGGTGGGGACTCCACACGTCGGAGCTCGTTCCGTTCGCCCATGTCGTACGGCTTGCCGAGATGCTGCGGACAGAGCCGAGCGAGGTGGCGTGGTACCTCCGTGGCTATGGCGTCTCCCTGGCGCGGGACGACCTGCCGGAGGGGCTGACCTTCACCGATGCGCTGAGACTCGTCAAACGGGGCAACCTTGGCGCGGACCTGCGGTTCGTGACCGTGCTGCGGAACTTCTCCTTTGTCCAGCTCCTGAGTGTCTCGCTCCGTGTAGGTCAGCCATTGAGCCAGGTGGCCACGTGGCTGCGGGAGTTGGGGCTGTGGAGCGGCTCTGTGGCGGACGCCGTCCGGGAGACGCTCAGCCGCGTCCCGCGCGCCTGAGCCCGGCCCTTACGCGGGCCATGTGGGCCCGTACGGACGCCTCGTGCTCCTCCGGGCTCGGCCCGGCGGCGGGCACGTCCGGGCCCTGGCAAGGGCGGCAGAGCCCGCCGGAGAGGGCCTCCGGGCGGCCCGGGGTGCGGCAGGAGGTGCACTCCATGATGCGGCGGGCTGGGGCGGTGGTGGCCGGCGTCCGGGTCGGGGGTGGCTCCGGCGGCATCTTCTCCGTGAGACGCGATCGGGTGAAGGCGGCGGGGTGGTGGACGGGGGACGGGAGGGCGGTGGTGAGGGCGGCGATGAGTTGGGCGGGTGGGATGCCGCGTGCCAGCCATTCCGCCGCGAGGGGTTCGAGGTCGGCGCACTCCTTCGCGGAGAGGGCGAGGCGGAAGTCGGTGCGGCCGAGGGTGGCGAGGGCCGTGTAGGCGGGTGACCGCTGCGGCTTCGGGTCGGGCTGTGGCTCGTCGCCCTCGTTCAGCCAGCGCTCCCACCACGCGTCACTGCGCGCCGTTCGTGAAAAGTACGTGCGGAACACCCACTGGGTGCTGTCCTCGTCGGCCGGCTCGCGGACGCGGCGCAGGTGGCCCGCCTCGGAGAGGTTGTTGAGGGCGGTGCGGAGGGCCTGCTGCCCGTAGGGCAGCTCCTTGGCCAGCGTCTTCACGTCCATCGCCGCGCCGTCGGGGAGGCGGTCGATGTGGGAGGCGATGTACGCCTCGCGGGCGGGGAGATGGGTGAAGGTGTCCGTGGCGCGACGGGCCTGGCCGGGGGCGGAGCGTTTTCCGTAGCCGGGGGAGGCCATTGGGGGAGCGTAGGGGCGCGCGTCGGCGCTAACCTTGGCGGCAGCCATGAGATCGTCCTTACCGATCTTGATGGTCAGGCCCCCGTTCGGTGTTGGTAGCACCGGCGGGGGTCGCTTGTTGCTGCGCACGCTACACGGCGAGCGCGCAACGTCGCGACTCGGTTGCGGAAAGTCATCCCGGTGTGCAAGAGGCAGGGAGGGTGGGTGGGTTGAACCCCACCTCCCATTCCTAAGAGATGGCGCTCGAATCCCGAACCCCGAAGCTCGGGTGGTGCAGGAACGTTCCCCAGGACGCCCTGGGGACGGATATTCGGGGACTGTCGTCGGACCCGAGCGACCCGAGCTTCGAGTCACGGACGTGGACGGCGTGCGGGGAGGCGGCGACCTCCACGCATTCGCCGCCCAGGCCACCGCTGAAACTCGACTTGAACCATTTCATTGCGTGTCTGCCAACTCCTTGATGAAGCAGGTCGATTCGACCGAGTTCATGGCCTGCTGGGTGAGCCGGGCGAGCCGCTGTGTCGCCTTGCTGACCTTGCCCGGGTCGGTGGTCAGAGCGGCGCCCAGATGCCCTTCTTGGTAGGCGAGATGCTTGTGTTCCAGGGTTTCGAGCAGGATGAGTGACCCTTCGTTTCCTCCGGGGATGCCGCCGAATCGAAGCGCCTGGATCGTCACGTTACGGCGTTCGCTCATCTCCAGCAGGTGGTGCAACTGCCGCCGGTGCTGCTCTTGGCTTGCGATCGGGAACCGCAGGGCGGGTTCTCCGATTACATAGTTGAACACTCGCGTTTGGTCGTCCAGGAGAGCCTGGCGATTCATTCGATTCGCGACTCGCTCCTCCACGGTCTGTTCGTCGAGCGGTGGCCAGTAGCCGCCGATCTGTGCTTGCGCGTACTCCTCCGTCTGAAGCAGCCCGGGGATGATCAGGGGCTGGTACGAGCTGATGACGATGGCCTCCGTCTCGTACTGCATGTAGTCGTGGTGGCACTCCGGAAGCGGCTCCGGCTCCAGGTACTTCTCCGCCGCGCGCAGCAGCCCCTTCGCCCCGCACAGTTGATCGGCGATCCGCAGCAGATGGATCGCGGGCCTCCGTCGCCCCTGCTCCACCGATGCGATCGTGTCGCAGCCGTATCCCGCCTCCTGGGCCAGTGTCTCGCGGCTGACTCCGGCCAGGTTTCGCCAGAGCTTGATCTGCTCGCCGCAGTACTGCCACGCCATGGGCCGTGGGCGCGTGTACGTCATTGGATGCGTCCTCCCGTACTCCCGTCGCTACCGCATACGACGATCCCAAGCCAGAGTGGTTTCGGCCTCGCGATCAGAAAACTTACGCACCATGTCCCTCCCGGGCCCCGGTAACGGTCGTAGGCCTCGACATCCCACTGAAATACGCAAAAGTCCTGTTTGAGCCACCTTGACGGGCGGCAGCATGGTGATGTGGAGGGGAACCTGAATGCGCCCGCCCCGCTGCCCTATCCACGGGGCTGGTTCTGTTTGAGCTCGACTCGTGAGCTGAAGGCCGGCACGGTGTCCACGCGTCGGCTGGCGGGGGAGGACGTCGTCCTGTACCGCACCCGTGGCGGTCGGGTACGGGCGACCCGTCCGCACTGTCCGCATCTCGGCGCCCACCTGGGCCATGGCGGCACGGTGGACGGTGAATACCTCGTCTGTCCCTTTCACCGCTTCGCCTACGGCCCGGACGGCACCTGCCGCCGCTCGCCGTACGGGCCGCATCCGCCGGATCTGTCACTGACGTTGCTGCCGGTGTGCGAGGTCAACGGCATGATCTGCGTCTGGTACGACGAGACGGGCGCGCCGCCGGACTGGCAACTACCGGAGCTGCCGAAGCCGGGCTTCAGCGTGCCCGTGCAACGCACCCTGCATGCCGACACCCACCCGCAGGAAGTGGCGGAAAACATCTCCGACCACGGGCACTTGGGCCCGATCCACGGGTTCGTGGACACGAAGGAGTTCGTCACCGCGAGAACGGACGGCCCTGTCCGTACGGCAAAGGTACGAGCCCGGCGCAGCCTCCCGCTGATCGGGATAGTGCCGGTGGACTACGCGGTACGGCAGTTCGGGCTGGGGCTGGTGCTGGCCGAGGCGGAGATCCCGGCCCTCGGGGTGTCGATGCGGATGTGGGTGAATCCGACGCCGACGGGGCCTTGGCGGACCCAGTTCCGCGTCTTCGTCGGCTGTGCGATTACGGTGCCCTGGGCGCTTCCGGACCGCTTCCGCGACCCGCCCCTCGCCGTCGCCTCGCACATCCTGGCCCGCGTCGGCCTCACCTGGCTCACACACGACGTCCGTCGCGACATCACCATCTGGCACAACAAGCGCTATCTCCCCAAGCCCCCGCTCCAACAAGGCGACGGCCCCGTCGAGGAGCTCCGACACTGGGCCCGCCAGTTCTACGCGACGGCGGAGAAGTGACCGTCGGCCGGTCAGACCTCGATCAGGCTGCGGAGGTCGATCTCGATGGGGAAGGGGACGTCGGTCTTGAGCTTGCGGGTATGCGTGGCGTGCTCGGGGCTGGGGATGTAGCAGTCCACCTCCCGATGTAGCCAGAACTCATGCACAACGGGCAGGTCGTCCTCGCCGCGCTCGATCCGCCAGTAGTGATCGATCTTTGCGCCGGCGTACAGAGCGGGCTTGAAGAAGCGGTCTTCCGAGCGTGAGCCTTGAGAGACAACCTCGATGGCGAGGACGACCTTCTCGACCGGGATGCAGTCCACGGTGCTGATGTCCAAACCTGTCTTGTCGAAGACCACGACATCGGGCCTCGGCACATTGCTGTCATCGAAGAAGACCGACTGTTCGGCATCCACTGCGAACGGCTCTCGTCGGACCGTCTCCAGCCGGAAGTACAGCTGGTTCCTGACGCGGTTGTGCCACCACTTGGCCGCTCCTCGTACCACGATCTTCCCGCCCAGTAGTTCCCAGTCGAATGGCAGGACCAGCTCCCGCACCTGGTCGTACGTCCAGCCGTCTTCCGGCGGGCGCATCCAGTTCTCCGGGGTGGCTCGCTCCCACTGCTCATACCTGGCTTCTGCGGCCATCACTGCTCCCATGAACCGGATCGTGGGCGAGGTCGTGGACACATGTCCCGGATACGACGTTAGCGCCATCCATCAGGGTGAGGACGGACCGTTTCTCCGACTCGCGGCCCCGCGACTTGCCTCCGCCCCACCGGATGAATCCGGTGGGGCGGAACAGCGCGGCGGGTTACGCCTTGCGGAGGCGGAAGGTGAGGGCCAGGCCCTCGTCCACGAACGGCTCGCCGTAAGAGCCGTCCGCCTCGCCGGAGGCGAAGTCCGTGGCGAGGACCTCGTCCGCGATCAGCTCGGCGTGGGCCGCGAGGGCCTCCGTCGTCTCGGGGGACGTGGTGGTCCAGCGGACCGCGATGCGGTCGGCCACGTCGAGGCCGCTGTTCTTGCGGGCCTCCTGGATCAGCCGGATCGCGTCGCGGGCCAGGCCCGCGCGCCGCAGTTCCGGGGTGATCTCCAGGTCGAGGGCGACCGTGGCGCCGGAGTCGGAGGCCACGGACCAGCCCTCGCGGGGGGTCTCGGTGATGATGACCTCGTCCGGGGTGAGGGCGACCGTCTCGCCGTCGACCTCCACCGAGGCCGTGCCCTCCCGCAGCGCCAGCGACAGCGAAGCGGCATCCGCCGCCGCGACTGCCTTGGCCACCGCCTGGACGCCCTTGCCGAAGCGCTTGCCCAGCGCGCGGAAGTTCGCCTTTGCTGTCGTGTCGACCAGCGAACCGCCCACCTCGGAGAGGGAGGCCAGGGACGACACGTTCAGCTCGTCCGTGATCTGCGTGTGCAGTTCGGGGGAGAGCTGTTCGAAGCCGGCCGCCGCGACCAGGGCGCGGGACAGGGGCTGGCGTGTCTTGACGCCGGATTCGGCGCGGGTGGCGCGGCCCAGTTCGACCAGGCGGCGGACCAGCAGCATTTGCTGCGAGAGCGTCGGGTCGATCAGGGAGGTGTCCGCGACCGGCCAGGAGGAGAGGTGCACCGACTCGGGGGCCTGCGGGTCGACCGGGACGACGAGGTCCTGCCAGACCCGCTCGGTGATGAACGGGGTGAGGGGAGCCATCAGTCGCGTGACGGTCTCGACCACGTCGTGGAGCGTGCGCAGTGCGGCGGCGTCGCCCTGCCAGAAGCGGCGGCGTGAGCGGCGGACGTACCAGTTGGAGAGGTCGTCGACGAAGGACGAGAGCAGTTTTCCGGCGCGCTGGGTGTCGTAGGCCTCCAGGGCCTGGGTGACCTGGTCGACGAGCGTGTTGAGCTCGCCGAGCAGCCAGCGGTCGATCAGCGGGCGGTCGGCCGGCGCCGGGTCGGACGCCGAGGGCGCCCAGTCGGACGTACGGGCGTACAGGGCCTGGAAGGCGACCGTGTTCCAGTACGTGAGGAGGGTCTTGCGGACGACCTCCTGGATGGTGCCGTGGCCCACGCGGCGTGCGGCCCAGGGGGAGCCGCCGGCGGCCATGAACCAGCGGACGGCGTCGGCGCCGTGCTGGTCCATGAGGGGGATGGGCTGGAGGATGTTGCCGAGGTGCTTGGACATCTTCCGGCCGTCCTCGGCGAGGATGTGGCCGAGGCAGACGACGTTCTCGTACGAGGACTTGTCGAAGACGAGCGTGCCGACCGCCATCAGCGTGTAGAACCAGCCACGCGTCTGGTCGATGGCCTCGGAGATGAACTGCGCGGGGTAACGGGACTCGAAGAGCTCCTTGTTCTTGTACGGGTAGCCCCACTGGGCGAACGGCATGGAGCCCGAGTCGTACCAGGCGTCGATGACCTCCGGCACCCGGACGGCCGTGTGGGAGCAGCCCTCGGCGGTACAGGTGAAGGTGACGTCGTCGATGTACGGGCGGTGGGGGTCCAGGTCGCTCTGGTCGGTGCCGGTCAGCTCGGAGAGCTCGGCCAGCGATCCGACGCAGGTGAGGTGGTTCTCCTCGCAGCGCCAGATGGGCAGCGGGGTGCCCCAGTAGCGGTTGCGGGACAGGGCCCAGTCGATGTTGTTGTTGAGCCAGTCGCCGAAGCGGCCGTGCTTGACGGAGTCGGGGAACCAGTTGGTCTTCTCGTTCTCCTGGAGTAGCCGGTCCTTGATCGCGGTGGTGCGGATGTACCAGGACGGCTGTGCGTAGTAGAGGAGCGCGGTGTGGCAGCGCCAGCAGTGCGGGTAGCTGTGCTCGTAGGCGACGTGGCGGAAGAGGAGGCTGCGCTCGGTGAGGTCGGCGACGAGTTTCTCGTCGGCCTTCTTGAAGAACAGACCGCCGACAAGGCCGAGGCTCTCCTCGAAGGTGCCGTCCGGGCGGACCGGGTTGACGACCGGGAGGCCGTAGGCGCGGCAGGTCAGGAGGTCGTCCTCACCGAAGGCCGGGGCCTGGTGGACCAGACCGGTGCCGTCCTCGGTGGTGACGTACTCGGCGTTGACGACGAAGTGGGCGGCCTCGGGGAACTCGACCAGGTCGAACGGGCGACGGTAGGCCCAGCGCTCCATCTCGCGGCCGGTGAAGGACTGGCCGGTGGCCGTCCAGCTCTCGCCCAGGGCCTTCTCCAGTAGCGGCTCGGCGACGACCAGCTTCTCGTTGCCGTCGGTGGCCACGACATAGGTGACGTCGGGGTGCGCGGCGGCCGCGGTGTTGGAGACCAGCGTCCACGGGGTGGTCGTCCACACCAGCAGCGCGGCCTCGCCGGCCAGCGGGCCGGAGGTCAGCGGGAAGCGGACGAAGACGGAGGGGTCGACGACGGTCTCGTAGCCCTGGGCCAGCTCGTGGTCGGAGAGTCCGGTGCCGCAGCGGGGGCACCAGGGGGCGACGCGGTGGTCCTGGACCAGCAGGTCCTTGTTGAAGATCTCCTTCAGTGACCACCACACGGACTGGACATAGTCGGGGTCCATGGTCCGGTAGGCGTCGTCGAGGTCGACCCAGTAGCCCATGCGGGTGGTGAGCTCGGCGAACGCGTCGGTGTGGCGGGTCACGGACTCGCGGCACTTGGCGTTGAACTCGGCGATGCCGTACGCCTCGATGTCCTGCTTGCCGGAGAAGCCGAGCTCCTTCTCGACGGCGAGCTCCACGGGCAGGCCGTGGCAGTCCCAGCCGGCCTTCCGGCCGACGTGGTAGCCCTGCATGGTGCGGAAGCGTGGGAAGACGTCCTTGAAGACGCGGGCCTCGATGTGGTGGGCGCCGGGCATGCCGTTGGCGGTCGGCGGGCCCTCGTAGAAGACCCACTCGGGGCGGCCCTCGGACTGGTCGAGGGTGCGGGTGAAGGTCTTGTGCTCGCGCCAGAAGTCGAGCACCGCGTGCTCGAGGGCGGGCAGGTCGACCTGTGCGGGTACCTGGCGGTACTGCGGGGATGTCATCGGCGGCTAACTCCGGTCCGTTTGCGTGATGCGTTCCAACAAAGGCCGAGCGCACGGCTCCCGCGACACCACCCTCACGGCCCGGACCCTCACGGCCCGGCCGAGCCTCGTCCGGCTCCGGTCGGCGGGTCAACGCCTGGCGATCGTCACACTATACGGTCAAGATCTCGGCGAGCGGCGGAGTTCAGACCCTGTCTCAGTCCCTGTCTCAGTCCCTGTTTCAGCCCCGCTGTTCGGCGGGGACGCGGAGCCGGCGCGTGATGAGATCCACCAGCTCAGGAACGTTCTGCTCCAGGTAGAAGTGGTCTCCGGGGAAGCCGTGGGACTCGGTCGGCTGGGTCGAGTTCAGCCGCGATGTCGGCCTCGGTGACGGTCCGGCGCTGCTTGGACAGGAAGGACCGCGAGACCGCGAAGTCCGCGCGGAGGAGGTCGGCCGTCCTTCGCCGCAACTGCGGGTGGTCCAGTACTTCCTGGGCGACGCCGCCACCGGACTGGTTGGTGATCTCGAAGATCTCCTCATCGGACACCCCCAGCGGAGATCCCTCGAACGGGAGGCTGTGGCCGAGGACGGCGAAGGGGCCGTCGATGGAGGTGACGGCTGCCTCGCGCCAGCGGCGACCCCGGCCGGGAAGGTCCAGGGCCATCGGCTGGATCTCCGGCGGCAACGCCTTCGCCAGGGGCGCGAAGAAGACGGCGGATCCGCCCGCGTGATGGAGCAGGATGAGTGGATAGGGCGTCATGATGCCTCCCGTTGTCTCCGCGAACCGGCCCCACCGGCCGCCGATCCGGAAGTACGCCCGTCCGAGCCCGCGGGGACCGCCACCACTTGACCGTTGGACAGGCGCGCGTTCACTGCCCCGCGCGCTGGTACACCGCCGGTGTGATGCCGTAGGTGCGCTTGAACCAGCGGTTGAAGTGCGCCTGGTCGGAGAAACCGGCGGATGCCGCGGCCTCCGCCGGCGCCCGGCCGTCCGTGAGCAGGTTCCGGGCCCGCCGGAGTCTCAGGAGACGCTGATAGTCACTCGGCGGCATCCCGAACTCCGCACGAAAGGCCCGGTACAGCGCGAACCGGCTGCATCCGGCCGCCTCGGCCAGTTCCTGCGCCGATATGGGTTCCAGGAAAGCCTCGTTGAGCAGGCTTTGGGCCTGCCGGGCCGCCCGGCGCTGCGCTTCGCCCGCCAGGGTCCGTTTGCGCGGCGCCTGCGTCGCACCGCGTTCCGCGAGCGCCAGGACGGCCGTCGTCAGCATTTCTTCGCGTACCAGGGCGTCGGCCTGCCGGGCCAGCGCCTCGTGCAGGCGGGCCAGCGCGCCGGTGAGAACGGGGTCCGTCAGCACGGGACGTACGAACAAGGGCATCGCCCCCGAGCTTCCGTCGGCGGCGTCGGCGAGGGTGTCGGACACCACCGAAGGACCTATGTGGACGATGCGGTACTGATAGCCCAACTCGGCGGCGGCCCGGCCGTCGTGGACCTCGTCGGGGTTGAAGGCCATCACCATGCCGGCCCCGCTGGTGTGGCTCGCCCCGCGGCAGTGGAAGCTCTGCGCGCCCACGTCGGTGATGCCGAAGGAGTAGGCGTCGTGACTGTGCGGGGAGTAGACGTGGTCGAAGAAGTGGGCGTGCATGGCCTCCAGCGGGCGGGCGCCGTCCCGCCAGTACCGAACCCAGCCGTTCCCCTTCGCCATTCATCCATTGTGACCTGCGCATGTGACCTGCGCACCAGCGTTCAAGTCAGAGGATCGGCACGTCCTCCACAGTCGATGCCATGGCTGCGAAGAGTAGATTCAGTAATCCGTACGCTCTGTTGTTGATGACCATGCTGCTCTGGGGCAGTTCCTTCTCGAGCTCCAAAGCGGTCGTGGAACACGTCCCCCACTCCGTGGGCGCGCTCCTGCGCTTCGGTGGAGGGGCCCTGGCGCTGCTGTTGGCCGTGGCGCTGTTCGGCAACCGCGAGCAGCGGGTGCCGGCGCGCGCGGGCTGGCTCGCGGCGGCCGCGGGAGTGCTGGGGGTCTTCGCCTACAACGGGTTCTTCTTCTGGGGGCTTTCGCTCGCCCCGTCCCTGGACGCGGGCATCCTGATCCCCGTCATGAGCCCGGTGCTGACGAGCTCGTTCCTCCTCCTGACCGGTAAGGAGAAGCCCGACTGGGCCCGGGTGACGGGCCTCGCCCTGGGACTCACCGGCGCGGTGATCTTCTTCCTCGGAGCCGGCGGCAGCGGGGGAGGCGGGTCGTCGCGCCTCCTGGGAGACGCGCTCTTCCTGCTGAGCGCCGTGTGCTGGGCGTCCTACACCCTGGCCGGGCCCCGCGTCCTGGCGGGCATCGAGCCGCTGAAGGCCACCACGTACGCGACCTGCGCGGGCGCCGTGCTGCTGGCCGTCCTCGCGGCCCCCGACCTGCCGAAGGTCGAGTGGAGCGAGCTTCCCGCCAGTGTCTGGCTGAACTCCGCCTTCCTGGCCATCGGGGCCGCCGCCGTGGCCAACCTCCTCTACTACCGGGGGGTCGGCGCGGTGGGACCCGCGAAGGCGTCCCTCATGATGTTCAACGTGCCCATCGTCAACACCCTGTGCGCCACGGTGCTGCTCGGGGAGTCGTTCGGCTGGATCCAGGGGACCGGGGCGCTGGTGCTGGTCCTGGGCGCGGTGATCGCTGTGACGCGGGGCAAGCTGCCCAGGCGCGCGGCGGGGCCGGACGCGCGGGCGCGTGCCGAGGAGGAGGCCAAGGCCGGCTCGGGCAGCACCCTGAGCCCGGCTCCGGCGGAGGGCTCCTGAGCGGGGAGCCCTGCCGGACCGTGTCGTGGTGATCTCCCGGTCGCGCGTGTCGTTACGCGTGCAGTCACGCGTGTGGTTACGCGTGCGGGGAGATCACCACGGCCGTGCCGTAGGCGCAGACCTCGGTGCCGACGTCCGCGGCCTCGGTCACATCGAAGCGGAACATGAGCACGGCGTTGGCGCCGCGCGAGCGGGCCTGCTCGATCAGCCGCTCCATGGCCTGGTTGCGGGTCTCGACCAGGGTCTTGGTCAGACCCTTGAGCTCGCCGCCGACGAGGGACTTCAGGCCCGCGCCGATCTGGCTGCCGATGTGACGGGAGCGCACGGTGAGGCCGAAGACCTCGCCGATGACGCGGTCGACCCGGTAGCCGGGCACGTCGTTGGTGGTGACCACCAGCACGTCCTGGGACTGCTGACCGCCGCCGTACTCGTCGATGCCCATGCATCCACCTCCGTGTGTGTGCAGTTTTGCCGTTCGTCGTTCGGGACGCACGCCGGGGTGGCCGGGTTGCGCCGTTCAGGTGCACTCGGAACGTAACGGCACGTGAGCGGGTGCGTGCGCCCCGGGGCGGGCGCCGGGGGGCCGTCTGGAACCGGGGCCGCCGCGGGCGCGTTGGTAACCTCGGGCGGCACGCCGCCTCCCCCGCCTGTGCCCGGGCCTCGCAACGAGCCTGCGCCCTCCACCCAGGAGCCCATCAACAGTGACCCCCACCACTCTCGCGCTCGGCCCCCAGTGGCTGGACTCGGACTACCTGATCGGCCAATTCGGCCTGTGGGGCGTCCTGGCCATCGTCTTCGCCGAGTCGGGCCTCCTCATCGGCTTCTTCCTGCCGGGAGACTCGCTGCTGTTCACGACCGGTCTGCTGGTCACGACGAACGCGCTGAAGTATCCGCTGTGGGTGGTGTGCGCCCTGGTGATCCTCGCGGCGATCCTCGGCGACCAGGCCGGCTACCTCTTCGGCCGCAAGGTCGGTCCCACGCTCTTCAAGCGGCCGGACTCGAAGCTCTTCAAACAGGAGAACGTCGAGAAGGCCCATGAATTCTTCGAGAAGCACGGTCCGAAGTCGCTGGTCCTGGCCCGCTTCGTGCCGGTGATCCGGACGTTCACGCCGATCATCGCCGGTGTGAGCCGGATGAACTACCGCTCGTTCCTCATCTTCAACGTCATCGGCGGCGCCCTGTGGGGCGGCGGGGTGACGCTGCTGGGCGCGGCGCTCGGCAAGATCGAGTTCGTTCACAAGAACATCGAGCTGATGCTGGTCGCGATCGTGCTGATCTCGGTGGTGCCGATCGCCATCGAGTTCCTGCGGGCGCGGTCCAAGGCGAAGAAGGCGGCCGCTGTCGCAGCGGAGGAGGCCTCGTCCGTTCCGCCCGCTCCGGCCACGCCGTCGGATGACGGGTACGACTGGGGTGGGTTCGGCCTGGGCGAGGACGGCCCCAGGCACGGGCACGGGCACGGACACGGCGGCCAGGGTCAGGGTGGTCCCGGCGGCGGCTACGGAGGGAATCAGGGGAACCACGGGCACCAGGGCGGCTATGGCAACCAGGGTGGCTACGGCGGGCAGGGCGGGCAGGGCGGCTACGCCGAGGCCGGTGGCTACGGGGGCCAGGGCGGTTACGGGAACCAGGGCACGCACGCCGACCAGGGCGGCTACGGCCAGCAGGGCGGCTACGGGGCGCAGGGTGCCCAGCCCGGCTACGGAGCCCAGCCCGGCGGCCAGGGTGGCTACGGCGGCGGCTACGGGAACCAGGGCGGCTACGGCCAGCCCCAGCCCCAGCCGTACCAGCAGCCCCAGCCGTACCCGCAGGCTCAGCCCCAGCCGTACCCGCAGGCCCAGGCCTACCCCCAGGGCCAGGCTTACCCCCAGTCCTACCCCCAGGGCCAGGCCCAGCCTCAGCCCAACCCTTACCCCCACCCCCAGGGCGGCTACGGCTACGGCAACGGCGACTACGACGACGGCCAGGAGCAGAACTACCGCGCGCAGCGCTGAATCGTCGCGCTGAGCGGAAGGTGCCACCCGGCCGGGTGGCACCTTCTCGTCGTTAACGGCACATTAGGGATCCGTCAGGGAGTTGGTCGCTCCGTTTTTCCCGCCCCCGGTGCGCGGGCCCAACGCCCTGCATGCATCCTGGCGTAACAGGAGGTACGCACCGAGGAGTACGTGGTGGTGGAACGCCAGCGGGGCAGCAGTACGGCGAACCCGGACGGTGACCCCGGCCGGGGCGCCGAGGACCGTAAACCGCAGTCCGACGAAGCGCACAGCGCCTTCACCCCGCCCCTGGGCGTGCCCCTGCCGGCCCCGCCGCCCGAGGACGACCACCCCACGTCGGAGTTCGCCCTCCCCAAGGGCGTCGTCGCGCCGCACCCCGCCTACACCCCTCCGTACGGCATACCCAAGGTCAGCCTCACCAAGGAGGCGCCCTGGCAGGACCGGATGCGCACGATGCTGCGGATGCCGGTCCTGGAGCGGCCGGTGCCCGAGCGGCCGGAGAAGCACGCGGAGGAGCCCGGCCCGCCCGTGCCGCGCATCCTGGACCTGACGCTGCGCATCGGCGAGCTGCTGCTCGCGGGCGGTGAGGGCGCCGAGGACGTGGAGGCGGCGATGTTCGGCGTCGCGCACGCGTACGGGCTGGCGCGCTGCGAGCCGACCGTCACGTTCACCCTGCTGACCGTCAGCTACCAGCCCTCGCTCATCGACGACCCGGTCACCGCCAACCGGACGGTGCGCCGGCGCGGCACGGACTACAACCGGCTGGCGGCGGTCTTCCGCCTCGTCCACGACATCACCACGCAGGGGCTGACCCTGGAGGAGGCATACGGGCGCCTCGCCGAGATACGCCGCAACCGTCACCCGTACCCCAGCTGGGCGCTCACCCTCGCCTCCGGGCTGCTGGCGGGCGCGGCCAGCCTGCTCGTGGGCGGCGGGCTCGTGGTGTTCATGGCGGCGGCGGCCGGGGCGATGCTGGGCGACCGGCTGGCGTGGCTGGCGTCGGGGCGGGGGCTGCCGGAGTTCTACCAGTTCGTGGCGGCGGCGATGCCGCCCGCGGCGATGGGTGTGGCGCTGAGCGCCACCGGTACGCCCGTCCAGGCGTCGGCGGTGATCACGGGTGGGCTGTTCGCCCTGATCCCGGGACGTGCGCTGGTAGCGGGTGTCCAGGACGGGCTCACGGGCTTCTACATCACTGCGGCGGCGCGGCTGCTGGAGGTCGGCTACCTCATCGCGGGCATCGTCTGCGGTGTGCTGGTCGTGCTCTACGGAGGCGTGCACGTCGGCGGGAGGACGCTGAACCCGGAGGCGGCGCTCGTCCACCGGGAGCGGCCCGTCATCCAGATCGTGGCGGCGATGCTGCTGGTGTTCGCGTTCGCGCTGCTGCTCCAGCAGGAACGTCACACCGTGCTGCTGGTGACGCTGAACGGCGGGGTCGCGTGGGTCGTCTACGGGGCGCTCGCGGACACGGCCGGGTTGGACCCGGTGCCCGCCACGGCGATCGCGGCCGGGCTCGTCGGCCTCTTCGGCCAGCTGCTGTCGCGCTACCGCTACACCTCCGCGCTGCCGTACGTGACGGCGGCGATCGGCCCGCTGCTGCCGGGTAGCGCCACGTACTTCGCGCTGCTGAACTTCGCGAAGAACGAGCTGAACACGGGGATCTCCGCGATCACCAAGGCGGCGGCGCTGGCGCTGGCCATCGCGATCGGGGTGAATCTGGGGAGCGAGATGTCCCGGATGTTCCTGAAGATCCCGGGCGAGGGCGCGACGCGCCGCGCGGCGAAGCGGACGCGCGGCTTCTGACTCGCGGAAGCCGCGCGAGGGGCCGGGGAAGCGCCCCGGGACCCCGGGCGCGTGCGGCCTGGTGGGCGGGGGCGAAGCCCCTCGCCTCACCAGCGGGGGTCGGGGGCTTGCCCCCGGGTACGCCAAAACCGCCGCAGCGGCGCTCGGCCACCACGGCGGTGTTCGGCGGTGCCGGGACCGGCCTCAGCCAGCCCCGGCAGTCACCCGGTGCACGTCAGTGCTCAGTGGTGGGCCCCACCGGACGCCTCAAGGCGCTTGTAGGACGCCTCGATCTCCGCCTCGGCCTCCGCGCGGCCGACCCAGTCGGCGCCCTCGACGGACTTGCCCGGCTCCAGGTCCTTGTAGACCTCGAAGAAGTGCTGGATCTCCAGGCGGTCGAACTCCGAGACGTGGTGGATGTCACGGAGGTGCTCGACGCGCGGGTCGTTCGCCGGGACGCACAGCAGCTTGTCGTCGCCGCCGGCCTCGTCCGTCATGCGGAACATGCCGATGGCGCGGCACTTGATGAGGCAGCCGGGGAAGGTCGGCTCGTCGAGAAGGACCAGCGCGTCCAGCGGGTCGCCGTCCTCGCCGAGGGTGTTCTCGACGAAGCCGTAGTCGGCCGGGTAGCTGGTCGAGGTGAAGAGTCGGCGGTCCAGACGGATGCGACCGGTCTCGTGGTCCACCTCGTACTTGTTCCGCGAACCCTTCGGGATCTCGATGGTGACGTCGAACTCCACGGGTGGCTCCTTCTGATCAACACATACGTCTGGTGATTAAGTGTCCCCCACGCAGGAGTGTGGTGGCGAAAGGGGCTGGTCCGTGGTGCCGCAGGCCGGACGCCGGCAGGTCGGATGGTGGCGGGACGCCTCTCGCGAACAACGGCGGACCGTACGGTTCGCCGCGGTGTCCGCCGTGGCCGGCCTGGCTCTGGCGACCGGCGCGGTAACGGCCGCCGGGCCCTGGGACGGGGGTCAGCGTAAGGCCGAACGGGACCTCGCCGCTGCCCCGGCACGGCCCGGAGGCGCCCGTCACGCCGACGGCGAACGCGCGCCGGGCGCGGCGCCGCCCGTACTGGCGCCCGTCCACAGCGGAGGGAAGCGTTCCGCCGACGGCCTCGCGGAGGCGCTGGAGCCCCTGCTGAAGGACTCCGCGCTGGGTTCCGACCACGCGGCCGCGGTCGTCGACGCCACGACCGGGGAGCGGCTGTACGGGGTGGGGCAGTCGGACGCGTACACCCCGGCCTCCACGATCAAGCTGGCCACGGCGGCCGCCACGCTGTCGGCGGTGGGGCCGGAGCGGCGCATCGAGACGACCGTGGTGGCCGCGGGCGGCGACGGCGTCGTCCTGGTGGGCGGCGGCGACCCCACGCTCACCCCGGCCGGCCTCGGCGACCTGGCCGACGCCACGGCCCGCGCGCTCAAGGCGCGCGGCACCACGGGCAAGGTGAAGCTCGCGTACGACGTCTCGCGCTACTCCGGCCCCGTGCTCCACACGATGGGGCTCAACGACAACATCGCCCCCGTCAGCCCCCTGATGGTCAACGAGGGGCGCCTCGACGACTCCGACCGGGGGCCGGCCGACCGTACGGCCGAACCGGCGGCGGACGCGGCCCGGAAGTTCGCGGAGCTGCTGCGGGACAAGGGCGTGGACGTCGACGGCGAGCCGGGGGAGGGGCGCGCGGAGGGCAAGGCGGCCCGGCTGGCCTCGGTGGCGTCCCCGCCGGTGTCCGCGCTGGTGGAGCGGATGCTCACCAACAGCGACAACGACATCGCGGAGGCGCTGGCGCGGCAGACCGCGCTCGCCTCGGGCAAGCCGGCGAGCTTCGAGGGCGCGGCGCAGGCCGTCACGGAGCGGCTCGGAGCGCTGGGCCTGCCGATGTCCGCCGTCCATATCGCCGACGGCAGCGGTCTGGACCGCGCGGACCGCGCGTCGGCGGAGTTCCTCGCCCTGGTCCTGGCCCGGGCGGCGGAGCCCGGCCGCCCGGCCCTGCGGCCGGTCCTCACGGGCCTGCCCGTGGCGGGCTTCAGCGGCACCCTGCGCGACCGCTACCCGCGCGACGCGGCGGGCCGGGCGCTCGTACGCGCCAAGACGGGCACGCTGACCGGGGTGAACACCTTGGCCGGCACGGTCGTCACGCCGGGCGGACGGCTGCTGGCCTTCGCGTTCCTGGCGTCGGGGACGACGGACGCGGACGCGGCGCAGAAGGCGCTGGACCGGGCGGCGTCGGCACTGGCGGGTTCGGCACCGCCGGGTTCGTAGGCGTGGGCCGCGCGCCGGACCCCGCCGGGGGTCGGGGGCTTGCCCCCGGAAACGGTGAAAGGGCGGGACCGGGGCCTCCTCCCGCCGCGACGGCGAGTAACCCCCGCTCGCCGGTCCGGCGGTGCCGAACTCGCCCCGGCCTCCGGCCCCGCGAGGCGCCCAAAGGCCTCCACCCGGCACCAGCACAGCACGTACGGTGAAGGCATGACGAGCGTCGGTGGTACGGAGATGGTCGACTGGAAGCTCGCGGTGGCGACCGCGACCCGGCTCGTACGGCCGGGGCCCGAAGTCAGCCGGGACGAGGCGCGCGACGTGGTCGCGGAGCTGCGCCGGCACGCGATCGCGTCGGAGGAACACGTCCGGGCGTTCACCCGGATGACCCACCCCGAGGGGGGCGGCGGTCCACAGCCGCCCGTCCTCGTCGTGGACCGCGCGGGGTGGGTCAAGGCGAACGTCGCCGGTTTCCGGGCCCTGATCGGCCCGCTGCTGGCGAAGATGCAGGACAAGCGCGCGAACGCCCCCGCGGGGGCGATGCTGGGCGCGGTCGGCGGCAAGGTGACCGGCGTGGAGCTGGGGATGCTGCTGTCGTTCCTGGCGTCCCGGGTGCTGGGCCAGTACGAGACGTTCGCGCCGGCGACGCGCGACCTGCCGGGCTCCCCGGCCGGCGGCGGCCGGCTGCTGCTCGTGGCGCCGAACATCGTCCAGGTCGAGCGCGAGCTCGACGTGGCCCCGCACGACTTCCGGCTGTGGGTGTGCCTCCACGAGGAGACCCACCGGACGCAGTTCACGGCGGTGCCGTGGCTGCGGGACCACATCGAGGGGGAGATCCAGGGCTTCCTGGGGGAGACGGAGGTCGACCCGGCCACGCTGCTGGAGCGGATCCGGGAGGCGGCCCAGACGCTGGCGGGCGGCCGGCCCCCGGTGGACGGGGACGAGGGCGGCGGCCGCAGCATCGTGGAGCTGGTCCAGACGCCCGCCCAGCGGGAGATCCTGGCGCGGCTGACGGCCGTGATGTCGTTGCTGGAGGGCCACGCGGACTATGTGATGGACGGCGTGGGGCCACAGGTCGTACCGACCGTGGCCGAGATCCGGGAGAAGTTCCAGAAGCGGCGGGCCACCGGTGCCGGGCGCCTGGACGCGGCGCTGCGCAAGCTGCTGGGCCTGGACGCCAAGCTGCGGCAGTACCGTGATGGCGAGCGGTTCGTACGCGCCGTGGTGGACGAGGTCGGTATGGATGGTTTCAACCGGGTCTGGACGTCCCCGAACACGCTGCCGACCAAGTCCGAGATCGCCAAACCGGCGGACTGGGTCGCACGGGTGCACGGCCGGACCGACGGGTGATTCCATCCACCCCCGTCACGCCCTGCTACCGGACGAACGCTCCCGTAATCACCCTTCCGAGGGACCGTGTGCCAAGGGTGGGCGTGCGATGCTCGGGTAAAGGCTCGTCTCTGTCACCATCGACGCACACAGCGTGACGGATACTCGGAGTCGGCAAGGCCCCGGCGCCGGCTCCGGCACCCCCTCCCATGGAACGATTGGACACACGGACATGGGTCCACACCCCGCGGTCGCGGCGATACGCCTGGCGGTCCGCCGCGTTCTCCACGACGTCCTCACTCTGGCCCCCACCTCCTCCTCGCCCCAGGGCGCCGGCGAGCCCCCGCTCGTGCTGGTGGCCTGCTCGGGTGGCGCCGACTCCATGGCGCTCGCGTCCGCCCTCGCCTTCGAGGCCCCCCGCCTCGGGGTCCGGGCCGGTGGCGTGACCGTCGACCACGGCCTCCAGCAGGGCTCCGACCTCCGCGCCGCCGAGGTCGTCAGCCGTCTCACCGCCCTCGATCTCGACCCCGTCGAGGCCGTGCGGGTCGACGTCGGCCGGGAAGGCGGCCCCGAGGCCGCCGCCCGTGACGCCCGCTACGCCGCGCTGGACGCCGTCGCCGAGCGCCACGGCGCCGCCGCGATCCTGCTCGGGCACACCCGCGACGACCAGGCCGAGACGGTGCTGCTCGGGCTCGCCCGGGGCTCCGGCATCCGCTCGCTCTCCGGCATGGCCACCGCCTCCGGCGTCGGCGGCCGCTACCGCCGGCCCTTCCTGGGCCTGGACCGGCAGACCGCCCGGAAGGCCTGCATGGTCCAGTCCCTGCCCGTCTGGGACGACCCGCACAACGTCGACCCGGCCTACACCCGCTCCCGGGTCCGCCATGAGGCGCTGCCGGTCCTGGAAAAGGCGCTCGGCAAGGGCGTGGTGGAGGCCCTCGCCCGCACGGCCCAGCTCTCCCGTGACGACGCCGACGCCCTCGACTCCTGGGCGGCCGCCGCGGAGTCGTCCGTGCGCGACGACTCCGGCGATCTCGAGGTCGCCAAGCTCTACGCCCTGCCCCCCGCCGTGCGCCGCCGGGTGCTGCGCCGGGCGGTCATCGCGGCGGGCTCCCCGCCCGGTTCGCTCTTCGCCCGGCACCTGGAGGAAGTGGACCGGCTCATCACCGGCTGGCGCGGTCAGGGGGCCATCAACCTCCCCGGGCGCGTCGCGGTTCGCAGGCAGGGTGGCAGACTGGTGATCCGGCAGGGCTGATGCGAGCGGGGCGGAGCGCGTCTCGCGGGCCCGACAAGGTCGTGAACGAGCGAGAGTGGCGCGGGTGGACGAGAAGGACATGGGCACCGATCTGAAGTCGGTGCTCATCACCAAGGAAGAGATCGACGCGAAGCTGGCCGAGCTGGCCGCGAAGATCGACGCGGAATACGCGGGCAAGGACCTGCTCATCGTCGGTGTCCTCAAGGGCGCCGTGATGGTGATGGCGGACCTGGCTCGCGCCCTGTCCACCCCCCTCACCATGGACTGGATGGCCGTGTCCTCCTACGGCGCGGGCACCCAGTCCTCCGGTGTGGTCCGGATCCTCAAGGACCTGGACACCGACATCAAGGGCAAGCACGTCCTGATCGTCGAGGACATCATCGACTCCGGCCTGACGCTGTCCTGGCTGCTGTCGAACCTGGGCTCGCGCGAGCCGGAGTCGCTCAATGTCGTGACGCTGCTGCGCAAGCCGGAGGCGGCGAAGGTGGCCATCGACGTGAAGTGGGTCGGCTTCGACATCCCCAACGAGTTCGTCGTCGGTTACGGTCTCGACTACGCCGAGAAGTACCGCAACCTGCCCTTCGTGGGCACGCTCGCGCCGCACGTCTACGGCGGCTGAGCACGCTCCGTCATGGAGCCGGTACCCCGGCGGCCGGGAACCCATCCCGGTTTTCCGCCGTTGGAGCATGCGAGGGCGGGTTTGTTGACCGTCCGCGGCGGCGTCGGGTGACAATGCTGGGGTACCGTCCGAAGGTCAGTCTTTTCAGGCTTTCAAATCAAGCCTTTCAAAGGTCGAGCAGGACACCGCATGCACAGGCACCCCATTCAGGGGTGGCCGTGCCTCACTGTGGCAGGAGGGACGGGGCGCCGAGCGCCCCGTATGGATGGACGTGAAGCGCTACTTCCGTGGGCCGGTCATGTGGATCGTGCTGGCCGTCCTCGCCGTGGTCGTGTTGATGCAGGTCGTCGGCTCGTCCGGCGGCTACAAGTCGGTGGACACCAGCCAGGTCGTACATGCGATCGACAAGAACCTGGTGAAATCGGCCGAGCTGACGACCGGCGACGAGAACAAGATCAAGATCGAGCTGATCAACGGCCAGAAGATCAAGGGCTCCAGCAAGGTCCAGGCCAATTACATCGGCGACCAGGGCGTGGAGATCTCCAAGGACCTCCAGGCCAAGGCCGATGACGACGACCCGAAGACGCTGCCCGAGGGCTACAACGTCTCGACGTCGAAGCAGAACCCCTTCGTCGGGGTGCTGCTCTCGCTGCTGCCCTTCGTCCTGATCGTCGTGGTCTTCCTGTTCCTGATGAATCAGATGCAGGGCGGCGGCTCCCGGGTGATGAACTTCGGGAAGTCCAAGGCCAAGCTGATCACCAAGGACACCCCCAAGACCACCTTCGCCGATGTGGCCGGCTCCGACGAGGCCGTCGAGGAGCTCCAGGAGATCAAGGAGTTCCTCCAGGAGCCCGCGAAGTTCCAGGCCGTCGGCGCCAAGATCCCCAAGGGTGTGCTGCTCTACGGCCCGCCCGGTACGGGTAAGACCCTGCTCGCGCGCGCCGTCGCCGGCGAGGCGGGTGTCCCGTTCTACTCGATCTCGGGCTCCGACTTCGTCGAGATGTTCGTCGGTGTGGGCGCCTCCCGCGTCCGCGACCTCTTCGAGCAGGCCAAGGCCAACGCCCCGGCCATCGTCTTCGTCGACGAGATCGACGCGGTGGGCCGCCACCGCGGCGCCGGTCTCGGCGGTGGTCACGACGAGCGCGAGCAGACGCTCAACCAGCTGCTCGTCGAGATGGACGGCTTCGACGTCAAGGGCGGCGTCATCCTGATCGCCGCCACCAACCGCCCGGACATCCTCGACCCGGCGCTGCTGCGCCCGGGCCGTTTCGACCGGCAGATCGCCGTCGACCGTCCGGACATGCAGGGCCGTCTGGAGATCCTCAAGGTCCACCAGAAGGGCAAGCCGGTCGCGCCCGACGTCGACCTGGCCGCCGTCGCCCGCCGCACCCCCGGCTTCACCGGTGCCGATCTGTCGAACGTGCTGAACGAGGCCGCCCTGCTGACGGCCCGCAGCGACCGCAAGCTGATCGACAACCACAGCCTGGACGAGGCGATCGACCGCGTCGTGGCCGGCCCGCAGAAGCGGACCCGGATCATGAGCGACCGGGAGAAGAAGATCACCGCGTATCACGAGGGCGGTCACGCCCTGGTCGCGGCGGCTTCGCCGAACTCCGACCCGGTCCACAAGATCACGATCCTGTCCCGGGGCCGCGCGCTCGGCTACACCATGGTCCTGCCCGACGAGGACAAGTACTCCACCACGCGCAACGAGATGCTCGACCAGCTGGCCTACATGCTGGGCGGCCGCGCGGCCGAGGAGCTCGTCTTCCACGACCCGACCACGGGCGCGGCCAACGACATCGAGAAGGCCACCGCCACGGCCCGCGCGATGGTCACCCAGTACGGCATGACCGAGCGCCTCGGCGCGATCAAGTTCGGCTCCGACAACTCCGAGCCCTTCCTGGGCCGTGAGATGGCGCACCAGCGGGACTACTCCGAAGAGGTCGCCGGGCTGGTCGACGAGGAGGTCAAGAAGCTCATCGAGACCGCGCACAACGAGGCGTGGGAGATTCTCGTCGAGAACCGCGACATCCTCGACAACCTGGTTCTGGCCCTCCTGGAGAAGGAGACGCTGAACAAGGAGGAGATCGCCGAGATCTTCCGGCACGTCGTGAAGCGCCCGGCCCGCCCGGCGTGGACCGGCTCCTCGCGCCGTACGCCCTCCACCCGCCCGCCGGTGCTCACCCCCAAGGAGCTCGCTCCCGCCAACAACGGGGCCGCCCCCGTCGACACGGTGGAGCTCCACAAGGACAGCCCCGCCACCCCGGAGAGCTGAGCCCCCCGGGCTCCCGAAGGGCCCGGAATGGATGCCGCGTCACCCAGGTTTTAGCCTTGGGGGCGCGGCATCGCGCATATGCGCGCGGTCCGAGGTGCTCCGCAGGGGCCGCACACGGCGCGACGTACGAGAGAACGAGGCAAGCCCATGACCGACCCGGTGACGCTGGACGCCGAGGGCTCCATCGGCGAATTCGACGAGAAGCGGGCCGAGAACGCCGTCCGCGAGCTGCTGATCGCGGTCGGTGAGGACCCCGACCGGGAAGGCCTGCGGGAGACCCCGGCGCGGGTGGCCCGGGCCTACAAGGAGATATTCGCCGGCCTGTGGCAGGAGCCGCAGGACGTGCTGACCACCACCTTCGATCTCGGGCACGACGAGATGGTGCTGGTCCGGGACATCGAGGTGTACAGCACCTGCGAGCACCACCTCGTTCCCTTCCACGGTGTGGCGCACGTCGGCTACATCCCCTCGACCAGCGGCAAGATCACGGGCCTGTCGAAGCTGGCCCGGCTGGTGGACGTCTACGCCCGCCGCCCGCAGGTGCAGGAGCGCCTGACCACGCAGATCGCGGACTCCCTGATGGAGATCCTGGAGCCGCGCGGCGTCGTCGTGGTCATCGAGTGCGAGCACATGTGCATGTCCATGCGGGGCATCCGCAAGCCCGGCGCCAAGACGCTGACCTCGGCGGTCCGCGGCCAGCTCCGCGACCCCGCGACGCGCGCCGAGGCGATGAGCCTGATCATGGCGCGCTGACCCCGGATACGCGAAAGGGGCCCGTCATGTGACGGGCCCCTTTCGTGGGGCGCCCCGCAGGGGCGCGGGGAACTGCGCGAACGGCCACGGGCGACCCGCAGTCGACCGACGCCCCCCCGTGCCGCGCCCGGAAAAGCCGCTAGGCGCTGAGCCGGCTGCCCATCCACTTGAGCGTCGGGTTCAGCTCACGCCGCCACGTGTTGAAGTTGTGGCCACCGCTGTCGAGGACGATCGACGAAACCCGAGTGGGCGACTTCGCCGCCATCTCGATGAACTTCATCGTGTCCTTGTAGTTGTGCTCGCCCTTCTTGCTGGTGGTCACCAGCAGCGAGACGGGCGGCAGGTCCTTGTGCTTCAGGCGCCACAGCAGGTCGTTCTCCTGCTCCAGCTGCTTGTTGCCGCCGAAGAGGGAGCCGGTCGTCGGGTCCTGCGGGGCCTTGTAGTAGCCGGAGAGCGAGGCGGCCGCGCTGTACGCGTCGGGGTGGCGCATCGCGATCTTCAGCGCGCAGTAGCCGCCGGTGGAGTCGCCGATCATGCCCCAGTTCTTGGCCTTGTCGCCGACGCGGTAGTGCTCCGATATGGCCTTGCGCAGGTCCTTGGCGAAGAACGTCTCGGTCTGCGGGCCGCCGGGTATGTCCATGCATTCGGTGTCACGCGGCGGGGCGACGGTGGGACGCATCATCACCAGGATGGTGGGCTGCATCTTCTTGTCCTTGGCCAGCTTGTGCGCCCGCACCGGGTAGTCCAGACCCTGGATCAGCGCCTCGGCGGTGCCCGGGTAGCCGGTCAGCGCGACGGAGGCGGGAAAGGTCTTGTTGGCGTACTGCGGCTGGAAGTACTCCGGGGGCAGATAGACATACGCCGGGCTGCTGATCTTGGACTCGGGGCCCACGATATTGATCTTCTCGATCTTGCCGCCGACCCGGGGCACATTGCCGCGCGGCACCTTGACCTGCTGGGCGCTGACCACCTGCACCCGCTTGGCCCCGGCGCTGTGGTCGACGACCACGCCCTCGTTCTTGACCTGACCGAAGAGGTCGGCCCAGGAGCCGTAGAAGCCGAAGGACTGGTTGGCCCAGAGGCCGATCGCCGCGAACAGCGACAGCTGTGTGGCGATCATCATGCCCACTCGGGCCAGAACGGACCCGATGCCCTTCTTGCCCAGACGGGGCCAGAGCCAAATGGTCAATGCGAACAGCACGACCGCAGCCACGATGGCAATGATCAGTACTGCCATGCTGGTGAGACCCATGAGGTGCTTTCTGCCGAGCGCCCCGGCGCGCGGGGTCGCGGAATGGTTACTTCTTCCCGGGCTCGGCCCCCCACGGAACCTCAACCCCGAAACCGTCGTCCTACAGGGCGCACATTGTCCGGGTGCTGCGGCTGAATGGCGCAGGCCCACTCGACAGGACGACGGGAAGAGATGTCTGTCAGGGTAGATGGCAAAAAGTCCGACGAGGTTCCTTCGGGGTCGAAGAGGCTCGCGGGGCTTGCGCGTTTCGTGAAAGGGCCCAAGCCCGAGAACGTGCCTGCCGTCGTGGGCACCATCGGGGCCCTCATCGGTCTCGCTGACATCGCGGCCGGGGTCATCCCCCGGTTCCGGTGGAGCAGGGTGCACGCCCTCTCCGAGGTGCTGCCCGGCTCCGTGACCCAGCTGGCGGCCGCCGGTTCGATCATCGTAGGCATCCTGCTGCTGATGATCGCCCACGGCCTGAAGCGCGCCAAACAGCAGGCCTGGCTGGCCGCCGTGGTCCTGCTGCCCATCGGTGCCGCCGCGCAGCTGATCTACCGCCACTCGATCCCGGGTACGGTCCTCTCCCTGCTGCTCTTCGTCTACCTGCTCCGGCACAAGAAGTCCTTCGCCGCGCTGCCGGACTCCCGCAGCCGCTGGAAGGCGCTGGCCAACCTGATCCTCATGGGCGGCGTCAGCTTCGGCCTCGGCTGGGTGATCGTCGGCTCCCACGCCAACAAGATGATCGGCGACCCGCCGGTGCTGGAGCAGATCGAGCACGTCCTCTGGGGCCTCTTCGGCTTCGAGGGCTCGATCCGCTACACCGACCACGTCGACTACACCGTCGGCTACTCGCTGGGCGCCCTCGGTCTGCTGACCGTCCTCACCACGGCCTTCCTGGCCTTCCGCCCCGCCTACCCGGCCCCCCTCCTCACCGAGGAGGACGAGGACAAGCTGCGCGAGCTGCTCGCCAAGCACGGTGAGCGCGACTCGCTCGGCCACTTCGCCCTGCGTCGCGACAAGAGCGTCGTCTTCTCCCCGTCGGGCAAGGCCGCCGTCTCGTACCGCGTCGTCTCCGGCGTGATGCTCGCCAGCGGCGACCCCATCGGTGACGTCGAGGCCTGGCCGGGCGCCATCGAGAAGTTCATGGAGCTGGCCAAGCGCCACTCCTGGACCCCCGCCGTCGCCGGCTGCAGCGAGACCGGTGGCGAGGTCTGGACCCGCGAGACCGGTCTGGACGCCCTGGAGATGGGCGACGAGGCCATCGTCGACGTGGCCGACTTCAGCCTGACCGGCCGTTCCATGCGCAACGTCCGCCAGATGGTCAAGCGCATCGAGCGCAACGGCTACAGCACCAAGACCCGCCGCGTCGGCGACCTGTCCCCCGAGGAGCTGGAGGCCGTCCAGAAGGCCGCCAACGCCTGGCGCGACACCGAGGACGAGCGCGGCTTCTCCATGGCCCTGGGCCGCATCGGCGACCCCAAGGACCTGGACGCGATCATCGCGACCGCCCACAAGGACCCGGAGGAGGGCGAGGACCTCCCCTTCGGCGACCTCCGCGCCATGCAGCACTACGTGCCGTGGGGCAAGGACGGCAGCTCGCTGGAGCTGATGCGCCGCGACCGCAGCGCCGACCCGGGCATGAACGAGCTGCTGATCGTGGCCTTCCTCCAGGCCGCGCCCGAGCTCAAGATCAAGCGTCTGTCGCTGAACTTCGCGTTCTTCCGCTCCGCCCTGGAGCGCGGCGGCAAGCTGGGCGCCGGCCCGGTGGTCCGGATCCAGCGCGCGGTGCTGATCTTCCTCTCGCGCTGGTTCCAGATCGAGTCGCTGTACAAGTTCAACGAGAAGTTCCGGCCCCGCTGGGAGCCCCGCTTCATCGTCTTCCCGAACAGCCGTGACCTGCCCCGCATCGGCTTCGCCATGATGCAGGCGGAGGGCTTCCTGGAGCTGCCGCGCCTGCTGCGCCGCCGCCCGGCCCCGGCCGAGGAGTTCCTGTCGGACCAGGAGGCTCCCGAGCAGAGCGAGGTCACGCGCGCCGCGTGACATGCGCTGACAGCGCCCCGCGACCCCTTCCCGGCTGCCCGCCGGGGAGGGGTCGCGTCGTTCACCGGCCTTGTCGCACGCCCTAGGCTGGTTCCATGAGTACGTTGCGTGGCCGTATCGGGCCGGTCGGACTGCCCGAATGGGACCGCTGTGCGGTGATGGGCGTGGTGAACGTCACCCCCGACTCGTTCTCCGACGGCGGTCACTGGTTCGACACCGAGCTGGCGGTCAAGCGGGGCCTGGAGCTCACCGCCGCCGGCGCCGACCTGGTCGACGTGGGCGGTGAGTCGACCCGTCCGGGCGCGGTGCGGATCGACGAGGAGGAGGAGCTCCGCCGAGTGGTCCCGGTGGTCCGCGAGCTGGCGGGCGAGGGCGTGGTCGTCTCGGTGGACACCATGCGGGCCGCCGTCGCCGAGGCCGCCGTGGAGGCGGGCGCGGTGCTGGTCAACGATGTGAGCGGCGGTCTCGCCGACCCCTCGATGGTGCCCGTGGTGGCCGCCGCCGGGGTGCCCTTCGTGGTGATGCACTGGCGGGGCTTCAGCGCCGACATGAACAATCGCGCGGTCTACGGGCCCGATGTGCTCGGCGACGTCGTCGACGAGCTGCGGCAGCGGCTGGACGCGGTGGTCGACGGCGGCATCGAGCCGGACCGGATCGTCGTGGACCCCGGCCTGGGCTTCGCCAAGCACGCCGAGCACGATCTCGCCCTGGTGGCCGGGCTCGACCGGTTCCGCCGGGAGCTGGAGCTGCCGATGCTGGTGGCCGCCTCCCGCAAGCGCTTCCTGGGCCGGGTGCTGGCCGGCCCCGACGGCGATCCGCCGCCGGCCCGCGAGCGGGACGCCGCCACGGCCGCCGTCTCGGCGCTCGCCGCGCGCGAGGGCGCCTGGGCGGTCCGGGTCCACGAGGTACGGGCCAGCGCCGACGCCGTCCGGGTGATCCGCGCGGTGGAGCGCGCGGGCGCCGCTCAGGGGCTTGCGTGAGTACCGCCCGTACGGACGCCGAGCGCGTCGAGCTGGCGAACACCGCCCTCTACGAGGCGATGGAACGTGGCGACACGGCCGCCATGGACCGGCTCTGGCTGGACGACTCCGGTACCGAGGTCTCCTGCGTCCACCCCGGCTGGCCCGTGCTGCGCGGCCGGAGCGAGGTGCTGCGCTCCTACGCCCTGATCATGGCGAGCACGGACTACATCCAGTTCTTCCTCACCGATGTGGAGATCGAGGTCGTCGGCGACACGGCCCTGGTGACCTGCACGGAGAACATTCTCAGCGGCGCCCCCTCGGAGACCGAGGGAGAGCTGGGCCCGCTGGTCGGCCAGCTCGTCGTGGCCACCAATGTCTTCCGGCGGGTGGGCGACGGGTGGAAGGTGTGGTCCCACCACGGCTCGCCCGTGCTCGCGGGGCGGGAGGACGAGGAGGAGGACGACTCCTCCGAATCGGGTGCTTGAGTCTCGGGTGCGTGACGGCCGTCACGGCGCCACACGTCAGTGTGAGGAAAAGTGGCCACTCGTTCGAGCTGCCCGGTACCCGGGTAGGGGTTGAGCACGCGGATCTTCGGGTAAGCGCGGCGCGAACCGCCCGGCACCCGAGGTCGGGCGCTGTCGGTGTCCGCAGGTAGATTCGAAGGTGGGCTACCTGGTCGAAGGCGGGCCCTTACCGACAACCAGCAGGAGTGATTCGTGTGGATCGTGTCGCGCTGCGCGGCTTGAAGGCTCGCGGCCACCACGGGGTGTTCCCCAAGGAACGCGAGGAAGGCCAGACCTTCATCGTGGACCTGGTGCTGAGCCTGGACACCCGGCCCGCCGCGGCCGACGACGACCTCACGAAGACCGTGCACTACGGCATCGTGGCCGAGGAGGTCGTGGACGTCGTCCAGGGCGAGCCCGTCGACCTCATCGAGACCCTCGCCGAGCGGATCGCCCAGCAGTGCCTCAAGCACGAGGCGGTGCGGGAGGTCGAGGTCGTCGTGCACAAGCCGGACGCCCCCATCACCGTTCCTTTCGACGATGTGACGATCACTATCACCCGGAGCCGAGTATGAGCAGCAGCGACCCGACCGTGCAGCCGGTGCCCGCCTCCGTGGTGGAGCGGGTGGACGCGGCCGATGTGACCCTGAGCAATCCCAAGCGCGCCGTGATCTCCATCGGCAGCAATCTGGGCAACCGCCTGGAGACCCTCCAGGGCGCGATCGACGCGCTGGAGGACACCCCCGGTCTGCGCGTCAAAGCCGTCTCCCCGGTCTACGAGACGGAGCCCTGGGGCGTCGAGCCGGGCGCCCAGCCGACGTATTTCAACGCGGTGGTGCTGGTGAAGACCACGCTCCCGCCGGACTCCCTGCTGGAGCGCGGTCACGCGATCGAGGAGGCCTTCGAGCGGGTGCGGGACGAGCGCTGGGGCCCCCGTACGCTCGACGTCGACATCGTCACGTACCAGGACGTCATCTCCGACGACCCGGTGCTGACACTGCCGCATCCGCGCGCCCACGAGCGTGCCTTCGTGCTCGCCCCGTGGTACGACGTGGACCCCGAGGCCGTGGTCCCGGGCCATGGTTCGGTGAGCGAGCTGCTGGCCGGTATCGGCCGTGAGGGCGTGGAGCCGCGCGCCGACCTGGAACTGCGGCTGCCCGAGTAGCCGTTGGGCCTACGTAGTTTTTCCGCATGACTAAGAGGGGCGACAGCTCGGTGAAGCAACTTCGGATCGGGGTGCTGGCGGGCCTCTTCGTCGTGGCCGGGGTCCTCTCATGGGCCGCCGCCCGCCTGTGGGACTCCTTCGGCACGCTGCCCAGCGTGCCGGTGGCGGCGCCCATCGTGCTGGGCGTCATCGCGGTGGTCCTCTTCGCCACGGCCCTGTCCCTGCGCGCCCGGCTGCGTGCCCAGCGCGAGCGCCGGGCGGGCGCGAAGGGCGTCGACCCCCTGCTGGCCGCGCGAGCGCTGGTCTTCGGCCAGGCCAGCGCCCTGGTCGCGGCCCTGGTCGGGGGCATGTACGGCGGAGTGGGCGCCTTCCTCCTGATGGGCGGCCTCGACGTCCCCGCCCGCCGCGACCAGGCGATCTACGCGGGCGCGTCCGTCCTGGCAGGAGCCTGCGTAATAGCGGCCGCGTTCTTCATGGAACGAGTCTGCAAGCTCCCGGAGGACGAGGAAGAGAGCAGCTGAAGCTGGGTTGTGGGCAATCGTCCCGCAAGGCGGGACGGGTGGGCACAACCAGACCCACCGGCCCGCACCTAACCGGGGCACCCGGCGCGGTTCACGCACTGGGCACAGTCTCCACACGCGCCTCACTACGCGTAGCGCCCCGCGCATCGGCCTCAATGCTGCGCCGCAGCGCCTCGTGCAGCCGCGCAGGCGTGAGCACCCCCAAGAAGTGATCCGCGGAATCCCCGTCGAGCACCGCGATCCACCCCGCGTCATGCTGCAGCATCGTGCTGAACGCCTGCTTCAGCGACGCCCCCAACGGCAGCCACGCGTCCATGCGCCGCGCCCGCTCCCGCACCCGTGTCGTCCCCGTGCCGGAGGCGATCGCGTCGGCGGAGACCCAGCCGTGCAGCCGGTCCGCGTCGTCCAGGACGACGGCCCAGCGCGCGTCGTCCGCCGTGAGCCGCGCCCGTGCGTCGGACAGCCGGTCGTCGAGGTGGACGACCGGCGGCTGCTCCAGGTCGCCGGCCTCGATCGGCGTCACCGACAGCCGCTTCAGACCCCGGTCCGCGCCCACGAAGTCGGCGACGTAGGGAGTGGCGGGGGCGCCCAGCACCACCGCCGGGGCGTCAAACTGTTCGATTTTTCCATGGCCGTAGACCGCGATGCGGTCGCCGAGCCGGACCGCCTCCTCGATGTCGTGCGTCACGAAGAGCACCGTCTTGCGCACCTGCGACTGGAGTCGTAGGAACTCGCTCTGGAGCCGTTCCCGCACGACCGGGTCGACCGCGCCGAAGGGTTCGTCCATCAGGAGGACGGGCGGGTCGGCGGCGAGCGCCCGGGCGACCCCGACGCGCTGGCGCTGGCCGCCGGAGAGCTGGTCGGGGTAGCGGTCGCCGTAGACGGACGGGTCGAGCCCGACGAGGTCGAGGAGCTCGGCCGCCCGGTCGCGGGCCCGCTTGCGCTGCCAGCCCAGCAGATGGGGGACGGTCGCGGTGTTCTCCAGGACCGTCTTGTGGGGGAAGAGGCCGACCTGCTGGATCACATAGCCGATGCGGCGCCGCAGCTCGACGGGGTCCACACCGGCGATGTCCTCGCCGTCGACCCGGATGCGTCCGCTCGTGGGCTCGATCAGCCGGTTGACCATCTTCATCGTGGTGGTCTTGCCGCAGCCCGACGGTCCGACGAGCGTGACCAGCTCGCCCTCCGCGACCTCGAAGGAGAGGTCGTCCACGGCGGTCGTGCCATCGGCGTAGCGCTTGGTGACGTGCTCGAAGCGGATCATGGTTCCCCATTGTCGCCGTACTGTCCTTCGAACATGTTGCCGCCGGGTCCCCGTCGGAGGCGAATGTCAGTGCTCCGGGTTAGGGTCGCCAGTGACCGACCGTGAAAGCCGAGGGGGAGGTGAGGCACGGATGGCGGGTCAGAACTGCCTGATCGCCAACGACTGGTTCTGCGGCGAGTATGTGCGGACGCGCGGCCAGGAGCTGACGGACGCCACGCTCCAGCACGTCGGCATCACCCTGGTGTCCGTGGCGATCGGGCTGCTCGTCGCCTTCCCGCTGGCGCTGCTCGCGCGCCGCTGGCGGACGTTCCAGGGCCCGGTGCTCGGCGCGACCACGATTCTCTACACCGTGCCCTCGCTGGCCATGTTCTCGCTGCTGGTGCCGGTGTTCGGCCTGTCGGCGGCCGTCGTGGTCACGGGCCTGGTGCTCTATTCGCTGACGATCCTCGTGCGGAACATCCTGACCGGCCTCGCCGCCGTGCCGGAGGAGGCCCGCGAGGCCGCGCGCGGCATGGGATACGGGCCGATACGACTGCTCTTCGGGGTGGAACTGCCCCTGGCGGTCCCCGCGCTGATGGCCGGCCTGCGGATCGCCACGGTCTCGACCGTCTCGCTCACGACGGTGGGCGCGATCATCGGCTACGGCGGGCTGGGCAATCTGATCTACGAGGGGATGCGCAGCTACTTCAAGGCGCAGGTGCTCACCGCCTCGGTGCTGTGCGTCGCGCTGGCCGTCGCCGCCGATCTCCTGCTGTTGTTCGCTCAGAGGCTGCTCACGCCCTGGGCGCGGACCGGCCGCCGTGCGGTGAACCGCCGAGCGGCCGAGGAGGCGGTGGTGGTCTGATGGACGTCATCGGACGGACATGGGACTGGCTGACGACCGGTGCGCACTGGTCCGGCACGGACGGCGTCTGGCACCGGCTGGGGGAGCACCTCTTCCTTACCACCGCGTGCCTGCTGATCGCGTGTGCCATCGCACTGCCCGTCGCGGTGCTGCTCGGCCATCTGGGCAAGGGGGGCGCCCTCGCGGTCAACCTCTCCAACGCGGGCCGCGCGGTGCCGACGTTCGCGGTGCTGGTGCTGTTGCTGCTGAGCCCGCTCGGTACGCACGGCTCCTTGCCCACCATCATCGCGCTCGTCCTGTTCGCGATACCCCCGGTGCTGACCAACGCCTATGTGGGGATGCGCGGTGTGGACCGGGACATGGTCGAGGCCGCCCGGGGCATGGGCATGACGGGCGGTCAGGTGATGGCCCGGGTCGAGCTGCCTCTGGCCTTTCCGCTGATCGTGACCGGGGTGCGGTCCGCCGCCGTCCAGGTCGTGGCCACCACCACGCTCGCCGCGCTCCCCGGGGGCGGCGGCCTCGGCCGGGTCATCACGGCCGGCTTCCGGCTCACGGACACCGCGCAGGTGGTGGCCGGGGCGGTCCTGGTGGCGGCGCTGGCGCTGCTGGTGGAGGGCGTCTTCGTCCTGCTCCAGCGAAGGCTGGACCCCCTGCGTGGCCGCGTCCGCGCGGCACAGGCCCCCGCCTGACAAACCCCGCATGACGAACGCTCAAGCCTGACTGGATGGAGTTTCGTATGACCAGGACACCGCGTCGAGCGCGGACCGCTCGCGCCCTGCTGGCGGTGGCCGGCGTCGCGGCCCTCACGGCGGGTCTTGCCGCGTGCGGCGGCGACAGCCTGGAGAAGTCCAAGGAGGGCGGGAGCTCCGGATCGGGCAAGGATTCGCTGGTCGTCGGCTCGGCGTCCTTCACCGAGTCGAAGGTGCTCGCGGAGATATACGCGGGGCTGCTCAAGGACGCCGGATATTCGACGTCCATCCAGACCGTCGACGCCCGGGAGCTGTATGAGCCGGCGCTGGAGAAGGGCCAGATCGATGTGGTCCCGGAGTATGCCGCGACGCTCACCGAATTCCTGAACAAGAAGCAGAACGGGAAGGACGCGCCGCAGGTCGCGTCGGGCGACTCGGAAGCCACGGTCAAGGCCCTCCGTAAACTCGCCGAGCCGCGCGGTCTGAAGGTGCTGGACGCCGGGTCGGCGGTCGACCAGAACGCCTTCGCGGTTACCGGTGAGTTCGCGAAGAAACACCAGCTCAAGACGCTTTCCGAGCTTGGGAAGTCGAAGGAGAAGGTACGGATCGCGGCGGGCGACGAATGCTCCCAGCGGCCCTTCTGCCGGCCGGGCCTGGAGAAGACGTACGGCATAGACGTCGCCGGTATCGACCCGCTGGAGGTCGGCAGCACCCAGGCCAAGCAGGCGGTCAAGGACGGCAAGGACCAACTGCTGCTGACCACCACCACGGACGCCACTCTCGCCCAGTTCGGACTCGTCCTCCTGGAGGACGACAAGAAGCTTCAGAACGCGGACAACGTCCTGCCCGTCGTGAATGCCAAGAAGGCGGGTTCGCAGAAGATCGCGGATGCGCTCGGCAAGTTGAACAAGGTGCTGACCACGGCCGATCTCACCGAACTCAACAAGAAGGTCGACGCCGAGCGGCTCAAGCCCGCCGATGTCGCCGCTCAGTACCTCAAGGAGAAGAAGCTTCTGACGAAGTGACGGGGTAGGGGAGAAGTAAGATCAAGGGAAGAGTTTGGCGGTGGGCTCACACGTTCGCCACGACGCACGGTAAGTTTCAGGCCATGCCACGAGGACGCCACCGCCATTCCGCCCCCCTCCACCGGCTTCTTCCCCCGCTGACGGTCGCCGCGACATCTGTCGCCTGCGCCGCGGGTGCGCTGGTGGTGAGTGAAACCGCTGTCATTCGCGGCCTCGCCGTCGCCGCCGCCGCGGTCACGGTGGTCGGCTCGGTGATGATGCGCCGCTGGGACCGCGCTGCGGGCAGGAGTGTCGCCCAGCTGACCGCCGCCCGTACGCGGGAGGAGTGGAAGACCGAGGAACGCGTGGCCGAGCTGGAGACGGACCTCGAGGAGACCCGTCTGCTGCGCACCGGCCTGGAGTCCAAGCTCCGCGCCAAGCGCGCCGAACTCGCCCGCCTCCGCACCGAGCACGCCGACCTCCTGCGCCGCTACGCCGCCGCCGAGACCGGCCGGGCCAGCGCGATGGAGGGCCGCCGCCTGCTGGAGAAGGGCACGACGCCGGCCGAGACCCCGGCGACCGACAAGCCGGCCCCGCTGAACGCGGAGGCATACCGCAAGGCGGCGAACGCGCTCCAGTCCCTGGCACGCGGCCCGGTTGTGGGCAATCGTCCCGCAGGGCGGGACGGGTGGGCACAACCGGACCACCGGCCCGCACTCGAAAAGGCGCCCCAGTCCGCGAAGGCACCTGTAGCGGCGAAGGCCGCGCAGCCGGCCAAGGCTCCGACGCCCGCAGCGGCGCAGGCCTCACCGGCTGCCCAGCCGACCAACGCCCCCAAGGCCACAGGGCAGGCCCAGGCCCCGCAGGCACCCCAGGCCGCCAAGCAGCCCGCAGCGGCCAACGCCCCCAAGCCCGCCGGCCAGGCGCCCGCGCCCCAGGCCGCCGCGCGGCCTGCCGCCGCCAAGGCCACCCCGCCGGCCAAGGCACGACCGTCCCGGCCCGCCGGGACGGTCGTGCCGGCGGCTCGCCGTCAGCCGGGCGGCTTCGACTTCTTCGGCACCGCCGCCGGCAAGAAGAAGGCCGACTCGCCCGCCGCCAAGGCCGTCGAGGAGCAGGACCTCGCGGACGTCATCGGCGAGGAGGCCCTCGCCGACGCGGCCGTAGCGGAGAAGGGCGTGGAGAAGGGCGTGGAGAAGGACGCGGACGGCAAGGTCATCGACCTCACCGCGCACGACGACACCGAGCAGATCGACGTCGTCGAGCTGCGCAGCGCGATCTCGTAGCGGCCGGCCGCAAGCATCAAGCAGAGAGGGCCCGGGGCAAAGCCCCGGGCCCTCTCCTTCTCGTACGTACGCCGCGCCGGCTACTTGTCGATGTCGCCGACGACGAAGAACAGCGACCCCAGGATCGCCACCATGTCCGCGACCAGCGTCCCCGGCAGGAGCTCGGTCAGGGCCTGGATGTTGTTGAACGAGGCCGACCGGAGCTTCAGTCGCCAGGGCGTCTTGTCGCCCTTGGAGACGAGGTAGTAGCCGTTGAGGCCCAGCGGATTCTCGGTCCAGACGTAGGTCGAGCCCTCCGGGGCCTTGAGGACCTTGGGCAGCCGCTGGTTGATCGGGCCGGGCGGCAGTTCTGCCATCCGGTCCAGGCAGGCGTCGGCCAGGTCCAGCGAGTTGTGGGTCTGCTCCAGCAGGCACTCGAAGCGCGCCAGGCAGTCGCCCTCCTCGCGGGTGACGACCTTCAGGACGTCGCCCAGCTCGCCGTACGCGAGGTACGGCTCGTCGCGCCGCAGGTCGAAGTCGACACCGGAGGCGCGGGCGATCGGCCCGCTCACCCCGTACGCGTGGACGGCCTCCGGCGAGAGGACGCCGACGCCGCGCGTCCGGCCCCGGAAGATCTCGTTGCCGAGGACCAGCCGGTCGTACACGTCCATCCGCGAGCGCACCTCGGCGATCGCGTGCCGGGCCCGGCCGAGCCAGCCCGCGGGCAGGTCCTCCTTGAGGCCGCCGACGCGGTTGAACATGTAGTGCATCCGGCCGCCGGAGACCTCCTCCATGACCGTCTGGAGCTCCTCGCGCTCGCGGAACGCGTGGAAGACCGGGGTGATGCCGCCGAGCTCCAGCGGATACGAGCCGAGGAACATCAGATGGTTGAGCACCCGGTTCAGCTCGGCCATCAGCGTGCGCGTCCACACCGCGCGCTCGGGGACCTCCATGCCGAGCATCCGCTCGACGGCGATGACGACGCCCAGCTCGTTGGAGAACGCCGACAGCCAGTCGTGGCGGTTGGCGAGCATGATGATCTGGCGGTAGTCGCGCGCCTCGAACAGCTTCTCCGCGCCCCGGTGCATATAGCCGATCACCGGCTCGGCGCTCCGGACCCGCTCGCCGTCCAGGACGAGGCGCAGTCGCAGCACACCGTGGGTGGACGGGTGCTGGGGCCCGATGTTGAGCACCATGTCGGTGCTCTCCGCCGCGCCGCCGATTCCGACTGTCGTCTCCGTCATGGGGCTAGTTTCTCAAACACCGGATTTCTCAAACACCGGAGGAGCCGCCCGACGGGCCGATTCCCAGCGTCTCCGGCCGGAGCCCCACCGGCTGGAGCAGCCAGCCGAAGCCGCCCAGGCCTGCCGGGGCGGTCAGCTCCGCCGCCTCGCCGGCCGCGCCTAGGGCCCGTACGTAGGCGGCCGGGTCGGTCGAGGCGAGCGAGAGCGGCGGACGGGCGCCGTCGACGCCCAGGGCCCGTAGCGCCTCGCGCTGGCTGACGACCGAGCCGCCCGGCAGCGCGGTCGCGTCCAGCGCGACGTGCGCGGTGATGTCGCAGGAGCCGTCCGGCACCGGCCGCACCTCGCGCCCCTCGCGGAAGCCGGTCAGGGTGCCGTAGGGCGGGCGGGAGGCGCGCCCGTGCGCGTAGTCGACGGCCACCGCCAGCCCGGACCGCAGCGTGCCGGCCGCCCGCCGCCAGGCGGCGTCGCGCGGGTGGCCGATCTCGGCGCGGGAGCCGGGCGGCGCGCCCTCCAGGGGCCACCAGCGCTTCAGCCAGTCGGCGTCCTCGCCGGAGACCGGGTCGCCGAGCAGCTCCTCGCCGTCGTCTCGGACGAGCACCTGGCGGGGCGTGCCCTCGCCGTCCGTCTCGGCGACGTCCACCGGCACGTTGTCGAGCCACTCGTTGGCGAAGAGCAGCCCCGTGATCCCCTCGGGCAAGGTGTCTTGCCAGCTCACCCGGGGATCGAGCTCCTCGGGGCGGTCGGCGAGCTCCACAGCGTACGGGCGCAGCCGGCCGGCGAGCTCCGCGGGGCACCGGGCGAGCACCCCGGCCACCAGCTCGCCGCGCCCCGCCCCGACGTCGGCGAACGCCAGCTCCACCGGGTGCCCCAGGGCCGCGTCGACGCGGCACAGCAGCTCCACGACGGCCCCGGCGTACAGGGGGGAGGCGTGGACGGACGTACGGAAGTGACCCGCGGGGCCCTCGGGGCTCCGGTAGAAGCCCTCGGGGCCGTAGAGGGCCGCCTCGGTCGCCTCCCGCCAGGTCCTCGCACCGCTCGACACGTTCGCTCCGCTTCCCATACGCACACGTTAAGCGGGCCTGCCGGACACTCGCCCTCCACCTTGGGGAGTAGACGGAAACCGACCGGATCGATCGCCGGGCTGACCCGTGCGGCGACTCGGCGTGCCTACGCTGGGTGACGTGCAGCGCCTCTACGACTTCCTCCGCAGACACCCCACCGGTGTGGACACCTTCTGGGCCGTCCTGCTGCTGGGGCTCAGCGTGCTGTCCAGCGCCGAGGGGAGTACGCGGGGCGGGACGGCCCTCAAGATCGCCGCGGCCCTGGCGCTCAGCACAGTGATCGCGCTGCGCCGCCGCTGGCCGGAGAAGATGCTGCTGCTGGCGGCCGCGACGGGGGTGGCCCAGGTCGCCCTCGACGTCCAGCCGGACGTCTCGGACTTCGCGATGCTGGTGATCATCTACACGGTCTCGTCCGGCAATACGCGCTGGGCGTCGCGGTTCGCGCTGGTCGGCGGAGTCCTGGCGTCCCCGATCGCCGCCGCCCGCTGGCCCACGCCGCACAACGGGCTGGGCAACGCCCTCCTGGGGGCGGTGTTCGTCAGCGTCCCGTTCATCCTCGCCTGGGTCCTCGGCGATTCGATGCGCACCCGCCGCGCGTACTGGGCGCAGCTGGAGGAGCGCGCCACACGCCTGGAGAAGGAGCGCGAGCAGCAGGCCAAGATGGCGGTGACCGCCGAACGGGCGCGCATCGCCCGCGAACTCCACGACGTCGTCGCGCACAACGTGTCGGTGATGGTGGTGCAGGCCGACGGCGCCGCCTACGTCCTGGACGCCTCGCCGGACCAGGCCAAACAGGCCCTGGAAACGATCTCCAGCACCGGCCGCAAGGCCCTCACCGAGATGCGCCGCCTGCTGGGCGTGCTGCGCACCGAGGAGGGCGGGGAGAGCGGTGAGACGTATGTGCCGCAGCCGGACGTGGAGCAGATCGGCGAGCTCGTCGAGCAGGTGCGGGGCGCGGGGCTGCCGGTGGAGTTCACTGTCGAGGGCGCGCCGCGGCCGTTGCCGAGCGGTGTGGAGCTGACGGCCTACCGGATCGTCCAGGAGGCGCTGACCAACACCCGGAAGCACGGCGGCCCGGACGTCGGCGCGAGCGTCCGGCTGACGTATTTCGACGACGGCCTGGGGCTGCTGGTCGAGGACGACGGCCGGGGCGCGCAGCACGAGCTGTACGAGGACGGTGGCGCCGACGGCATGGGACACGGTCTGATCGGTATGCGCGAGCGTGTCGGCATGGTGGGCGGCACCCTGGACGCGGGGCCGCGGCAGGGCGGCGGCTTCCGGATCAGTGTGCTGCTCCCCGCCAGGTCCGGCCGCTGAAACCATCAGGCCGTCAGGCCATCAGGTTTGATTCGTAGTACGCCTCAGAAAGGGACCCCGTATGTCGATCCGTGTCCTCCTCGTAGACGACCAGGTACTGCTCCGTACCGGTTTCCGCATGGTGCTGGCGGCCCAGCCGGACATGGAGGTCGTCGCCGAGGCCGGGGACGGTGTGGAGGCGCTGAAGGCGCTGGAGGGCACCGAGGTGGACGTCATCCTGATGGACGTCCGTATGCCGCACATGGACGGCGTGGAGGCCACCCGCCGGATCTGTCTGGGGGAGAACCCGCCGAAGGTGCTGATCCTCACCACCTTCGACCTCGACGAGTACGCCTTCTCCGCGCTGAAGGCCGGCGCGAGCGGCTTCATGCTCAAGGACGTGCCGCCCGCCGAGCTGCTGGGCGCGATCCGGGCGGTGCACAGCGGTGACGCGGTGGTCGCGCCCAGCACCACCCGCCGGCTGCTGGACCGCTTCACCCCGATGCTGCCGAGCGCGGGCCCCGAGCCCACCACCGCTGAGCTGAGCCGGCTCACCGACCGGGAGCGCGAGGTGATGCTGCTGGTGGCGCAGGGCCTGTCCAACGGCGAGATCGCGGCGAGGCTGGTGCTGTCGGAGGCGACGGTGAAGACGCACGTGGGCCGCATCCTCACCAAGCTGGGCCTGCGGGACCGGGTGCAGGTGGTGGTGATGGCATACGAGACGGGCCTGGTCAGGGCGGGCGGCGGGGGAACCGCGTACTGACTCAGCGCAACACCCCTTCAAGGAAATCGCTCCCCAGCCGGGCCACCACGGTCAAATCCAACTGGTGAAGCACATAGCGTCCGCGCCGCCGTGTCGTGATCAGTCCGGCCTTCTTCAGCACCGCTATGTGCCGTGACACCTCCGGCGGGCTGATGTCGTGCGAGGCGGCCAGCTCGCCCGTGGTGAACGCGGCCCGTGCCAGATAGCGGCACATCCTGATCCGCATCGGGTGCGCCAGTGCTTCCATGCGGAGGGTGAGCAGGTCGAGGGACTGCGGCCCGGGCAGCTCGGGGGCGGCCACCGGGTAGTGGATCACCGGCCGCCAGCCGGGGGCGTGCAGCACCCATAGATGGGGCCAGCCGAGGGACGACGGGACGAAGGTGACGCCCGCGCCGACGGCCGGGTCGACCGCGGTCGTATGGCCGCTGGTGAGCTTGTCGACGACGATCCGGGAGCCGTCGGGGGAGAGCGTCACGGCGGGCGAGACCTCGGCGAGGGCCTCGGCGAGGCCCTTGTGCCGCAGGATCTCCGTCTTGTGGCGGGCGTCGTTGGCGAGCTGGACGCGCACCCGCTGCCAGACGTCGTTGAAGAACGCCTCCGCGCTGTCCTCGAACAGCCGCCGCAGCCAGGCCCGGACCGCCGGGGGGTCCTGGAGCAGCCGCTTGGCGAACGCCAGCTGGCGGGGGCCGCGCGCGGTGGCGCGCTCCAGGGCCTGTTCCCGGATCTCTGCGTTCACCAGCGGCGACGGGCCGCGCAGGCTGTATTTGCTGGAGCAGGAGATCTCCAGGGCGGCGTCGACGAACAGTTCGTCGTCGAGCCGGTCCATCATGTCCAGGTCCTCGGCGAGGGTGGCGCCCGGCTGGCCGTGGGTCCCCGGGAGGGCGGCGAAGGCGTGGGAGATGTCGGAGAAGGTCGAGCTCCACAGGAAGTCCGCCTCGCACAGCCGGTCGGCGAGATCCGGCTTGAGCGCCGCGTTCGTCGCGGTGGTCCAGCCGTGCAGTCCGGGGTGGTGCCCGGGCTCGGCCAGGGCGTGCAGGGCGGTGCACAGCTCGGCCAGCGGGGAGGCCCGGAAGACCAGCCGCTCGGGCGGCAGGCCCGCGATGTCGATCGTCACGCTCATGTGGTCATCGTGCCTTCCTTTTCGCAGGTCGGGCCGCCGATTGACGGTCCTCGTCAATTCACGCGCCGAACGGGTGGGCCGGGCCGCACGGTGGAGGACATGAGCGTGAACCAGCAATACCTGCTCGACCTGTACCGCACCTCCCGGCTGGGTGAGGCCCCGCCGCCCGTGCCGGGCACCGGCGACCGCCAGGCCGTCCGGGAACTCCGCACCTGGTGGGCCTTCCTGGCCGTCGTCGACGAGCGCGTCGCCGCCCGCCGGGCCCGGTGGGCCCGCTGGACGACGGCCCTCCGCCCCGCCCGCCCCGTACGACACGCGGCCGCCGCCCCGGCGCCCGTACGCCCGTCAGTTACCGAGAGCACCCCCGTCCAGCCGCTCCAGGAGCGTCCCGACCGCGTCCCGAACGGCTGCGGGAGTCCATGCGAGCGCTGACGCGGCGACGGTGACCTCGGTGAAGGCCAGCCCGGGCACGGGGGCCTCGTCCCAGCGGTTGAACAGCCACGTGCCGGTCTCCTCCGCGAGCCGCACTCCCGCCGCCGTCAGCGTCTCCGCCGGGTACGGCAGCCACACCTGGAACTGATGGGTGTGCGGCACGTCCGGATGGACCCGGAACCAGGGCACCCCAGCCGCGTGGAAGGCGTCCTTCAGTGCCTCCGCGACCACCTTGGCGTGCGCCACGTACGCCGGCAGCCGGGGCAGCTCGCGATCCAGCCCGGCGAGCCCGGCGAGCGCTGCGGGCCACTGCTGGAAGAGCTGGCCCCCGTACCGGTGGCGCCAGGCCTTCGCCTCCTCCACGAAGGAGGCCGGGCCCGCCAGCACGGCCCCCGATATGCCGTCGGTGGACTTGTAGAGCGAGACGTAGACCGAGTCCGCGAGCGCGGCGATCTCCGGCAGCTCCACCCCGAAGTGCGGGGCGCACTCCCACAGCCGTGCCCCGTCGAAGTGCACCACCGCGTCACGGTCGCGGGCGGCTTCCACCGCCTCGGTCAGCTCCTCCCAGGTGGGAAGCACGAAGCCCGCGTCCCGCAGGGGCAGCTCCAGCATCAGCGTCCCGAACGGCTCGTCCAGCTCGCGGATCTCCGCGGCCGTCGGCGGCCGGGGGTCGCTCGTGGGGTGGACCGTGCGCAGCCCGGAGACCGTCGCGTACGCGTCCCGCTCGTGGACCTCCAGATGCGACAGCGGGTGCGCGGCCACCACCGGGTTGCCCGTGCGCCCCGCCCAGCAGCGCAGGGCCACCTGCTGGGCCATCGTCCCGGTGGGGAAGAAGGCGGCGGCCTCCATGCCCAGCAGCCCGGCGACCCGGCGCTCCAGCTCCGCCACGACCCCGTCGCCGTAGATGTCGACGCCCTCGTCGAGGTCGTACGCCTCCGGGGCCTCGGCGGCGAGCCGAGCCAGCCTGTCGCCGATCGTCAGAGCGAGCGAGTTGCTCGACAGGACCCGCTCGGCGCCGCGCAGCGCGGCCATCCTGCGAGCCCGGTCCATCGGCGGATCCACCGGGTGCTCGGTTTTCTGTTCGTCTGCCATGAGGGGATCATCATGCGCGGGTACGACAGGGGCAACGGGTTATCCACAGGGCTGGGGATGGCCCGGGACCGCCCCGCGTGGCTCGCGTAGCATGACAAAGGAATCGTCCGGTACCCCCGCGGACTGGAACGGAAGGCATCCCGCCGCGTGAACGCACACCTCCCCTCCGAGCACACGAGCCCCCAGGACCGCCCCGCCAGGCTCACCGTCGGCGTGGTCGGCGCCGGCCGTGTCGGCCCCGCCCTGGCGGCGTCCCTCCAGCTCGCCGGGCACCGCCCCGTCGCCGTGTCGGGCGTCTCCGACGCCTCGCTGCGCCGCGCCGCGGCCATGCTGCCGGACGTGCCGGTCATGGCGCCCGCCGATGTGCTCGCCCACGCCGAGCTGGTCCTGCTGACCGTGCCCGACGACGCCCTGCCGGGCCTGGTCGCCGGGCTCGCCGAGACCGGCGCCGTCCGCCCCGGCCAGCTCCTCGTGCACACCTCCGGCCGGCACGGCACCGCCGTGCTCGACCCGGCGACCCGCGTCGGCGCCCTGCCGCTGGCCCTCCACCCCGCGATGACCTTCACGGGCACCCCGGTGGACGTCCAGCGCCTGGCCGGCTGCTCCTTCGGCGTCACCGCCCCCCAGGAGCTGCGGCTGGCCGCCGAGGCGCTGGTCATCGAGATGGGCGGCGAGCCCGAGTGGATCGAGGAGAGCGCCCGCCCGCTCTACCACGCGGCCCTCGCCATCGGCGCCAACCACCTCGTCACCCTCGTCGCCCAGAGCATGGACCTGCTGCGCACCGCCGGGGTCGAGCACCCCGCCCGGATGCTCGGCCCGCTCCTGGGCGCCGCCCTGGACAACGCCCTGCGCAGCGGCGACGCCGCCCTCACCGGCCCGGTCGCCCGCGGCGACGCCGGCACGGTCGCGGCCCACGTCGCCGAGCTGCGCGCCCACGCTCCCGGAGCCGTCGCCGGATATCTGGCGATGGCCCGCACCACCGCGGACCGCGCCCTCGCGCACGGCCTGCTCAAGCCCGAACTTGCGGAGGACCTGCTCGGTGTCCTCGCGGACGGAGGCAACCAGTGACCGCCCAGCTCATCCGCACCGCAGCGGAGCTGCACTCCCTCCCGCGCGGCGGCCGCCGCGCGGTCGTCATGACCATGGGCGCCCTGCACGACGGTCACGCCACCCTCGTCCGCGAGGCGCGCCGGCTGGCGGGCCCGGCGGGCCAGGTCGTCGTCACCGTCTTCGTCAACCCGCTCCAGTTCGGCGCCGGCGAGGACCTCGACCGCTACCCGCGCACCCTCGACGCCGACCTCGCGATCGCCGGGAAGGCCGGGGCCGACTTCGTCTTCGCCCCGTCCGCCGACGAGGTCTACCCCGGCGGCGAGCCCCAGGTCCGGGTCACCGCCGGCCCCATGGGCGAGCGCCTCGAAGGCGCCAGCCGCCCCGGCCACTTCGACGGCGTCCTCACCGTCGTCGGCAAGCTCCTCCACCTCACCCTGCCGGACGTCGCGCTGTTCGGGCAGAAGGACGCCCAGCAGCTCGCCCTGATCCGCCGCATGGTGCGCGACCTCAACTTCCCCGTGGAGATCGTGGGCGTGCCCACGGTCCGAGAGGGCGACAACCTCGCCCTCTCCAGCCGCAACCGCTACCTCTCCGACGCCGACCGGGCCACGGCCCTGGAGCTCTCCCGCGCCCTGCTCACCGCCGGCGCCTCGGCCGGCGAGGGCGCCGCCCCCGTCCGGCGCTCCGCCCGGGCGATCCTGGATGGCGCGGCGGGCCTGGAGCCCCCGCTCCGCCTCGACTACCTGGCGCTCGTCGACCCCTCCGACTTCACCGAGGTCCCCGACGACTACAGCGGCGAGGCCATCCTCGCCGTCGCCGCCAAGGTGGGCACCACCCGTCTGATCGACAACATCCCCCTCACCGTCGGAGCGGCGCGATGACCGGCATACGACTCCACGCCCCCCGCCCCGGCTGGTCCGTCGACGCCGACGTCGTGGTCGTCGGCTCCGGCGTGGCGGGCCTGACCGTCGCGCTGCGCTGCGCGGCGGCCGGCGCGAGCGTCACCGTCGTCAGCAAGGCACGCCTCGACGACGGCTCCACCCGCTGGGCCCAGGGCGGCATAGCGGCCGCCCTCGGCGACGGCGACACCCCGGAGCAGCACCTCGACGACACCCTCGTCGCCGGCGCGGGCCTCTGCTCCGAGGAGGCCGTACGGACCCTCGTCACCGAGGGCCCCGACGCCGTGCGCCGCCTCATCGCCACCGGCGCCCGCTTCGACACCGACGCCGGCACCGGCGAGATCCTGCTGACCCGCGAGGGCGGCCACCACCGCGACCGCATCGCCCACGCCGGCGGCGACGCCACCGGCGCCGAGATCTCCCGCGCCCTCGTCGACGCCGTGCGCACGGCGGGCATCAAGACCATCGAGCACGCCCTCGTCCTCGACCTCCTCAAGGACGCCGAGGGCCACGCGGCGGGCGTCTCCCTCCACGTCATGGGCGAGGGCCAGCACGACGGCGTCGGCGCCGTCCGCGCCCGGGCCGTCGTCCTGGCCACCGGCGGCATGGGCCAGGTCTTCTCCGCCACCACCAACCCCGCCGTCTCCACCGGCGACGGCGTCGCCCTCGCCCTGCGCGCCGGCGCCGAGGTCTCCGACCTGGAGTTCGTCCAGTTCCACCCGACCGTGCTGTGGCTCGGCCCCGACGCCGAGGGGCAGCAGCCGCTGGTCTCGGAGGCCGTCCGCGGCGAGGGCGCCCACCTGGTGGACGCCGACGGCGACCGCTTCATGCTCGGCGCGCACGAGCTGGCCGAGCTTGCCCCGCGCGACATCGTCGCCAAGGGCATCATGCGGCGCATGCGCGAGACGGGCGCCGAGCACATGTACCTGGACGCCCGCCACTTCGGCCCGGAGAAGTGGGAGCGCCGCTTCCCCACGATCCTGGCCGCCTGCCGGGCGCACGGCATCGACCCGGTCACGGACCTCGTCCCCGTCTCGCCCGCCGCGCACTACGCCTCCGGCGGCGTACGGACGGACCTGCGCGGCCGGACGACCGTGCCGGGCCTGTACGCGTGCGGCGAGGTCGCCTGCACCGGAGTGCACGGCGCGAACCGGCTCGCGTCCAACTCCCTCCTGGAGGGCCTGGTCTTCGCGGAACGCATCGCGGCGGACATCGCGGCATTCGGGGCAACGGGTGGGCGGGCGGGAGAAACCCCCACCACGACGGGAGAGCCGGAAACGCTCCTGATCGCCCCCGAGACGCGCACGCGGATCCAGCGCGTCATGACGGCGGGCGCAGGCGTCCTCCGCTCCGCCGAAAGCCTCGAACAGGCCGCAGCGGAGCTGGCCCGCATCCGTGAGGAAGCCGCCGACAAGTCCCCCGTCCCCGGCACCGAGGCCTGGGAGACGACCAACCTCCTCCTCGTCGCCCAGCTCCTGGTCGCCGCCGCCCTCCGCCGGGAGGAGACCCGTGGCTGCCACTGGCGCGAGGACTTCCCCGACCGCGACGACGACCGCTCCCGCCGCCACCTCCTGGTGACGCTGCGCCCGGACCGCACCCTCGCGGTCTCCACCACCGAGTCGGCCGCCTTCCCGCCCGTAGAGCCCGTATCCGCCTCCGCCCCCAAGGAGAACAGCGTGAGCACCACCGACGACGCCCCCCTGCACCAGATCGGCCGCTCCGGCCGGGAAGCCGCCGAGCCGGAGGCGACCGGCGGCTGCGGCGACGCCTGCGGCTGCTCCGGTGGGGAGTACGACGAGGACGCCTTCGAGTGCGGGCTCGACCCCGAGCTCGTACGGCTGCTGGTCGCGGCCGGGCTGGACCCGCTCCAGGTCGAGGACCTCGCGCACCTCGCCATCGAGGAGGACCTCGACGGCGGCAAGGACATCACGACCTTCGCGACCGTCCCCGAGGACGCCGTCGCCGCCGGTGACTTCACCGCCCGCGAGGCCGGCACGGTCGCCGGTCTGCGTGTCGCCGAGGCCATCCTCTCCGTGGCCTGCACCGACGAGTTCGAGGTCGAGCGGCACGTCGAGGACGGCGACCGGGTGGAGGCGGGCCAGAAGCTGCTGACCATCCGCACCCGCACCGCGGATCTGCTCACCGCCGAGCGCAGCATGCTCAACATCCTCTGCCACCTCTCCGGCATCGCCACCGCCACCCGCGCCTGGGCCGACGCCCTGGAGGGCACCGGCGCCGCCGTCCGCGACACCCGCAAGACCACCGTCGGGCTGCGCGCGCTGGAGAAGTACGCGGTCCGCTGCGGCGGCGGCGTCAACCACCGCATGTCGCTGTCCGACGCCGCGCTGGTGAAGGACAACCACGTGATCGCCGCCGGCGGTGTCGCCGAGGCGTTCCGGGCCGTGCGCCAGGAGTTCCCGGAGGTGAACATCGAGGTCGAGGTGGACCGGCTCGACCAGATCCCGCCGGTCCTCGACGAGGGCGTGGACCTCATCATGCTCGACAACTTCACCGTCGAGCTGACCCGCGAGGCCGTCGCGCTCGTCGCCGGCCGCGCCAAGCTGGAGTCCTCGGGCCGGCTGACCCTGGTCAACGCCCGCGCCTACGCCGAGACCGGCGTCGACTACCTGGCCGTCGGCGCGCTGACCCACTCCTCCCCGATCCTGGACATCGGCCTGGACCTCCACGAGGAGGCCTCCTGATGCTGCTCACCATCGATGTCGGCAACACCCAGACCGTCCTCGGCCTGTTCGACGGCGAGGACATCGTCGAGCACTGGCGCATCTCCACCGACCCGCGCCGCACCGCGGACGAACTGGCGGTGCTGCTCCAGGGCCTGATGGGCCGCCATCCGCTGCTGGGCGACGAGCTGGGCGACGGCATCGAGGGCATCTGCATCTGCTCGACCGTCCCCTCCGTGCTCCACGAGATGCGCGAGGTGACCCGCCGCTACTACGGCGACGTCCCCGCCATCCTGGTCGAGCCGGGCGTGAAGACGGGCGTGCCGATCCTCATGGACCAGCCCAAGGAGGTCGGCTCGGACCGCATCATCAACGCGGTCGCCGCCGTCGAGCTCTACGGCGGCCCGTGCGTCGTCGTCGACTTCGGCACGGCGACGACGTTCGACGCGGTGAGCGCGCGCGGGGAGTACGTCGGCGGCGTGATCGCCCCCGGCATCGAGATCTCCACGGAGGCCCTGGGCGTCCGCGGCGCCCAGCTCCGCAAGATCGAGATCGCCCGGCCGCGCAGCGTCATCGGCAAGAACACCGTCGAGGCCATGCAGTCCGGCATCCTCTACGGCTTCGCCGGCCAGGTCGACGGCGTCGTCGGCCGCATGGCCCGCGAGCTGGCCGAGGACCCCGACGACGTCACCGTCATCGCCACGGGCGGCCTGGCCCCCCTGGTCCTGGGCGAGGCGTCCGTCATCGACGAGCACGAGCCGTGGCTGACGCTCATCGGCCTGCGGCTGGTCTACGAGCGCAACATGATGCGGGGCTGAGAATCGGCCCGTCCGGCGTTCGAGGCCCGGGGGTCCAGGGGCGGAGCCCCCGGAAGAAACGGGGAAAGGGTGGGCGGACACGCGTGAAGCCGAAGCGAACAGCGCGTCGGATCGCGGCAGCGGCCGCCGCCCTCACCCTCGCCGCCCTGACGGGCGGCACCGCGACCGCCGCTCCCCGGCCGTCCCCGCCCGCCGACTACCAGGCCATCGCCCACCCGGTCGCGGGCCGCGTGGGCCAGACGGTCGACGTCGAGGTCGGCGTGCGCAACGGTGGCCCCGGCCCGGCCACCGCCGACCGCCGGGCCTACGAGGTCACCGCGCCCGAAGGGACCACCATCGCCCCCGACGGCGCCGCCGGCCACCGCTGCGCCCCGCACGACACGACCGCCCGCGGCTACCTCTGCGCCATCGGTGGCGACTTCGCCGCCGGCGACCGCGAGACGCTGCGCTTCCGGATCCGTATCGACAAGAAGGTGGAGGGCGCGGAGGGCTGGGTCCGGATCGTCGGCCCCGGCAACGCCCCCGACCCGGATCCGGCCAACGACAACGCACCGATCGTCGTCGAGATCACCGGCCACGCGTCCGGCCCCACGCCCCGCCACCGGCCCGTGGACGACGGCGAGGCCTCCACGACCCTGCTGCTCGCCACCACCTCCGGGACCGCTCTCTCCGCCGGTGCCATAGCCCTGGGCGCCGCCCGCCGCCGCGAGCACTGACCGCGCCCCGCTCTCCCCTCTCGTGCCACGCCCGAAATAACCAGCTAAGCGAATTTTGTCCACTTAGCACTTAAAGTCGGCCCATGCCCACGCCTTATGGATCCCGCGGCGGCATGGCGTTCAGCGCGGACGAGCTGCGCGTGCTGCGCCGTGCCCTCGACATCGCACTCCGCCCCGATTCCGTTCCCGCCCGCCCCGGCCCCGCACGGGACGCCGAGGTCCGGGACTGCCTCCGGCTCGCCGAAGCCATGACCGAGGCCGACCACGAGGCCGGCCGGCTCCGCGCCTTCCTGCTGGCAGAGCTCGCCCGCTACCGCGCCGCCCTGCCCGGTGCGGCACTCGGCTACGTGCGGCTGCTGCGGGACGCCCTCGCGGACGGCTATCTGCCCGGCTCCGAGGACCTCGCCGCCCTGCGCTCGCTGTGCGCGCTCCCGGTGGGCGGCGCCGAGGCCGTTCACCGCCGCGCCCTGCTGCGGCGCTGCGAGCACCTCGCCGAGCAGGCCGTACGGACCCGGCCCACGGTCCGGGCCACCCCCGCCGTTCCGGGCGTCCCCGGTGCCCGCCCCCAACCGGGGCGCGCCCACTCCTCGTGCGCCCTCCCGGTGCGTACGCGCCTGCTCGCGCTCCCGGGCGGCCGTACCCCGCACACCGCCGAGGACGACGCCCGGTCCGGGGCCACGCCCCCGGAGAAGCCCGCTCCCGCGCCCCCGGGCAAGCCCGCCCCCACGCCGCCGCCCGCCGCTCCTCAGCCGAAGCCGGCGCAGCCGGGCCGCCCCATCCCGACCCCCGGCGAGGTGTTCCCGCCCCGCCGTAAACCCACCCCACCGCCGGGAGCCGTGTCCGGCCTCCCGGCGGCCCGCCCGGCCTGACCCGGCCCGGCCCCCGGCATTCCGGCCGCCCGGCACCCGGGCGGCCCGAGGGGAAAGGCGAATGCGTAATCTAGACGAGTCGCGCAGTCGGCGCGAAACCCCGATCCAGAAGGAGCCGACGGCCATGGACTATGTCGCCGCGCTGGTCCCGCCCGTAGTGATGGCGATCGCCTTCACCGCGCTGGTCGTGACGATCGTCAAAAGTCAGGGTGGTGCGAACAAGGCGAAGGAAGACGCCATCGTCGACGCCGCACTGGCCCGGGTGGACGCCGCCCAGCAGTCCTCGAAGCCCGCCGGGGCCTGAGGACGCCGCGTACGCACCGACGTACAGAACGGGCACAGGGCGTACGTCCGGGGCCATTCCCCGGGGCGTACGCCCTTTTCGCCGCCCGGATTGCCGCGCTGAACCGCGCCGATAAACCGGCATTCGCGACATCTCCCACTATTATTCGCGTGTGGTTCGACGCCTGGGTGAACTGGAAGACGCCGTGATGACGCGCGTGTGGGAGTGGAACCGGCCGGTCACTGTCAGGGAAGTCCTGGAAGACCTTCAGCAGGAACGGTCCATCGCGTACACGACGGTGATGACCGTAATGGACAACCTGTATCAGAAGGGCTGGCTCCGCAGGGAAGCCGAAGGCCGCGCCTATCGATATGAGGCGGTCTCCAACCGGGCCGCCTACTCGGCCGCACTGATGAACGAAGCCTGGTCCCTCAGCGACAACCCCGCCGCCGCTCTCGTCGCCTTCTTCGGCATGATGTCGGCCGAACAACGGGAAGCGCTCCGCGACGCGATCCGGGTCGTGCAACTCGACGGGCCCGACGAGACCCCGGGAGCGCCGGGGCGATAGCGTCCGGTCATGTCCGCTCTAACTAAAGTCGTCACCGTCCGCAGGGCCCGCACCAGCGATGTGCCCGCCGTCCGCCGGCTCATCAACGCCTACGTGCGCGACCGCATCCTGCTCGACAAAGCAACGGTGACGCTTTACGAGGACATCCAGGAGTTCTGGGTCGCCGAGCGGGACGAGGACGGTACCGTCATCGGATGCGGTGCTCTCCACGTGATGTGGGAAGACCTCGCGGAGGTGCGCACTCTCGCGGTCGACCCAGATGTCCGGGGCGGCGGAGTGGGCCACCAGGTACTGGACAAGCTGCTCCAGACCGCGCGCTGGCTCGGGGTGCGGCGTATTTTCTGCCTCACCTTCGAAGTCGACTTCTTCGCGAAGCACGGCTTCGTCGAGATCGGGGAGACGCCGGTGGACGGTGATGTCTACAGCGAGCTGCTGCGTTCCTATGACGAGGGTGTTGCCGAGTTCCTGGGTCTCGAACGAGTGAAGCCGAACACCCTTGGCAACAGCCGGATGCTTCTGCATCTGTGATCGCGGTCCCTATGTCCGAATCGCGCCCCTATCGAGGACGCCCGGAAGCCATCGTTCCCACGGGGAAGGCCAGCTGAACCTTCCCGGAGGGTTTGTGTTTTTCCGGGAAAGGCGGTTTGCTATTCCTTCGTAATCCTTTTCCGCTGATGAAAGGAATCCCCCGTGGCGCAGAAGGTTCAGGTCCTTCTTGTCGACGACCTCGACGGCGGCGAGGCCGACGAGACCGTGACGTTCGCTCTCGACGGCAAGTCCTACGAGATCGACCTCACGACCGGTAACGCGGACAAGCTGCGTGAGGCGCTCGCGGACTACGTGAAGGCGGCCCGTCGCACCGGCGGTCGCGCTTCCGCGGCCCGTGGCAAGGGCCGTGTCGCCACCGCCGCCGGCAGCCCGGACACCGCGAAGATCCGCGCCTGGGCCAAGGAGAACGGCTACAACGTCAACGACCGCGGCCGTGTCCCGGCCGAGATCCGCGAGGCGTACGAGAAGGCCAACGCCTGATCGTCCGGTCCTTCTCCCGGTCCTCCCGGGCGATCCCCCGGCGGCTGATCCCTGCGCGCCCTCTCGGCGCGCAGCAGTCGGGCCCGATGGCACTCCGTGGCCGCCGCGCCCACCAGCCGCACGAGATCGGGGGCGCCACCGCTGCCGTTCACGCCGACCACCGGCAGCGTCGGCTCCACCTCGCACCCCGGCTCGGGAGGTCGCACCCAGACGGCCTCGGCGCCCTCCTGGGAGCCGTACGGGCCGCACCGACCGGCCCGGCCCGAGCGGCCGCGCCGGCCGCGCTCCCCGGCTCTGCCGGGATCCGAGCGGGCTCCGGTACCGACAGGAGCCGGAGCGACGATCCGGCCGCCCGTACCCAGGGCGGTCAGCTCCAGGGCCACCCCGCCCCACTCCAGCCAGCCGAGCAGCCCCGGCAGCTCGTCGGCGGTGCCCACGGCGGTCAGGAACCACATCGTCCGGCTACCGCGGTCCAGGGCGACCGGACCGGTCGAGGGAACCCGCCCGAGCACCGCGCGACCGGCGTCCGCCGGCATCCCCAGGGCGTCGAACCGGACCCCGGTGAGCAGCTCCACGGGCCGCCCGCCCGCGGTCGGCCCCGTCGGCCAGCCGAGCACGCACTCGTACCACTGGCGCCAGCGGCGCCGCGTGCCCGGATCCCGCGGACCCGGCGCTCCCGGCGGGGGCGATTCGTCCGAGGGGCGGCAGGGGCGCGGGAGGACTACCGTCATGAACGGTGCAACTGTGGAAGACCCCAGAGGTTACGCGCCGTGGGCAGTTGAACACTCCGCGTATAACACAAGCGGAGCGCATGGGCGCGCCGGGTGGTGCGGGGGTGTTCGCCCGTAGCGGATGCACGGGGGGTGCGCCGCATGGACTGTCAGTGCTTGCGGGTAAGACATTCCCCGAGGGGAGACGCGGTACGACGGGCCCCGGAGCGCGCCACCAGGGGTGGTGGCCGGACCGGGGGCGGGCGTGTCGGCCCAGGTGGGCGTTCGCCGTGGGCGTACTGATGGTGGGCGTATATGCCTGGCCTGCGGGAACATCGTCTCCCACCATCAGGTTGGAGCAGATGTCGGCTGTTCGGGGCAGGAGGCCAAGGACGGGTGTCGGCAGTTGGAATGAGCTGTCCCGCCCAGCGGGACTAGCATGCGGAAGGACAGGGAGGGGACCGACCCCTAACTGCCTGACCGCTCTGAGGAGCGATTAACGATGTTCGAGAGGTTCACCGACCGCGCGCGGCGGGTTGTCGTCCTGGCTCAGGAAGAAGCCCGGATGCTCAACCACAACTACATCGGCACCGAGCACATCCTCCTGGGCCTGATCCACGAGGGTGAGGGTGTCGCCGCTAAGGCCCTGGAGAGCCTCGGGATTTCGCTCGAGGCGGTCCGCCAGCAGGTGGAGGAGATCATCGGGCAGGGCCAGCAGGCTCCGTCCGGCCACATCCCCTTCACCCCCCGTGCCAAGAAGGTCCTGGAGCTGTCGCTCCGCGAGGCCCTCCAGCTCGGCCACAACTACATCGGCACGGAGCACATCCTGCTCGGCCTGATCCGTGAGGGCGAGGGCGTCGCCGCCCAGGTCCTGGTCAAGCTGGGCGCCGACCTGAACCGGGTGCGGCAGCAGGTCATCCAGCTGCTCTCCGGCTACCAGGGCAAGGAGGCCGCCACCGCCGGCGGCCCGGCCGAGGGCACCCCCTCGACCTCGCTCGTCCTGGACCAGTTCGGCCGTAATCTCACGCAGGCCGCTCGCGAGTCCAAGCTCGACCCGGTCATCGGGCGCGAGAAGGAGATCGAGCGGGTCATGCAGGTGCTGTCCCGCCGCACCAAGAACAACCCGGTCCTCATCGGCGAGCCCGGCGTCGGCAAGACCGCCGTCGTCGAGGGCCTGGCCCAGGCCATCGTCAAGGGCGAGGTGCCCGAGACCCTCAAGGACAAGCACCTCTACACCCTCGACCTCGGCGCCCTGGTCGCCGGCTCCCGCTACCGCGGTGACTTCGAGGAGCGCCTGAAGAAGGTCCTCAAGGAGATCCGCACCCGCGGCGACATCATCCTGTTCATCGACGAGCTCCACACCCTGGTCGGTGCGGGCGCCGCCGAGGGCGCGATCGACGCCGCCAGCATCCTCAAGCCGATGCTGGCCCGTGGCGAGCTCCAGACCATCGGTGCCACCACGCTCGACGAGTACCGCAAGCACCTGGAGAAGGACGCCGCCCTCGAGCGCCGCTTCCAGCCCATCCAGGTCGCCGAGCCGTCGCTGCCGCACACCATCGAGATCCTCAAGGGTCTGCGCGACCGCTACGAGGCCCACCACCGCGTCTCCATCACCGATGAGGCACTGGTCCAGGCCGCCACCCTGGCCGACCGCTACATCTCGGACCGCTTCCTGCCGGACAAGGCCATCGACCTGATCGACGAGGCCGGCTCCCGGATGCGCATCCGCCGGATGACCGCGCCGCCGGACCTCCGCGAGTTCGACGAGAAGATCGCCGACGTGCGCCGCGAGAAGGAGTCCGCGATCGACTCGCAGGACTTCGAGAAGGCCGCTTCCCTCCGCGACAAGGAGAAGCAGCTGCTGGCCGCCAAGGCCAAGCGGGAGAAGGAGTGGAAGGCCGGCGACATGGACGTCGTCGCCGAGGTCGACGGCGAGCTGATCGCCGAGGTCCTCGCCACCGCCACCGGCATCCCGGTCTTCAAGCTGACGGAGGAGGAGTCCTCCCGTCTGCTCCGCATGGAGGACGAGCTCCACAAGCGCGTCATCGGCCAGAAGGACGCCATCAAGGCGCTCTCCCAGGCCATCCGGCGCACCCGCGCGGGCCTCAAGGACCCGAAGCGCCCCGGCGGATCGTTCATCTTCGCCGGCCCCTCCGGTGTCGGTAAGACCGAGCTGTCCAAGACGCTCGCCGAATTCCTCTTCGGCGACGAGGACGCGCTGATCTCCCTCGACATGTCGGAGTTCAGCGAGAAGCACACCGTCTCGCGTCTCTTCGGCTCCCCGCCCGGATACGTGGGCTACGAAGAGGGCGGCCAGCTCACCGAGAAGGTGCGCCGCAAGCCGTTCTCCGTCGTCCTCTTCGACGAGGTCGAGAAGGCCCACCCGGACATCTTCAACTCGCTGCTCCAGATCCTGGAGGACGGTCGCCTGACCGACTCCCAGGGCCGAGTGGTCGACTTCAAGAACACCGTCATCATCATGACGACGAACCTCGGCACCCGGGACATCTCCAAGGGCTTCAACCTGGGCTTCGCCGCCCAGGGCGACGTCAAGACCGGCTACGAGCGGATGAAGGCCAAGGTCAACGAGGAGCTCAAGCAGCACTTCCGGCCCGAGTTCCTCAACCGTGTCGACGACACGGTGGTCTTCCACCAGCTGTCCGAGGAAGACATCATCCAGATCGTCGACCTCATGATCGCCAAGGTGGACGAGCGGCTGAAGGACCGCGACATGGGCATCGAGCTCAGCGCGGACGCCAAGCTGCTCCTGGCCAAGAAGGGCTACGACCCGATCCTGGGCGCCCGCCCGCTGCGCCGGACCATCCAGCGCGAGATCGAGGACATCCTCTCCGAGAAGATCCTCTTCGGCGAGCTCCGCCCCGGCCACATCGTGGTCGTCGGCATCGAGGGCGAGGGTGAGGAGAAGAAGTTCACCTTCCGCGGCGAGGAGAAGTCGGCCCTGCCCGACACCCCGCCGGTCGAGTCCGCCGCCGGTGGCGCGGGCCCGAACCTGTCGAAGGACGCGTAAGCGCGCGTAGCGCGCTGATCGGCCCCGGACCGTCGGAAGACGGCCCGGGGCCGACCCGTTTTCGGATATCGCGGGCACGGAACCATGGCCCGGGGATCACCGGCTGATTAGGCTGGCATCCCATGGTCATCACCGCACTGTGGTCATTCGCCCTGGTCGTAGGGCTCCTCACCATCACCCCGGGCCTCGACACCGCCCTCATCCTGCGCACCGCCGCGCGCGGCGAACAGCGCCGGGCCTGGGGCGTCGTCCTCGGCATCCAGACCGGCGCCTTGTGCTGGGGCGCCCTCACCTCGGCCGGCGTGACGGCCCTCCTGGCGGCCTCCCGCCTCGCCTACGAGACGCTGCGCTGGGCCGGGGCGGCATACCTGCTGTGGATGGGCGCGCGGATGTTGTGGGAGGCGCGGAGCCGTTCCACGGCGGCGGTGGCGGACGACGGGCCCGAGCCCGCCGCCCCGGGCGGCTTCCCCGCCGGCTGGCGGCAGGGGCTGGTCACCAACCTGCTCAACCCGAAGATGGGCGTCTTCTACGTCGCCGTCCTGCCGCAGTTCATTCCGGCGTCTGCGCCGCATTTCCTGATGGGGCTGGCGCTGGCGTCGGTGCATGTGGCGCTGGGCGTGCTGTGGGCGGTGGTGCTGGTGAGCTTCGCCCGCGTGCTGCGGGACTGGCTGCGGAAGCCGACGGCCCGGCGGGCCATGGACCGGGTCACGGGGACGGCGATCGTGGGGTTCGGGGTGAAGCTGGCGGTGGGGGAGTAGGGGTCAGGCGCGGTGGCCGCTCCTGATGGTGAGACGGTCGCCGAGGCGCTCGGCGCCGATCACTTTCAGCTGCTGCTGTTCACTCGTCCACACCTCCAGCGCGACGCGAGATGCGAGCTGATCGGAGACGTCCAGTTCCATGAGGCCCGGGACGGCCGGCCTGAGGTGGAGCTCGTCGATTTCGGGAAACGCCCGGAACAGTCCGGCAGCCACCTTGAGCTTCTCGGTGAGTGTCAGGCCGAGTGAGCGCACCTGGCGGAGCGGCTTCACTTTCACGAGGTCCTCGGCCGCCTTGATGCGGAGTTCGAGGGTATGCAGCCGGTTCAGCCCCGCCAGCTTGTCGAGCTCCGCCGGGGACGACAGATCCGCCTCGATGTGAAGGGACCGCAGGTTCGCCAGAGCCGAGATGCCGTCGAGCCGCACAGGATCCCTTTGATGGGAGAGACTGAGGGTGGAAATCTCCGGAGACAGTGGCGGAATTCTTCCGCCACTGTCGGACGGCAGGCCGAACAGTCGCAAGGACGCGAGGACCGGTAACTCGGCGAGAACGTTCAGGGTGGCGAATGAAAGATATTCTGCCTCCAGCGTCAGATTCTGAATCCCCGAATCGGCCAGGGCTGCCATATCGCGCAGCCCGTAACAGCCGGTAATCCGCATGTTGCGAATCTCCGGATGATCGCGGATGAAATCCAGATTCGATGCGACTGGGTTTTCGGTGAGGCTCAGACCTGTCAGAGGCCGGCCGGAAAGGGACCGGTCGATGCTGTCCGACCTATGGCCGCCCACGATGTCCAGGGAGCCGATGGGGCCGAGAGCCGGGAGCTGGGCGAGTTGTTCCGGCGAGGAGACGACGAGCCGGATGTCGTCCAGTCGCATGTCCGTAAGGACGTGTTCGACGAAGGCGCGGGCCTCGAAGCGTCCCCATGCGTCCGCCACCCGGCCCCGGATCCGCGCCGATGTGTGCTGTCCATAGCGTTTGAGGAGTGGCAGCGCGGCGTCCCCGAGCGAACTGAGTACTTTCACGACGTGCTGCGCCGGCTCGGCGGCCAGTCTTTCGGGCCCCGGCAGCACCGGCAGGATCTCCGGACCGAAAGCGGAAAGGAGTTCCACCTCTCGCTCCGTGGTCGGGGGGCCAAGTGCCCCGAGCCCGTCCCAGACCGCCTTGTGTAGTTCGTCGTCCAGATACGCCGCACTGATCGCGCACTCCACCGCCAGCGTGCGCAGCGCCCACCGGGCCCACCGCCCGTCGGTCACGTCAGCGGTCTCGATCAGCCCCACGATGACCCGCCGTACCTCTCCCCGTCCGCAGTGCCCGATGACCAGCCGGATGACGTCCTGCCATTGCTCTTCCTCCGCATGCCCCAGCAGTTCGTCAAGCGAATCGCTGTCCTGGAACTCCTTCGCCGCCAGGTAGTCCTGGAAGGTGCGGTGGATGAACTGGAGGGAATCCGCGGTGCGTTCCTGAAGCAGTCCGCTGCGGTTGAGGAGATGCGTCAGGACCTGCTTCGCCGAGCCCTGCTCACGGACCCGGCGCAGGCCCTTCATGGCTTGTTCGAGCTGGCGTACCGCCTGCTCTCTCGAGAGCTCGGCGCGGCCGTTGCGCACCAGCCAGACCGCGATGCGCTGGAGCAGCTGTCGGCTGTCCTCGATCGTGAGGTCGATGCCCTCCGGGCTGCCGACGCGGCGGTGGGCGTCGCGGTTGCCCAGCAGCATGGCGAGCGCGGCCTCGTAGAGGTGCCAGCGGGTGCGGGGGAGGAGCCCCTGCCGCCGCCGGTGGAGGGCGCAGATCACCGCGCACAGCAGCGGCGTACGGGCCAGGTCGCGCAGCCCGGCGTTGCGCTGGAACTCCTGGGCGAGATCGCGTTCCAGGGCGGTGAGACGGGCGCGTTCGTGCTCGGCGCGCAGTTCGTCGGCGTAGCCGTCGCACTCCAGGCGGGCGGCCTTGTGCCAGGCGGCCACGAAGGACTGGATGTCGCCGTCGCTCATGGGCAGGAGCTGGAGCTCCTCGAAGCCTTCGGGCTCCAGCCAGGCGTTGTCGACCGCGCGCGGCCGCACGGTCACCAGGCAGCGGGTGTCCGGGTACATCCGCAGCAGGTCGGAGAGCCATCTGCGGGCGGGGCCGCGCTCGGCCTTCGGGAGCTCGTCCAGCCCGTCGACGAGCAGCAGGGCCCGCCCCGCTTCCAGGACGCGGCCGGCCCAGCCGCTCGGGGCCTCGTCCACCTGGAGCCGGGCGATGGTGGGGAGCTGGGCGGGGGTGGGGGTGGTGATGCCCCGGGCGGTGAGGCTGCGCATGGGGATCACGAAAGGGATCAGGCCGTTGAGGGCGGCCAACTCCTCCGGCAGCGTCCGGCAGGCGGTGTGCGAGGCCAGCCACCACACGAGCGTGGTCTTCCCGGCCCCGGCCTCGCCCCGCAGGACGGCACGCGGCCGTGAGCCCAGCAATTCCTCGATCCGGTGGGGCTCGGGACGGAGGCTTGCGCTGTCGGGGCGGTCAACGGTCCCCGGAGCCAGCGCTTCCAGGCTCAGATAGGCGGTGTCCAGGTCCCAGCTGTTCTCATTGCTGCCCAGGTCGTCGAGGCCGAAGATCTCCATACGGCTGTAGCGGGCCTTGATCGCCTTGGCGTACAGGTCCTCGTAGGGGAAGTCCGCAGGGTGCTCCGGGTGGAGCGCTTCCAGTACGGGCCGCAGGCCGTGCGCCAGGTCGGAGGTGGAGAAGCCCGGGCTCAGGAGGATCTTCTCGATGGGTATGGCGTCGATGGCGGAATGCTGCCAGCCCGGGCGGTCCTCGATGACCATGCCCAGGAGGACGGGGCCCGAGAAGACGGGCCCTCCCGACAGGCCCGCCCATGGTGAGCCGTCGCGGAGGGGACGCGGCGGGTGGTGCCGGCTGTGCAGTACGTAGCGCTCGCGCAGCCAGCCCGACGTGGGCATCAGGGTGCACAGGACCTGCACGGCCTCCAACTGGTCCGCCGCGAACCGCTGGACCTGCGGGAAACCGAACACCTGGCAGTTGTGGACGGCCCCGGCGCGGGTGAGGGTGCCGAAGCGCAGCGGCGGTAGGACGCCGTCGGCCACGAGATCGCGCTCGGCCACCAGCAGGACGGCGTCGCAGTCCCCAGGAGCCCCGGTCCAGACGCGTGTGCAGCGCGCCGTCTCGCGCTCGCCGGGGACCGCGACCATCGCGGACGACTCGCCCCCGAGCACATGGGTCGCCGTCAGCACCAGCCGTTGTGTCAGCAGCACCCCGCTGCCCTGCCGCGGTCCCAGGACCGCCACCATGCGGGCTTCGGCGAGCCTCACTGCTCGTCCGTGAGCCCGAACCCCGAAAGCCCCGCCGGCCGGTCGTTGCCGACCTTCCAGCCCTCGCCCGTGCGGCGGTCCTTCGGGGTCAGCTTGAAGGCGACCTTGTGGGTCCGCGTCGAGCCCCGCGACGCGTCCGTGCCCGCGTCGACGACCCAGGCCTTCACGCCGCCCCGGCCCTTCACGTCCCGTCGCAGCTCGACCGTGAACTCCATGGCGATCTCGCCCACGTCGAACGTCAGGTCCTCCCCGGCCCCGGCCGCCGCCGCACTGGTCAGGCCGTCGCGTATGGCCCGGACCGCGTCCGACAGCTCGATGTCGTCAAAACTCATCGCGATGCCCCCCGTGTGCGTGCGCTGACCCGGAGCGTACCGGCACCGCCGGGACTTTGGTCCCGGAATCCGTAGGGTCGTAAGTCCCGGCCCGGTGACAAGACCCACAGGCCGTTTCGTCGCCACTAAGCCGGATAGTGGAAACCCTCGCGGGGGAAACGCCCGATTCGGCCCCGAAGAGGCCCGCCCGCAACGACCAAGATCATGTCTCTATTACGGCTCGCCCTAGTAGTGGCGCGCTTTGTCAGCACCACCGGACACCGGTTACCAAGGAATGGTGATCCCGGTCCGACGGCCCGGGACCTGTTCTTTTTCCGGAGGTTTTCCCGTATGCCGAAGCCGAAGCGCACCGCTTTCCGTAACTCGAGCAAGACCGCTTTCCGCGTCCGCGCCGCCGCTCTCGCGGCGGCCGGGCTCGGGGCGTCGGTCGCGCTCGGTTCCGGGGTCGCGCTCGCGGCAGGTGCCTCCGCCTCGGTCGGCGTCCTTCCCGCCTTCGAGTCCGCCACGTCGCTGAGCGGCGCGCTGCACGCGCAGGCCGAGACGCAGCTGAAGGTGGCCGAGACGGAGAAGCAGGAGGCCGCCGAGCGCGCCGACGAGGCCCGGAAGCGGGCCGAGGACGCCCGTAAGGAGGCCGAGGCCTCGCGCAGCCGCGCCAACGCCTGGGTGCACCCCGTCGACGGCTATCAGGTCGGCCAGCCGTTCGGTAAGGCCGGCAGCATGTGGGCCAGCACGCACAGCGGCCAGGACCTGGTCGTGGACTCCGGTACGTCCGTGAAGGCCGTCCACGCCGGTACGGTCGTCAAGGCCGGCCCCAACGGTGGCGGCGACGGTCCCGCGTACGGCAACGCCGTCGTGATCAAGCACGCGGACGGCCAGTACTCGCAGTACGCCCACATGTCCTCGGTGAAGGTTTCCGTGGGCCAGCGGGTCATGACCGGCCAGGACATCGGCCTGTCCGGCTCCACCGGCAACTCCAGCGGCCCCCACCTGCACTTCGAGATCCGTACGACCCCGGACTACGGCTCCGCCGTCGACCCGGTCGCCTTCATGGGCGCCCGCGGCGGCGCGCTCTGACCGACTCCTGAAGACCTGGCCGACTCCTGAAGACGAGTCCGTCAGACGCTGATCACCGGGAAGCTGCTCGTGCTCGTCGGTGACGACTCCGGCAGCCACAGCACCGCGATCGCACCGCTGCCGCCCTCGATCACCGGGTCCGCGTTGCGGAAGGTCAGCCGGGCGCCGAGGACCCTGGCCTGGCCGGCCGCGATCGTCAGGCCCAGGCCGTGGCCCTTGCCCGCGCGGTCCTCGCTGCCCGTGCGGAAGCGGCTCGGGCCCTCCCGCAGCAGCTCCTCCGGGAAGCCGGGGCCGTGGTCGCGCACGCGCAGCACCCGGCCCTCCACCGTGACCTCGACCGGGCCCTTGCCGTGTTTGGCGGCGTTGGCCAGCAGATTGCCCAGGATGCGCTCCAGGCGGCGCGGATCGGTGGAGACGTACGCCGTCCGCAGGACGCTCACCTCGGCCTCCGGGGCCGCCGCCCGCACCCGGCGCTGGACGAACTCGCCCAGCTCGATGTCCTGCATCTCCGCCCGCTCGGCGAAGCCGTCCAGCCGGGCGACCTCCAGGACGTCCTCGACCAGCGTGCGCATGGCCTGCGCCCGGTCCCGTACGAGCTCGGTGGGCCGGCCCGGCGGCAGCAGCTCCGCGGCGGTGAGCAGCCCCGTGACCGGGGTGCGCAGCTCATGGGCGATGTCGGCGGTGACGCGGCGCTCGGCCTCCAGCCGGTCGCGGAGCGCCTCGGCCATGCCGTCGACGGCCCGGGCGAGGTCGTCGGTCTCGTCGCGCACCCGGCCGCCGATGGCGTCGCGGACGCGGATGTCCGACTCCCCGTCCGCGAGCTTGCGGGCGGCCGTGGCGGCCTTGCGCAGCCGCCGGGAGAGCTGGCCGCCGACGAGGATGCCCAGCGCCGTGCCGCCGAGGACGACGGAGACGGAGCCGATGATCAGGGCCCGGTCGAGGTCGTTGAGGATGTCGTAGCGGTCCTTGAACCGGGTGTGGATCGAGAGGATCTTGCCGTCGCGCAGCGGGGTGGAGGCCCACACCTCGGGTGCTCCGGTGCCGTTGTCCTGGAGGTAGGTGGCGCGCAGCCCGAGCTCGGCGGCCTCGCGCAGCTGCTTGGGCAGCGCCGGGTCGTTGACCTGGGCGCGCAGCATCCGTTTGCCGCCGGTGGACTCGTAGTAGCGCTGCGCGATCTGGACCCGGTCGTCCATCTGGTCGCGGCTGCTGTTGAGCATGGAGACACGGGCCGCGTTGTGGACGACGAGACTGAGCGCGACGGCGACGAGCGCGCCGACGCAGGCGATGGCCAGACTGACCTTCCAGCGCAGGCCACTGCGGAGAGCGAGCTTCACCACGACTTCACCCTGACACGACCGGGCTCTCCGACACGAACGAGCCGGCCGGGACGACCGTCGGGACAGTCACCGGGACGACCGCCGGGACGATCATCGGGGCCTCAGCCCCGGAGCTTGTAGCCGAAGCCACGGACCGTCTCGATGCGGTCCTGGCCGATCTTGCCGCGCAGCCGCTGCACATGGACGTCCACGACCCGGGTGTCGCCGCCCCAGCCGTAGTCCCACACGCGCTCCAGCAGCCGGTCGCGGGAGAGGACCGTGCCGGGCGAGGCGGAGAACTCCAGCAGCAGCCGCATCTCCGTGGGGGTCAGGGCGACGGGCGTGCCCGCCTTGCGGACCTCCATGCCCTCCGTGTCGACCTCCAGGTCGCCGAAGCGCAGCACCCCGCCCTCGATGCCCTGGGGCTCCTCGGCCGCGCCGTTGCCCCCGGCGGCGCCGCTGGCGTGCCCGAAGCGGCGCAGCACGGCCCGGATGCGGGCGACGAGCACGGCGCCGTCGAAGGGCTTGGTCACATAGTCGTCGGCGCCGGCCTCCAGGCCCAGCACGACGTCGATGGAGTCGGCACGCGCCGAAAGCATGATCACGGGGACGGTGGACTCGTCACGGATCCGGCGGCACAGGCTGACCCCGTCCAGGCCCGGAACCATCACATCGAGCAGGGCGATGTCCGGCTGCTTGGCCCGGAAGCTCTCCAGCCCCAGCAGTCCGTCCGGCACCGCCGTCACCATGAAGCCGTCGCGCTCCAGAGCCAGCTGCGTCGCCTCGCGGATGACGTCGTCGTCCTCGACGAAAAGCACATGCGTATCGGCCACGCCGCTCTCAGCCCTCCGATCCTTCACTCGGCACCTTGCCGGTGTTGCCGACCTTGTTGTAGTCGGTGTGGGTACGGCCGGTCTCATGGAACGTGCCGTCCGACCAGTGGTACGTCAGGACGTCGACCCCCGAGGGGCAGCAGACCGCGTCACCCGGAGCGTAGACCTGCTTGGTGATCGTGAGATCCCGGCGGTCGATGTCCGCGTACACGGGCGACTGCTCGACCGTGAACACATTCTCGTACGAGTCCCCCTTGGGACGGTACACATACGAGCCGATACCGAGGGAATCCCCGCACGTCAGCACGTTCACCACGACATCGGTACGGTCGCTTCCGGTCAGCTGGCCGTAGGTGACGTCGACCGGGTACTGGTCCTTGACGCAGGGCTTGAGGTTCTTCTTGATCTGATCGCTGACCTTGGGATCGGCCTTGATCAGCTTGATCGCGTCGACCTTCTGGGCCGGGGTCGCGGTCGACGACGCGGGCGTACGCGTGGCCGCCTTCGCGGCGGGCTGGTTCTGCGCCGGCCCCTCCTTGCGCACCCCGTCGCTGCTCGTCCCGCAGCCGGCAAGCAGAAGACCGGCGGCAGCGGCCATCGCAGTGACCGCTCCACCGGTGATCATGGCCGGCCCGAAGCCGGCCGCGCGCTTCAGGCGGCGCACCGTTCCTGCCCCCGATCGACGCGCTCGAGGGCGTGGAAGTCCAGGTCCCGGCTCTCCAGTTCCTGACGAAGCCGGGCCAGCGCGCGGTGCAGCGTGCTCTTGACCGTCCCGGTCGACATACCGAGCGCCTCCGCGGTCTCCTCGGTACTCATCTGCTCCCAGTGTCGCAAAACGACGACGCTGCGCTGCTTGGGCGCGAGGACCCCGAGGATGTCCATCAGCAGCGCGCGGTCGGCGTGCTGCTCGGTGCCGTCCTCGACGCTGGCGTCGGGGAGCTGCTCGGTGGGCACCTCGTCGAGCTTGCGGGCGCGCCACCACTCCGTACGAGTGTTGATCATGACGCGACGGAGGTAGGCGTCGGCCAGCGACTTGTCCGCTATCCCGTCCCAGCGGCCGTAGGTGCGCACGAGCGCGGTCTGGAGCAGGTCCTGCGCGTCGATGGGGTCCGGGACGAGACGCCGGGCACTGCGCAGGAGGGCGTCCTGACGGTTGCGCACGTACTCCTCGAAGTCCAGCACCTTGCCGCTGCTGCCCGCCATAACCGCAGCCTCCAATCCACTCGCGTTCCCCGCGCCACGCTGGTGGTCCTCCAGCACGGGTAGGACGCTACGGAGGAGCTGTTGCGGCGCGATGTGCGAGAGCCCGTCGGCTGGTGCACAGCTATCCATAGGTTGTGTAACAGCCGGAGGAATAGATCAAAGAAAGACCGGCTCTGTCCGTTTCGGAAGCAAGGCGGGGGCGGCTCACGACGATGGCTTTGTGACCGCTGTATGACGGCTGTGCGTACGACTGTGCGTACGGCTGTGCGCGCAGCCGTGCCGTACGCGTGGCCGTTACGTCAGCGGCAGCCGGTAGCGCCCGTCCGTCAGCGGCTCGACGAGGCCGTCGGCCACGAGCCCGTCCAGCGCCCGCGCCCGCTGCACCGGCTCGTGCCACACCGCGTCCAGCGCGGCCTGCGGCACCGGCGCGATCGCCTCGCGCAGCACCGCCAGCAGCTTGCCGCGCACCTGCCGGTCCGTGCCCGCGTACGTCTGGCCCCGGCGCGGCGGCCCGTCGTGCGCGGGCGACCCGGCGGCCAGCCACGCGCACTCGGCGGCGATCGGGCAACTGTTACAGGAGGGCGTACGGGCCGTGCAGACCAGCGCGCCCAGCTCCATCGTGGCCGCGGCCCAGCGGGCGGCCACCGGCTCCTGCTCGGGCAGCAGGGCGCGGGCGAGCCGGCGCTCGGCGGCGGTCGTGGCGTTCGGCGGGTACTGGGTGCCGGTCACCGCCCGCGCGAAGACCCGGCGGACGTTGGTGTCGAGGACCGCGTGGCGCTGCCCGTAGGCGAAGGACGCCACGGCGGCCGCCGTGTACTCGCCGACACCCGGCAGTGCCAGCAGCTTGGCGTGATCGCTCGGCACCTCGCCGCCGTGCCGCTCGGTGATCGCCGAGGCGGCGGCGTGCAGCCGCAGCGCCCGGCGCGGATAGCCCAGCCGTCCCCAGGCGCGCACCGCCTCGCCGGGCGGCTCGGCCGCCAGATCGGCCGGGCGCGGCCAGCGGGCCAGCCACTGCTCGTACACCGGCAGTACCCGGCTCACGGGGGTCTGCTGGAGCATGAACTCGCTGACCATCACCCCCCACGGCCCGGCCTCCGGGCGGCGCCAGGGCAGATCACGGGCGTGCACGGAGAACCAGTCGATCACCGGGGCGTGCAACAGGGTGGACGTCTGAGGCGTGGTGGCAGGCATCGCAGTCATGTCACTTCCGATCCTGGCACGCCCGGGCGGAGCGGCGAAACGGCTGGGGCCCGCGTCGGCCACGTGCGCCCCCGGCCGCCCCGATCGGGTGAGCGCCACCACCGCCGACCGGCCCCGCCCGCGACTTCCTAGGCTGATCCCATGACCGACCCGACAGACCGTCCGCACACGCCGCTCACGCCGCCCGTCGAGATCCCCGTCAAGATCCCCGTAGAGATCAGGGACGCTCTCGACGCGCACACGACCCTGACCCTGGCCTATGTGGACGAGGACGGTCCGCAGGCGTGCGCCGTGCTCTACGCGGTACATGCGACCAGTGGTGAGTTCGGTGAGCCCGTTCCGTCGCTTCTCTTCGTCACCTCCGGCACCACCCGTCACGGCCGCGCCCTGCTCGCCGGCGACGGCCGTGTCGCCTTCACCGCACAGCGCGACGGACAGGACTGGACCTCGCTCACCGGCATCCAGGGCCGTGGAGCCTGCCGCCTCCTGGAAGGCGCCGACCGCGAGGCCGCCTGGCACGCGTACAGCGCGCGCTTCCCGTACGTGGAGCGGACCGACCGGCTGCGGCAGGCGATGGAGCGCACCGGTCTGTGGGAGCTGCGCCCGGACTGGCTGCGGCTGGTCGACAACGGCCGGGGGTTCGGGCACAAGACCGAGTGGGAACAGACCATCTGACGAGCCTTCCGGCGAGCCGTACGAATGCTCGCGGACCGTGCCGATGACCGGGCGGACCGTCACCACAGCCCCGGTCGCGGGCAGATGATGGGAAAAGCAGGCACTCCTACGGCGGGTACTGGCTGGTCCCCCGGCCGATCTCTCGTAGAGTTTTCGCGTGGGATCTCTGCGCAATCCGATCGGGCCGCTTCCTTCCTCCATCTACTGGCGGCGGAGGGGAGTTGCGCTTGGCATGCTCGGACTTCTGGTGCTGGTCGTCATCTGGTTCCTTGCCATGGGGGGTGACGGCGGCGGCTCCGAGGGCGACCAGAGCGAGGGAGCCAAGAACGGCCAGGCGCCGTCGGCGGACGCCACGATCACTCCCGGCCCGACGCCATCGGGGCCGCACATCGGTCAACGACCGGGCGGACGCGGCGATTCGGGCGGCGGTGGATCCACCGGCGGTGGTGGCGGCTCCGGTGACCGTGCCGGGAGCGGCGGCGGCTCCGGGGCGGCCGGTGGCGCGGGCGGGGCGAACGGCGCGGCCGGTGCGGCCGGCGGCTTCGGCGGTGGCCCCGGGCTGGCGGTGACCGGCGACAGCAAGCCGGTGGCGGCCGGGTCGAGCCTGCCCGACTGCACACCGGGTTCGGTGCGGCTGAGCGTGCGCAGCGTCAAGGACTCCTACCGACCGGACGAGAAGCCCAAGTTCGAACTCGTCGTGAAGAACTCCGGCGGCAGCGCCTGCAAGGTGAACTTCGGGGCGACCGCCGCCACGTTCGTCATCACCGACGACAAGGGCGAGGAGCACGTCTGGAACTCCGGCGACTGCCCCCGGGGCACGGGAGCGGTGCTCTTCGAGGTGCCGGGCTCCGGCGAGACCAAGCGCACCGTGGAGTGGGACCGCAGGCGCAGCGCCCCGCAGTGCGCCACGCCCTCCGGCTCCTCGGCCGCGGCGGCGGGGACCTACCGGGTCGAGGTGAAGATCGCCGGAGTCACCGACCGCACGGAGTTCGCCCTGGAGAAGGCCTGAGCGGACGGATGCGCCCCGTAAGGGGCGCGGGGAACTGCGCGACCGGCCACAGCGGACCCGCAGCCGCGTAACCGCTCAACCAGCGGAGCTAGACGTACCGCTCCAGAATCGACGACTCCGCCAGCCGCGAGAGCCCCTCGCGCACCGACCGGGCCCGGGCCTCACCGACGCCGTCGACCGTTTGCAGGTCGTCCACGCTGGCAGCGAGAAGCTTCTGGAGCCCGCCGAAGTGGTCCACGAGCCGCTCGATGATGGCGCCCGGCAGCCGGGGCACCTTCGCCAGCAGCCGGTAGCCGCGCGGCGAGACGGCGGAGTCCAGCGTCTCGGGGGAGCCGCTGTAGCCCAGGGCGCGGGCGACGATGGGCAGTTCGAGGAGCTCGGCGTGGGAGAGGGCGTCCAGCTCGGAGAGGGCCTCGGGGACCGTACGGGTGCGCTTGGCGGTCGGCTCGGGGACGTAGTCCCGCACGACCAGCTCCCGTTCGGGCTCGACGCCCGCGATCAGCTCGTCGAGCTGGAGGGAGAGCAGTCGGCCGTCGGTGCCGAGCTCGACCACGTACTCCGCGATCTCCGTGGCGATGCGGCGGACCATCTCCAGCCGCTGGGAGACGGCGGTGACGTCCCGGACGGTGACCAGGTCCTCGATCTCCAGGGCGGACAGGGTGCCCGCCACCTCGTCCAGGCGGAGCTTGTAGCGCTCCAGGGTGGCCAGTGCCTGGTTGGCGCGGGAGAGGATCGTGTTGGACTCCTCCAGGACGCGGCGCTCCCCGCCCACGTACAGGGCGATCAGCCGCATCGACTGGCTGACGGAGACCACGGGGAAGCCCGACTGGATGGAGACGCGCTGCGCGGTGCGGTGGCGGGTGCCGGTCTCCTCGGTGGGGATCGACGCGTCGGGGTAGAGCTGGACGCCCGCCCGGACGATCTTGCTGACGTCCTTGTCGATGATCAGCGCGCCGTCCAGCTTGCACAGCTCGCGCAGGCGGGTGGCCGTGAACTCCACGTCGAGGACGAATCCGCCGGTGCACATCGCCTCGACGGTCTTGTCCATGCCGAGGACGATGAGCCCGCCGGTGTTGCCGCGGAGAACGCGCTCCAGGCCGTCTCGCAGGGCCGTGCCGGGCGCGACGGCGCTCAGCGTGCGCATCAGCCCGTCGACCCCGGAGCCACCGGAGGCGCCTCCGGACTTGCCGGGGCCCGATGCCCGGTCGTTGGCTGCCACTGCACTCCTCCGGTCGCAAGGTCAACGGTGCCGCGTGGCCGCCCTGCTGTCGCGTACGCGCCGTCGTGCACGCCGTGCGCGTCGCGCGCTGTGGTGTGCGGCGGAGCGTACGTGCGGGCGGGACCAGGGAAAGTCTACTGGCGCCCAGCCTATTCGGGAGTGGTCCTCTGGCTCGCCTCCCGGTCCGCCCCCTTGGCGGGCTCCCGGCGGGGGCGCTTGGGCAGCACCCGGAGGGCTTCGCCTATGTCCGAGACCTCCAGCACCTTCATCCCGCTGGGCACCTTGCCCGGATCGGCGGGCACGAGGGCGTGGGTGAAGCCGAGCCTGGCCGCCTCGGCCAGTCGCCGCTGCACACCCGTGACCCTTCGGACCTCGCCCGCCAGGCCCACCTCGCCGATGGCCACCAGGTTCTTCGGCAGGGGGGTGTCGCTGGCGGCGCTGGCCAGGGCGAGCGCCACGGCCAGGTCGGCGGCGGGCTCGGAGAGCTTCACACCGCCCACCGTGGCGCTGTAGATGTCGCGCTTGCCGAGGGCGCTGATGCGGCCGCGCTGCTCCAGCACGGCGAGCATCATCGACACGCGCGAGGTCTCCAGACCCGAGGTCGTGCGGCGCGGGGAGGGGATCTGGGAGTCGACGGTCAGCGCCTGCACCTCGGCCACCAGCGGGCGGCGGCCCTCGAGCGTCACCGTCAGACAGGTGCCCGGCACGGGCTCGGCACGCCGGGTGAGGAAGAGACCACTGGGATCGGCGAGGCCCGTGATGCCCTCGTCGTGCAGCTCGAAGCAGCCGACCTCGTCCGTGGCGCCGTAGCGGTTCTTCACGCCCCGCACCAGGCGCAGCCGCGCGTGCCGGTCGCCCTCGAAGGACAGGACGACGTCGACCAGGTGCTCCAGCAGGCGGGGGCCCGCGATGGCGCCGTCCTTGGTGACATGGCCGACCAGGAGCGTGGCCATGCCGCGCTCCTTGGAGGCCCGGATGAGGGCGCCGGCGACCTCGCGGACCTGGGCCATGCCACCGGGCGCCCCGTCGATCTCCGGGGAGGCCACGGTCTGCACGGAGTCCATGATCAGCAGCGACGGCTTGACCGAGTCGAGATGCCCGAGGACGGCGGACAGATCGGTCTCGGCGGCGAGGTAGAGATGATCGGACAGCGCGCCGATGCGGTCGGCGCGCATCCGGACCTGGCTCGCCGACTCCTCGCCCGTCACATAGAGCGTGCGGTGCTCCTCGGAGGCCGCCTTGGCCGCCACGTCCAGCAGCAGGGTCGACTTGCCGACACCGGGCTCGCCCGCGAGCAGCACCACCGCGCCGGGCACCAGACCGCCGCCGAGCACCCGGTCCAGCTCGGGGACGCCCGTGCCGCGCGCGGTGGCCTGACGGCCGTCGACCTGGGCGATGGGCACCGCGGCGGTGGTCACCCTGCCGGGCGCGGTCGTCCGCACGGCGGGCGCGCCGCCGAACTCCTCGACGGTGCCCCACGCCTGGCACTCGGGGCAGCGGCCGAGCCACTTGGCAGTGGTCCAGCCGCACTCGGTGCAGCGGTAGGAGGGCCGGTCCTTGGCGGACGAGCGAGAGGTACGGGCAGCCATGCGGAACACGGTAGCGGTGGCCACTGACAGCGCCGCCGTGACGTCGTCCGCCAGTACGTACCGCCCTGTCCCGAGCTCGGCCAATCGGGGCGGAATGTAGGGCTCCTGTCCCCCTTTGAGGGAGAGGGTCACCCGTATGGGCTAAACCTCTGTCGGCAGGGCGGACGTGGACGCGGCACCGGCCTACCGTCGCCGGGATGATGACGAGCAGGCCCGAGCCCCCCACGCATGCCACCGGCGCGCACCGCGCACCCAGCAGTGCGCCGCGCGCGGCCCAGCCCCAGGTCGTCGAGAGCACCACCGAGCACACTGAGCATGCCGAGGAAGGCCCCGCGGAAGGCCTCCAGAACAGCCCGCACCTCGACGGTCTGTTCACCTACTGCCTGTCCGTGCTGTGCGACCACGGGTCCGCCGTCGCCGCCCTCGGCGAGACCCTGGCGCTCGCCGAGCGCCGCGCCGACCGCGCCCCCGCCGCCGAGGAGGCGCACCGCGCCTGGCTGTACGCCCTCGCCCGCTGGGAGTGCCTGCGCAGGCTCGCCGAGCGCGGCCCCGGCGACCCGCCGCCCGTCCCCGACGCGGGCGCCCGCGCGGAACTGGCCCTGCTCGCCTGGCCCGAGGCCGCCGGCACCACCGCCGAGCAGCGCGAGGCCCTGGAACTGGCCGTACGCCACGGGCTCGCCCCCCATGAGGTCGCCGCCGTGCTCCGCCTGGACCTCGACGCGGCGCGCGTCCTGCTCTCCAGCGCCGCCTGCGAGGTCGAGCGCACCCGCACCGCGCTCGCCGTCGTCGAGTCGGGCCGCTGCCCGGTGGTCACCCGCTTCGTGGGCGACCGGGAAGTGCTGCTGGGCGCCGCGCTCCGGCGCGAGCTCGTCCGCCACGTCGACGAGTGCGCCGACTGCCGCCGTACCGCCGAGCGGGCCGTCGCGGGCGAGCCCTGGCCCGGTACGGCCGTGTCACCGGCCGCCGCCCTGCCCGTCCTCCGCGCTCCCCGCGCCGCCGCGCACGCCGCGATGCGTCGCGCCCTGGACGCACGCCCCCCGCGCCGACGCGCGAGCGGGCAGCGCGCCGGCGCCCCGCGCTTCGACCGCGGTGGCTTCCCCCTCACCCCCAAGGACCGCGCCGCCCGCCGCAGCAGGCTGCGCAGCCGGGCCGTGACCACCACCGTCGTCGCCACGGTCGTCGCCGCGCCCATCCTCGCCCTGTGGGCCGCCTACCGGGGCACCCCGCTCGGCGAGGGCACGGGCGCCGCCCCGGTGTCCGCCACCGAGACCGACAGCCTGGGCGGCAGCCCCCACGAGGGCCTGTACGAGGGCACGTACGCGGATCCGTACGGGGCGACCGCCCCGGCGGGCCCCACCCGGCGCGTCAACGGCACTCCGGGGCACCTCGGCCACCGCTTCCCGGACGTCTCCGTGGCCGTCCTCGGCCCGGACGGCAGCCCCACCCCGGCCACGCGGTCCGCCGGCCCCACACCCCCGGCCGCCGTCGCGCCGAGGCACACCCAGGCCGCCCGCCCCGCCGGACCCGGTCGGCTGACGGTCGAGGCGCAGCCCAGCGGCACGGCCACGCTCATCACGCTCACCGCCGACGGCGGCGAACCGGTCAGCTGGTCGATGTCCGCCGGGGCGCCCTGGCTACGGCTGAGCCAGCCCGGGGGAGTGCTGCGTCCGGGGCAGTCCGTGACGGTCACGGTGCTCGTCGACCACAGCCGGGAGCCCACGGGCCCCTGGAGCGCCCGTGTGGCCATCGCCCCGGGCGGCACGGTCGTCACCATCGAAGGCTGCGGCACCCTCCGCCCGACTCCGACCCCGACGCCGAGCCAATCGACCTACCCGCCCACGACGCCACCGCCGACGCACTAACCGGTTTGTGGGCAATCGTTCCGCGGGGCGGAACGGGTGGGCACAAACCCACCCGCCGGCCCGCACCCGCAAGCGGCCCCGCTCAGGCCCCGGGCCGGTCGTCCGCCGGATGCGGAGCCATCGGCAGCAGCGAAGCCATCCGCTCCTCGCACAGCTTCACCAGCCGCGCATACCCCCGCTCACCCATCAGCTCCACCAGCTCCGCCCGGTACGACACGTACACCGGATCCGCACCCACGTGCGCGGACCGCGCCGACGTGCACCACCAGTGCAGGTCGTGCCCGCCCGCGCCCCAGCCCCGACGGTCGTACTCGCCGATCGACACCTGGAGCACCTGCGTGTCGTCCGGCCGGTCGATCCAGTCGTACGTACGCCGCACCGGCAGCTGCCAGCACACGTCCGGTTTCGTCTCCAGCGGCTCGCGGCCCTCCCGCAGCGCCAGGATGTGCAGCGAGCAGCCCGCGCCGCCCGCGAAGCCGGGCCGGTTCTGGAAGATGCAGGAGCCCTTCCAGCGCCGGGTCTGCCGCTCCCCGTCCTCGTCGACCTGCGTCCACCCGGAGTCGGCACCCACCTCGTGGAACTGCCACATCTCCGGCGTGAGCCGCGCCACGTGCTCGGCGACCCGCTGCTCGTCCTCCTCGTCCGAGAAGTGCGCGCCCAGCGTGCAGCAGCCGTCGGCGGCGCGTCCTTCCCGGATGCCCTGGCAGCCGTCGCCGAAGACGCACGTCCAGCGGGAGGTCAGCCAGGTCAGATCGCAGCGGAAGACTTGTTCCTCGTCGGCCGGGTCGGGGAACTCGACCCAGGCACGGGCGAAGTCGAGCCCGACCTCGTCGGGCACCGGGGCCGCCTTGGCGGCCTTCACCACTTTGGACCCGAGCTTGTCCTTCTTGCCGGAGCTCCCGGAGTCACCGGAGCTCCCGGAGCCGTTGACCTGCTTGCTGGAGGCTCTTTCCCGCTCTTTGTCCGGTTTGGCCTTCTTCGTCTTCGCCACCCCTCAAGCCTAAGTGCCCTCGGCCACCGCAGTAGCGTTCAGGCCATGAGACTCGGTGTCCTCGACGTGGGTTCGAATACGGTCCACCTGCTGGTGGTCGACGCGCACCCCGGTGCCCGCCCGCTCCCCGCCCACTCCCACAAGACCGAGCTGCGCCTCGCCGAGCTGCTGGACGACTCCGGCGCGATCACCGACGCCGGGATAGAGCGGCTCATCGGCGTGATCCAGGAGGCGCTCCAGGCCGCCGAGGACAAGGGCGTCGAGGAAGTGCTCCCCTTCGCCACCTCGGCCGTCCGCGAGGCCTCCAACGCCGACGCCGTCCTCACCCGCGTCCAGCGGGAGACCGGTGTCACACTGCCCGTCCTCACCGGCGCGGAGGAGGCCCGGCTCACCTTCCTCGCCACCCGCCGCTGGTTCGGCTGGTCGTCCGGAAAGCTCCTTGTCCTCGACATCGGCGGCGGCTCCCTGGAGATCGCCTTCGGCCTCGACGAGGAGCCCGACGCGGCAGCGTCCCTCCCCCTCGGCGCCGGCCGCCTCACCAAGGGCTGGCTCCCCGGTGACCCGCCCGACTCCTCGGACGTACGGGCGCTCCGCCGCCATGTACGCACGGAGATCGCCCGTACCGTCGGCGACTTCGCCCGCCTCGGCCCGCCCGACCACGCCGTCGCCACCTCCAAGACCTTCAAACAGCTCGCCCGGATCGCGGGCGCGGCCCGCTCCACCGAGGGGCTGTACACCCAGCGCACGCTCAGCCGGAAGGCCCTGGAGGAGTGGGTGCCCAAGCTGGCCACGATGAACTCCGGCCAGCGCACCAGGCTCCCCGGCGTCTCCGAGGGACGCGCGCGGCAACTGCTCGCGGGCGCGCTCGTGGCGGAGGCGGCGCTGGAGCTGTTCGGCGTGGAGGAGGTCGAGATCTGCCCGTGGGCGCTGCGCGAGGGCGTGATCCTGCGCCGGCTGGACCACCTGCCCACGACCTGAGCGGACCACCCGGTGGGGCGGCTTGGTCCGCCCCACCGGGCGGACCGCTCAGGGCCCACCGTGACGTACCCGACGTACCCGACGTACCCGTCGTACGGAACCACCTGCCCGCCGCCGGAGGGGCGGGCATACGCTGTCCCTCGTGACAGAGCCAGTGGTGCGCATTCCGGATGCGAAGGTCGCGCTGTCCACGGCATCGGTCTACCCCGAGTCGACGGCGACGGCCTTCGAGATCGCCGCCCGGCTGGGTTACGACGGTGTCGAGGTCATGGTGTGGACCGACCCGGTCAGCCAGGACATCGACGCGTTGCGTCGCCTGTCCGACTACCACCAGGTACCCATCCTGGCCGTCCACGCCCCCTGTCTGCTGATCACCCAGCGCGTCTGGTCGACCGACCCGTGGGTCAAGCTCCAGCGCGCCCGCGCGGCGGCGGAGAAGCTGGGCGCGAGCACCGTCGTCGTCCACCCGCCGTTCCGCTGGCAGCGCTCCTACGCGCGGGACTTCGTCCAGGGGCTGTGGCGCATGGCGGGCGAGACCGACGTCCGGTTCGCCGTCGAGAACATGTACCCCTGGCGCTACCGCGACCGCGAGATGCTCGCCTACGCGCCCGACTGGGACGTCACCAAGGACGACTACCGCCACTTCACGGTCGACCTGTCGCACACGTCGACGGCCCGCACGGACGCCCTTGAGATGATCGACCGGATGGGCGACCGGCTCGCCCACATCCACCTCGCCGACGGCAACGGCTCCGCGAAGGACGAGCACCTCGTCCCCGGACGCGGCAAGCAGCCCTGCGCCGAGGTGCTGGAGCGCCTGGCGACGAGTGGGTTCGACGGGCATGTCGTGATCGAGGTCAACACCCGCCGGGCCATGTCCGCCGCCGAGCGGGAAGCGGACCTGGCCGAGGCCCTGGCGTACACCCGCCTCCACCTCGCCTCCCCGACGGGGGTGCCGAGACCGTGACGAGCGAGGACCAGCCGACCGAGGACCAGCCGGACGAGAGCCAGGACCGTCCCCCGGCCGCCGCCCCGCGCCGCCGCGGCCGTCCCGCCCGTACGGACGCGGGCGGCGGCCCCGGCGCGCGTGAGCGCATCCTCACCGCCGCCCGCGCCGAATTCGCCGAGCGCGGCTACGACAAGGCGTCCATCCGCGGCATAGCCAGGGGCGCCGGCGTCGACCCCGCGCTCGTCCACCACTACTTCGGCCCGAAGGAACAGATCTTCGCCGCCGCCGTCGAGACGGCCTTCGCGCCCGCCCTCGACGCCCAGGCGGTCGTCGTCCAGGGGTCGCTGGACAGTGCGGGGGAGCGGCTGACCCGCTTCGTCCTCGGGCTGTGGGAGGACCCGGTCACCCGCGAGCCGCTGCTCGCGATCGTGCGGTCGGCCGTGGCCAACGAGGCGGCCGCCGCGGTCTTCCGCGATCTGGTGTACACCCGGCTGATGTCCCGCATCGCCGCCGAGCTGAAGGCCCCCGACGCGCAGCTGCGGTCCGAGCTGGCGGCGGCACACCTGGTGGGCGTGATCATGCTGCGCCACGTCATCAAGATCGAACCGATGGCATCCACGGACCTCGACCAGGTCGTGGCGATGGTCGCCCCGGCGGTCCAGCGCCACATGACGGGCGCCCCGGCACGCTGACCGGCATCACGCCGGGCGTCACGCCGGGCGTTACGTCGGGCACCACGTGGGGCATCTCGCATCCCGGAAACCCTGTCCGCTTCGCGGACGAGCGGCGTAGGCTCGGACGTCCGAGACACAAGGAGTGAGCAGGATGCCCGAGCTGAGGTCCCGCACTGTCACCCACGGCCGCAACATGGCGGGCGCCCGAGCCCTTCTGCGGGCCGCGGGCGTAGCGCGCGAGGACTTCGGCAAGCCGATCATCGCGGTGGCGAACAGCTTCACGGAGTTCGTGCCCGGCCACACCCACCTCCAGCCGGTCGGCCGGATCGTCTCCGACGCGATCAAGGCGGCGGGCGGCATCCCGCGCGAGTTCAACACCATCGCCGTCGACGACGGCATCGCCATGGGCCACGCGGGCATGCTCTACTCGCTGCCCTCCCGCGACCTGATCGCCGACTCCGTCGAGTACATGGTCGAGGCCCACTGCGCCGACGCCCTGATCTGCATCTCCAACTGCGACAAGATCACCCCGGGCATGCTCATGGCCGCGCTGCGCCTGAACATCCCCGTCGTCTTCGTCTCCGGCGGCCCCATGGAGGCCGGCCAGGCCACGCTCGTCGACGGCACGGTCCGCAAGCTCGACCTGATCAACGCCATCGTCGACTCGGTGAACGAGAACGTCTCCGACGAGGACGTCCTGCGCATCGAGGAGAACGCCTGCCCGACCTGCGGCTCGTGTTCCGGCATGTTCACCGCCAACTCGATGAACTGCCTCACCGAGGCCATCGGCCTCTCCCTCCCGGGCAACGGCTCCGTGCTCGCCACCCACACCGCCCGCAAGGCGCTCTACGAGAACGCCGGCCGCACGGTCGTGGAGATCACCAAGCGCTACTACGACCAGGGCGACGAGTCCGTCCTGCCGCGCAACATCGCCACCCGCGCCGCCTTCGAGAACGCCATGGCCCTCGACATCGCCATGGGCGGCTCCACCAACACGATCCTCCACCTGCTCGCCGCCGCCCAGGAGGCCGGGCTCGACTACGACCTCAAGGACATCGACGCCGTCTCGCGCCGCGTCCCCTGCCTGGCCAAGGTCGCCCCGAACGTCGCCCCCGGCGGCACGTACTACATGGAGGACGTCCACCGCGCCGGCGGCATCCCCGCCATCCTCGGCGAGCTCTGGCGCGGCGGCCAGCTCAACGAGGACGTCCACACCGTGCACGCGCCCTCACTGGCCGAGTGGCTCAAGACCTGGGACGTCCGCGGCGGCTCCCCGTCCGCCGAGGCGGTCGAGATGTGGCACGCCGCGCCCGGCTGCGTCCGTTCCGCCACCGCCTTCTCCCAGTCCGAGCGCTGGGAGTCCCTCGACGTCGACGCCGAGAACGGCTGCATCCGCTCCGCGGAGCACGCCTACTCCAAGGACGGCGGCCTCGCGGTCCTCAGGGGCAACCTCGCCGTCGACGGCTGTGTCGTGAAGACCGCCGGTGTCGACGAGTCGATCTGGACGTTCGAGGGCCCGGCCGTCGTCTGCGAGTCGCAGGAGGAGGCCGTCGAGAAGATCCTGTCCAAGGGCATCAAGGAGGGCGACGTCGTCGTCATCCGCTACGAGGGCCCGCGCGGCGGCCCCGGCATGCAGGAGATGCTCTACCCGACGTCCTTCCTCAAGGGCCGCGGCCTCGGCAAGGCCTGCGCCCTGGTGACGGACGGCCGCTTCTCCGGCGGTACGTCGGGGCTGTCGATCGGCCACGCCTCGCCCGAGGCCGCCTCGGGCGGCACGATCGCCCTCGTCCACGACGGCGACCGCATCCGCATCGACATCCCGTCCCGCTCGATCGAACTCCTCGTGCCTGAGGACGAGCTGGCGGCCCGCCGCGAGGCCCTCGGCGGCACGTACGCGCCGAAGAACCGCGACCGCAAGGTCTCGGCGGCCCTGCGCGCCTACGCGGCGATGGCGACGAGCGCGGACAAGGGCGCGGTGCGGGACGTCAGCAAGCTGGGGTAATCGGCCCTCAGCGGCCCGCCCCTGCCTTCACCCGCTCCGGCGGGGTGTCGCCCTACCGCCACCCCGCCGGGTTCCGCTCACTCACCGCGAACACCGTCCCGTCCGGCGCCGCGCCAAATACCTTCCCGTCCGCCACCACCGGCTCCGGAAGCAGCTCCAGAACCCCGCGCCCCGCTCGCGCCAACCGCGGCGACGTCTGCCCGAGCAGCGTCCCCTGCCCGGTGTCCACGGCCAGCAGTCGCCCGTCGGCGGCGGAGAGGTACAGCCGGCGCCCGTCGTCATCGGCGACCAGCGCCGACGCGTTGGCGACGGACGTCTCCATCCGCCACAGCTCACCCGCGGGCCGCCCGGGCAGCTCCGCCGTACCGATCGCCGTCAGCCCGCCGTCCGAGGACAGGACGTACACCACGTCGCCCTTCGCGATGACGCTCGTCGCGTCCAGGGGCGTACGGAGCGGTATCCGCCGTTCCCGCCCGATCCCCGGGGCATAGCGGACGACAGTGGAAACCTGCGTCCGTGTATTGGTCTCGCTGAGATAAACACTGCCGTTCGGCCCGGTCCCGACGGCCGTCAGCGCACCGTCCGCCGTCCACCGCCACAGCGTCGTACCGCGCACCGGGTCGACACCGACGACGTTCGTGTGCCGCCCGTCGGGTGCGAGAGCGACGCCGATGGCGTCACGCCCGTAGAAGGAGAAGACGGGCTTGATCCCACCGGGCAGCGCATGCCGCCACCGCTCCCGGTTCGTCGCCCCGTCGACCGCCGTGATCACACCGTCCCCGGCGACCAGCAGTACGGTGTCGCCCGCGTAATAAACGCGTCCGTCGTACGCGGACACATCGCGCGTCCAGCGTGGCTCACCCGTGGCCGGGTCGAGCGCGGACAGCACCCGCTTGTCCGGCGACAACGCGTGCACCAGCCCACCGGACACCCTCGGCGCCCGCGCCCCGCTCACACCGGGTCCGGGCCGGTCGCCGCCTGGAGTCGCCCGCCGCCACGCGACCTTGCCGGACGCGGCGTCTATACGGGCCGCGTGCACGCCCCGCCCCGCGCAGTACAGGGCGCCGTCCGCGAACGTACAGAACCCGGCCCGCACCTCACCGTTCCCGGCGGGGTCGGCGAGTACGGACGTCTCCCACGGGCGCCAGGAGGAGCCCGCCGGGGTGGGGCGGCTGGGCGTCGGCTGCTTGCCGAGGCTCTCCACCTCCTCCATCACCCAGGCACCGCCCGCTATCAGTGCGACGGCGGCCACGGTGGCAGCGGCGGCCCGACGGAGCGACAGCAGCCGACGGGACCGGGGGCGGGAGCCGCCGTCCGTAGAAGGGGGAGAGAGGGAGCCGGCCTCCGGGACGGACCCCGGGACGCGCCCGGGAACGCGCGCGGAAACCGGCGACGTCGTCACCGGCCCGGGCTCCGGCGTCGGCAGCATGGCCATGATCGCGTCGGGCGTCGGCCGGTCCGCAGGCTCCTTCGCGAGGCAGGCCTGGATCAGCGGTACGAGATCGTCCGGCACACCCGCCAGATCGGGCTCGTCGTGCACGACCTGGTACGCGACGATGTACGGACTCTCCGACTCGAACGGCCCCCGCCCCGTCGCCGCGTGCACCAGCAACGACGCCAACGCGAACACATCCGCCGCCGGCCCCACCTCACGCGGCCGCTGGAACTGCTCCGGGGCCATGAAGGGCGGCGTACCGATCAGCTTGCCGGTCTCGGTGCGCAGCTCGCTGTCGTACGGCCGCGAGATCCCGAAGTCGATGACCTTCGGACCGTCCTCGGCGAGCAGCACATTGCTGGGCTTGAGATCCCGGTGCACCACGCCCGCCCGGTGGATGTCGCGCAGCGCCTCCGCGAGCCCGGCCGCCAGCCGCCGCACCTCGTCGGGGCTCAGCGGCCCATTCCGCTTCACCTGCTCGGACAGCGTGGGCCCGGGGATATAGAGGGTGGCCATCCAAGGCCGTTCACCATCGGGATCGGCGTCGACGACGGACGCGGTGAACGCACCGCTCACCCGTCGCGCCGCCGCGACCTCCTGCCGGAACCGCGCCCTGAACTCGGGGTCCACCGCGTATTCGGCGTGCACCACCTTGACGGCGATGCGCAGCCCCGACGGCGAGCGCGCCAGGTGCACCACGCCCATGCCACCCGAGCCGAGGCGCCCTTCCAGCCGGTACCGGCCCGCGTATTGCGGATCGTCCGCTTCCGGCCCGGCCCCCGTACTGCGCAGCGGCGGCATGTCCCACCCCCGTGTCACCCGTGTGATTCGACCGCTTTCGGCGGCTTGCGGAGCCTAATCGATGGGGCAGGGGCTACCGGGGAGGCGCAGCCGTGCGTTGCTAGCCTGCACATGTCATTCACCTCACGGGGGAGAGCACCATGGCGTACTACCCGATCGCTCCTGGCCATCAGGTCAATGTCCGCCGGGGCCCCAGCTCCGACAGCGAACTCGTCAAGGTCCTCCCGCAGGGCTCCAGCGTCTCCATCCGCTGCCAGACCCGCGGCGAGACCGTCTCCGGCCCGTGCGGCACCACGGACGTGTGGGACTGCATCGCCCCGGGCCAGTACGTGTCCGACGCGTATGTGAAGACGGGCAGCAGTGGCTATGTGGCGGTCGCCTGCTCGGGCTGACCGCTCTGACTGCCTGACCGCTCTGACCGTCGACCGGCATGCCCGTAATCGACGCATGCCCATAATCGACGTATGAGCGGTGAGCACGAGACGGCCGGCCCCCAGCCCGAATCCATCAGGTTCTTCGGTACGACCTGGGTCGACCATGACGGCGGCTACGCACTGCGCCGGGCCGGGGTCGCCGTGGGCTCCCTGGCCGCGGCGGCAGCGGGCGCGTTCGTCCTGCGCCTGGGATACGAGGGCCTGGCCATCGCCAAGGTGGGCGGCCTGATCAACGCGATGGTCGTCGTGGCCTTCGCCATCTGTAGCGCCCTTGCTTTCCGTCGCACATGGGAGCGGTTCGTCCGCCGCCCGGAGGCCCCGGTGGACGCGGCGGCCGAACGCTCGATGCAGAGCCTCATGATGATCGGCTTCCTGGGCACCCTGCTCGCCTACTTCTGCCGCAGCCTGGTGGAGGCCCCGGGCGAGAAGCTCCACCGCGCCGAGTACGACCGGGCCCGCGCCCGCCACGAACGCCTCCGTACGACCCGCACGGGCAACCCGGCGGGCCGGGCACCCAAGGGGCGGCGCAAGCACCCCTGAACCTCGTGTAGAGTTCTCCGAGTTGCCACGGAGTCCGACAGGACGAAGAGGCGACGACCTCCACTACTTGTATGACTCCCTGAACGGGATGAATTTCGGCGTGTCCGAAATTCGGATCGGGCGCCGATTAGGCGCCACCGGGGAAATCCGCTAAAGTAGTGATCACGCCGGAAGCCGCAAGGCAAAGGCGAGAAACCCCGCTCCAACAGGGGGCCGGAAACGGAATCCAGACCGGAAACGGAACGGAAAACGGATCTGGTAAGGTT
>NZ_JAVRFI010000029.1:0-90758 GCF_031845785.1 Streptomyces hesseae
CGTCGAATACAACACGCTCAACGGTGGCGTCGCGCGACAATACGAGCCCATCCAGGAGTCGGTGCTGCACGGCCCCACCACGGCACGGCCCCGCCCCCCACCCGCCGGAATTGGAGCCATGGCCGAACTTCTCGCCGTCGCCCTCATCACCGTCCTGGCCGTCATCAGCCCTGGCGCCGACTTCGCGATGACCGTTCGTAACAGCTATTTGTACGGGCGTACTCCGGGAATTCTCTCCGCCGTGGGCATCTCGCTCGGCGTACTGGTGCACGTGACCTACACGATTCTGGGCGTGGGCCTGCTCATCGCCCATTCGCCCTCGGTGTTCACGGTCATCAAGCTGGTCGGCGCGGGATATCTCGTCTATGTCGGCTGCAAGACCTTCGTCCAGCGCTCACAGCTGGACATCGACCTCACCGACGGGCCCGCCATTTCCGCCGGCCAGGCCCTGCGCACCGGATTCCTGACGAATGCGCTGAACCCGAAGACCACGCTGTTCGTACTCAGCACCTTCACCCAGGTCATCCACCAGGACACGCCCGTCTGGCGTCAGATCGGCTACGGCCTGTTCATGTCCCTGGCCCACCTGGCGTGGTTCGCCCTGGCGGCGCTGTTCTTCTCGAACGACCGGCTGCGGGCGAAGATGCTGCGCAGCCAGGTGGTGCTGAACAGGGTGATCGGCTCGGTCCTCGTCGGCCTCGGCGTGGCGCTGGCGCTCACGCCGACGACGACGTAACTCCTCCGGAGGGGACCCGAGGGGGACCGGAGGGGGGGACTGGAAGGGGGGACTGGAAGGGGAGGGGCTCAGGCGACAGCGATGCTCTCGACCCGAGGCTCCGCGACCTTGAGGTAATCGCTGCTGGAGAGGGCGAGCGAGCGGTCGAGACGGGCGGCGTTGAAGAAGAACTCGGGGTGCTCGAGCAGCGCCGGGTCGACGATCAGCTCCAGCTCAGGGTCGAAGGAGAACGGCAGGATCGTCCCGCTCACGCACTGCGAGAGCCGCTCGGCGACGTCCTGCGAGGCGAACCCGGCGTAACTCCCGCCGAGCAGCCCCTTGATCGCCGCGAGGTCGACGCGCTTGTCGCCGGACACGACGGCGAGCACGTACCGCTTCTCCTTCTTGCCCAGCTTCACCATGACGACGATGCACTTGGCGGCCTCCGCCGGCGAGTGCCCCCGCAACCGGCTCACGGCCTCGGTCCCGCCCTCGGCCTCGTGCTCGATCACCCGGTAGCCGGCGCCGTGCTCGTCGAGCAGGGCGATCAGCTTCTCGTAGGTCTCGTGCTCACTCATGTCCCCACCCGTGTACTCAAGTAGCTTCAGGATGCATGAGTATGCCAGAGGGCGGGGGTGGCTGGACGGGTGTCCGCGCTGGTCGCGTTGGGTGTACGGCGTTGGCCTGTGGGCGACTTCGGGCCGGACGATGCGTCACCGAGCGTTCTGCGGTCGGATGGGACCGGTCTTCAGGCCATGGACGAACGTTGACCATGCGCTGGTCTCGAAGAGCAGGGTGGGTCCGTGGGGGTTCTTGCTGTCACGGACGGGGGTGAGGGCGGGTAACCCATCGGCTATCTCAATGCAGTCGCTCTGGACGCCGCTGTAGCTGCTCTTGCGCCAGCCGGTGTGTTCGAACACCTGGTTGTAGGGCGTGGGATCGGTCATCTGCTGTGTGCCAGCCGCTCAATGGGGACGCTCCGGGACCACAACTCCTCGGCGTGCTCCACGAAGCGGTGGAACATGCCCTGCTCCCCGCGTCGTCGCAGGTGGAGCAGCGGCGAGTCGTGGCCGACCTGTGTGGCCAGGTGCGGTGTCACGAGCGCTTCGTCGTCGAAGCGGAAGACGGACAGCGAGATGTGGTTCGTGGCGTCCGCAGGAGCGGAGAACCGCGCTTCCAGGCCTTCCGTCGGGCCCATTCTGGACAACTGCTCCAAGGTCGTCCTGATGCGTGTGGACACAGCCATGGCGACGTCCTCGATCTCCTCCCGCTGCGTGGTCACGCTTCCTTCGGGGTCGCCGATCAGGAACCGGACGCGGCAGCCCTTCGCGGCCTTCCGCCGCAGGACGTCGGGGAGGGCGGGTACATGGCTCCACAGGAAGTAGGAGGTGTATCCGCCGAAGAACAGGTCGTCGGTCGCGTCGGAGATGAGCTCGCCCCACACGGTGGACGGGCACGCGGACCGGTACGGGTAGCTACGGACGATTTCCTGGTCGCTCCCGGTCTTCAAACGGTCCCTGACCGCCTTGGGCCACAACATCGCTGCTTCCACTCCCAACGCCGCTGAGGCGTCTTCTCGGTTTCTGGCATGCGGGATCAACTCTTCGTCCGCGACCCACCGTTCCACGGTCTTGCCGGAGACACCGACGCGGAGGGCGAGCTGTCGGGGCGACAGCCCGGCCGATGCCATAGCTGATCGTAGAGCTGAGTTCAAGGAACCCCCTGCGGACGTTTGGGCGTTCTCCGACAGTAGCGCTGGAACGGCCCAACTGTCCGTGCATGGCAGTAAATACGCCTTCTGCGTCCCGGCAGGATCTGCGCATGGAAGCCCTACGGCCGCCGACGGTCGCGGGGCGTGGTCAGCGTGGTCAACGCAAAGGATGCGGGGTCGACAGACAGTGGCAACCTTGATGATTCGATGCCTTGAATGGGTGAGAGCGCTGTGTGCTCCCACATGCTCCGGCCGTACTCGCCACCGCTGCGGCGCTGCTGCCGCCCCCGTGGTGGTGACGGCGCACGGTATCGACTTCGTCCCCCGCTGTCCGGAGGGCGGGCGGTGACCGCCCCGGAGGTCGGGGCGATCGTCCTCGACGCGGGGCGGGACCGTGTGGGTGAGGTCATGGCCGTCGTCGGCGGGCGGGTGTTGCTCAGGGCGCCCGGGGGCGGCCGGGAGTGGGAAGCGCTGCCGGGCGATCTCCGCCCGGCCGACACGGGCGACGCGCTCCGCGCGCGCGTCGCGGACGTCAACGAGCGGAGCCGCCGCGAGGCCGCGCTCGGGACGGGCCCGGGGCCCGTGAGCCCGCCCGCGCGGTGCCGGGTCTGCTGGGAGATCAAGCAGGGCCGTTACCGGGCCGTCGACGTCGGCGACCGTGACGAGGCCGCCCGGCTGGCGACCGCCATGGGGCGGCACCAGCGGGCGGCGCACCCGGACTGATCGAGGGGCTCAGCCGCCGAGGGCGCTGAGGTGCTGATGGAGCGCCTCGTGCCCCTCGGCGCCGGGGTGGAGGCCGTCGACGAGCAGATGGGTCCGCTCGCGCAGCGGCTCCCACATGTCGAGGAAGTCGACGTGGTTCTCGTCGCACCAGGCCCGCAGGGACTCGCGCAGTTCCAGCGCCCGGGCCCGGGTGAAGCACAGGCCCTCGTAGACAGGCGCGCGTTCCTCGTCGAGCCACGTCGGACCCGCGACGACGAGCCGCGCGTTGTGGCTCAAGGCCGTGGCGGCGAGCGAGCCGAGACTGTCCGCGAGGTGCGTCAGCCCGTTCGGCAGCGCGGAGTCGTTGATGCCGGCGGCGACGAGGAGGGTGTCGGGCAGGCGAGGGGCCAGCAGTGCGGGTGTCTGCTCGCTGACGTCGACCAGCGTGCTGCCGGGGATGGCCAGGTTGAAGACCCGGTGCGCGAGCTCGTTCGCCGCGATGTGGGCGGTCGCAAGCCGGGCCGCCCATCCGCCCTGCGGATCGCAGCGCCCGTAGGCGATGCTGTCGCCCACGATCACGATGCGCTGTGCCGGGCGGAGCGGGTTCGCGTCCAGGTAGGCCCAGGCGGTCTCCCCGGAGGAGAGACGTACGCGCCGACGGGCGTAGTCGTCGACCTCGTACTCGTCGGCGGCGGCGAGGTCCGCGTCGGTGAGGTGCAGGACGGCCCCCTCGACCTCGGCGCCGATCCTGCGCTCCAGGGTCAGGTGGACGTCGAGGCCGCTGGTGGCGATCACGGACTCGTCGGTGATCTGGATCGGTCGGGTCGTATATCCGGCCAGCGACGCCGGAGAAGTGGGCACGGACCGGCCGAAAAGCTCTTTCTGGACCCGTTCGTCCAGCAACGTGCCGAAGGAAAACAGGGTGTGGGGGCGTGACTCGATCACAGTGGGCTGCTCGGCCTTTCTGCAAGAACTGATCGAGCCACCCTAACCATCGGCCCGAACGGCCTTGAGGTGGGCGGACAGCCGATGGAGCACCGTCCACGCCTGGGCGTCGGTGCCGTCGCCGAGGGGGTAGTGGACGACGGCGGGCCCCAGCCGCAGGGGGGTGAGGTCGAGCGGCGGGCGGAGCGCGTGGTCGAGGCCGGTCCGGCGGACGTCGGCGGCGCCCAGCGTGAAGGAGACGGGGATCGGCGGGGCCTCGAAGCGCGGCGGCACGGCGAGGTCGCGGCGGCCCCGGCGCAGGGAGACGAGGAGCGATACGAGACCGTGCTCGTCGGCGAGCGTACGGGCGAGGGGCTCGACGGCGTCGAGGGGCGGGGTCTCGTCCCGGCCGTAGCCGAGGGTGAGGGTGACGTCCTCGGCCACGCCGCCCTCGGTGCGGCTGACGCGGAGGGTCGCGAGGGCCGGGCGGTCGGGGTGGCCGACGGCGAGGAGGTGGGTGGGCTCGGGGGAGCGCTCGCGGGCGAGGGCGGTCAACTGCCCATTCGACCAGGGGAGATTGACGGGCTCGGCGGTGCCCCAGCCCGCGGGGCCCGCGCCGGTGAGCGCGGTCCAGGCGGCGCGGAGGGCGCTGCCGAGGACGAGGTCGTCGGTGACGTGCTCGTGCAGGACGCGGAAGGAGGCGATCAGCTGCCGGTCGGTGGTGGGCGTGGTGTCCGAGAACGGCTTGGCCACGGGGGTCTCGCCAGCTTCCGTTCGGGCGGGGGTGAAGGTGCCGTTCTCCCAGCGGAGTTCCGCACCGGAGAGCCCGTCGTAGTAGTGGTTTCCGCTGTCTTGGACGACCCAGCGATTGGGCGCACCGGCGAGGGCGGTACGCAGGGGGAGGCTGAGGCGTACGTGGGACGGTGTGACGATCTGGAGGGCGAGCCCGGCGGCGCCGACGGTTCGCAGGACCTCGGACATCCAGGCGTTGAGGGGGACGACGGGCCGGTCGGCGAGGACGACGGCGGTGGAGCCGGTGAGCACGTCGACGGCGAGCCCGGCCTCGTCGGTGGTGGCGGTGACCTCACCGGCACCATTACCCACGGGAACGACGTCGAGCGACGCGGCCTCGGCGGGCCACACCGCCCCGCCGAGCAGCATGCTCAACCGCCCCGCCACGGACCCGGCGAGCGGCGCGGCCTCGGGCAACGCGGTCGAGGCCCGCACCTCGGTCCACCAATAGGGCACCGGAGGCGCCCCGACCCCATCCCCGAGCAGCCGCTCCGCCTCACCGGGCACATGCACGAGCAACGGCGCCTCGACGGACACGAGCGGCTGCCCATCCACCGCCCGCAGCTGAACGACGGCCCCGTCGTTGACCCCGCTGGCCTCGGCATCGGGCCCACCCGCGTAGAGCCCGGCCACGACGGCCCAGGAGTCGGGCATCTTGGGGGTGAGGGCTATGACGTCTTTCATGTGCCTTCCTGGTGGATCAGGGGCGACAGGCCCGGGTTCGTCTCCATGGCGCGGCTTTTAGGCTGGCGCGCATGAGTGATCTGTACGAGCTCCAGCTCGCCTGGGAGCTGGGTGACACCCTGCCGGGCGAGGTCCTTGACGACCTTCGATGGCACATGGGCCTCCAGGGGGAGGATCCCTTGGACGGCGATCTCGAGTGCGAGCCCCTGCTTGCGGCCCGTGGCTCCGCGTCGCGTATCGGCGGAGCCTTGTTCGGCGAGCTGGTGCGGGGACGACGGGGCTGGTCCGTGACGGTCAGACAGGAGATGCATGTCGAAGAACTCCCTGAACTGCACGATTTGTTGAGGCGCCTGGCTGCCCATTCGCCCTCTATCGATCCCGTGGGTCAGCTCCGGCATTACGAGGACCATGTTCCTGAATTGCTGGTGATCCAAGCCGGCGTGGTGGCCCGGCAGCCCCTTGAAGTTGCCGAGTCGGAACCCGTCGCGTTTCCTTACGACCTTTTCTGACGATGGCGCCAGTCATGCAAAGTGAACTTGCCGGGCAAGTCATGTAACAAGGTCGGTTCTTGCGTTTCTGTCCTTGAGGGCATCGAAGGGGTGGTTCACTTCGACGCCCTCAAGGCTCTTCTTTGGGTCGTTACGCTCCGGTCAGTCGTTCAGGAGACGCGTGACGTGGAGCGCCACTTCCGCATTTGCGATCATTCGAGTGATCTCGATCGGAGGGTGCCGGAACTCTTCCATCACCACTGCGTAAGGCTCCACTTGATGATGTTCCCCATCGAGGCCGGTGGCTTCGATCACGTAACGGAAGCCCTGCGGAGCGGTGGAGTCGTGAGTGACACGCCAGGCTCCCCCGCATCGATGGATCAGGACATCTGCCAGGTAGGAGGTCAGATCTGTGTGGAGTGTGATCCAGTCGGACTGCTCGAACTCGCTCAGGGGGAGGCGGTCGACGTAGTTCTGGAGTGCAACCAGTAGGATCAGCGGATCCGTCGAATAGGCGTCAGGTGTAGTCCCGAGCATCTCTGCCAATGCGACTGCGTTCTGGCGAGCTCCCTCGCTCCAGCGGATGGGATCCGCCTGGTGGGCCCTGGGTGTGTCGTTCTCCACTGAATTCCCCTATCGCTTCTTCGGGGTTATTGTCTCATACTCCAAGAAAATTATCTTCGCCTTTTGTAGGTACTCGCGCAGCTCTGTTGACGGGGGTGCGTGAGTAAACGACCAGCGAGGGTCAAATTTCGGGTCGAGTTTGCGGAGCGCCACGTCCTTGTTGATTTGTTCCTTGAGTCCCTTGCTCAGTGGAACTTCGACGCGCTCGGCCCTGCTGGTGCCGTCCGCGAACTTGATCGTACGGAACTCCTGATAAGTCTTGACCTCGACGGCGAGGGTGCGGCCGTCCGGCAGGTCCACCGGGACGTCGACCTTTCTTCCGCCCTTGGCGGTGACGGGGAATTCAGGATCCGTGTTCGTGGCGACCGGATAATGGCGTTCGGCGCCGCCGCCATACATGCTGCGGTGGAATTCTTCTCCCGCCGACCAGCGGGTCTTCTTGTCCCGCATTTTTCGGACTTCTTCGAGCGTGAGCCCGCCCCTGCCCGGGGGAAGCGCCGGGCGTGACAGATCGGGCTCATGCCCAGGGCTGTCGACATGTGGTTGATGGGTCGCGTCTTGAGGGTGTGCTTCTGCTGCGTGCTCAGCCGGCTCATGTGAGGCTGCGTCAAGAGGGTGATCGCCATGATGATCCGAGTGCCCCGGTGTGGCGTTGTGCGAGTTACCGCCCTCGTGGGCATTGCTCGGGCGGGCGTCACCTCCGCCGCTATGTCCGCTTGTGCCGGAAGAAGGGGCGCCGTGACCGGACTGGGAGGGCGTGCCGTGGCCCGAGCCGGGTACCTCGTGGCTGCCTCCGCCAGGAGGGTGTGTCGACGCGTGGCCGCCACCGCTTCTACCAGTCGCGCCCGGAACCTCGTGGCTCGCGGACGGCCCCCGGCCGAGGTCGTGGGCAGCGCCCCCCGGCACGTGGCCGCCGGCGCTGCCGTCCGGTACGTGCTGCGCGGACCCGCCCGGCGTGTGGCCGGCCGGTCCTCCGGGGACGTGCCCTCCGGCGCCGCCACCCGGTAGGTGCCCGCCAGGCTCGCCCGGTACGTGCCCCGCCGAGCCGCCGCCCGGACCGTGACCGCCCGGCGGCACGTGCTCCCCGCCGCGCGTCGCCGACGACGTCGCCTCGCCGCCCGCGTGGACGCCCGCCGCGACCGGGACCTTTTCGTGCTCCGAAACCGTGGAGTGCGGCTGCGGTTGCGCCTCGCGCGACTTCGCGGCTGCGGCGGCGCGTTCGTCGGCCGAGAGTTCCTTCGTCGCGGCCTGGAGCTCCTTGCCCTGTGCGTCGAAGAAGCGGCTGCTTCCCTTGTCGAGGTAGACGACCTTGTCGCCGTCGGCGAGGAACGGGACCGCGCTCTCCGGCAGGTTCGGCGGGCGCTTGGGAAGGGCCGCACCCTCCGCCGGGAGCTTGAACGTTTCTTCGGCGATATGGACCGTCGAGCCCACCCGGAGGTTCTTCAGGCCCGACATCAGGTCGCCCACCTTCACAAAGGTGAACTTGCCCGCCTTGCCCACGTACGTCATCGGGTCGACGACCTTGGCGACCTTGCTCAGCGCGCCGACCGTCTTCGCGACAGCGCCACCCTTTGCCGCCGCGCCCGATCCGCCCGTGAAAACCGTGGTGAGAACGTTGAAGGTGACCCCGCCGGCCGCGCGGGCCGGGTTCTTGCCCCATTGGTCGTAGGCGACGAGGGCCTTGCCCGTCTCCTTCATCGCCGTGCGCGAGTCGCGCAGCCAGCTGGGGAGTTTGTCGTCGGGGGTCATCCAGTAGGCGGCGCCGAGGGGTGAGGCGGTGATGGCCAGGCCCGTGGCGAGTTTGGCCAGGCCCGTCCAGGCCTGGCCGGCCTTGTCCCAGCCGTCGGTGCCGACGAGGGTGCCCAGGCCCTTGATCGTGCCCCAGACGCCGTCGACGATGAAGCCGTCCCAGACGAAGCTCTTGATCTGGTGGCCCAGCCAGGCGATGCCCGTGTACTCGCGCTCCGCCATCGAGCCCCACGGCGTCGACTCGGCGTGATCGAGGTCGCTCGCCTTGTAGCCGTACATGTTCGGCTTGTGGGAGCCGTCGTCGACGGTGAGCTTCTCCCCGCCGACCAGGGCGACGATCGTGTCGTGACAGGCGCGCTCGGCGTCGGTGAAGGCGGCGACGGTGGCGTTGACGCTGCGCCACAGGTTGTTGTTGTGGTCGACCTTCTTCTTGTCCCGGCGCCAGTGGTCGTCGCCCTCGACGCTCTTGACGAAGGCCGTGGCCTCGTCCTTGAGGTCGCCGAGTTTCTTGGCCAGCGGGCGTATCTCGGTCGCGTACGTGCTCAGCGCGCCGGAGACCTTCTCGAGGTCGCTCGCGAACGCGCCGGCCTTCGTCGCCACCGGTGCTGTCGTCGCGAAGAGCTTCTCCGCCTCCGGTGCCTTGTAGCAGGCCTGGAGGCCCTGGAACGTGGAGTGGACGGACGCGCCCGAGTCGCGGAAGCCCTTGGCGTCCGAGGCCAGTGTCTTCGCGTCGGACACCAGCGTGTCGACGTTACCGGTGAACTGGGGTATGCCCGAGGGGACGATGAGTTCCTCGTCGCTCACTTCTTGCCACCGTCCTGCCCGGGCATGTCTATCTTGGGCTCCTTCAGGGCATCGCTCTGGGCGGTCGCGGCCATCTCCACATCACCCTCGACGTAATGGCGCGTGGCCTCGGACGCGCCGTTCAGCGAGGCGGCCGTGCGCTTGGCGATGTAGGTCAGGTCGCTCGACCACTTGTTGGCGAACTCCGCCAATGCCCCCGCGACAGGGCCGCTCGGCACCGGGCCGCAGACCATGCCGCTGATCGTGCCCGCCGCCGTCGCCGCGCTCGGCAGGGTCTTCTGCACGCTCTCGCCCGCCTTCGACAGGCCCTCGGCCGCCGTCGCCGTCCTGCTCAGTACTCCGCCCACCTCAGCCGGACGGATGTCCCACGCCGTCATGGAGCCCCCCTGTCCCCGATCCCCGCCACACCGTCGATGTCTGTAGCCGATGGCTGTACGTGACACCCTGCCATAACCGACTGACAATCCTGTTTCCCGGCGCCCGGGCGCGTCAGTCGGCGTCGAATGTCCCCTCAGCCCCGCCCGTCCTCCGCGTCCGTCGAGTACGCCACGCCCCGCTGCGCCTCCAGGTCGGCCAGCCGCTGCGTCAGCGCCGTCCGCCCCATCTCGTACGCGTCGCTGCCGAGGACGAGACGGCTCGGTGCCGGGTCCTGGTCCGCGCTGTCGATGACGGCGCGGGCCAGTCTCGCCGGGTCGCCGATGGGGTCGATCGCGGTGCCGGCCAGCATGCTGCGGCGGAACTCGCCCAGGTCGGTGGCCTCGTACGCCTCCAGGGGAGCCGCCTGGTCGAGGCCCCGGTCGATGAACGCGGTACGGATCGCGCCCGGTTCGACGATCGTGGTCTGGATGCCGAAGGGGGCGACCTCCTGGCGCAGCGACTCGAAGAACCCTTCGATGCCCCATTTGGTGGCGTGGTACAGGCTCAGCAACGGGAAGGCGATCTGGCCGCCGATGCTGGAGATCTGGACGATCCGGCCCCCGCCCTGCTCCCGCAGGTGGGGCAGCGCCGCCCGGGCCACCTGGATCGAGCCGGTGAGATTGGTGGCGAGTTGCCGGGCGATCTGCTCGTCCGTCAGCTCCTCGGCCGCGCCGAAGAGCCCGTAGCCCGCGTTGTTCACCACGACATCGATACGGCCGAACGCCGCGAACGCCTCGTCGACGACCCGCCGGACGGCCGGCGTGTCGGTGACGTCCAGGGAGAGGACCCGCAGCCGGTCACCGTGCTCCGCCGCGAGGTCGTCCAGGGTCTCGGTCCGCCGCGCCGTGGCGGCGACGCGGCAGCCCCGGACGAGCAGCAGCTCGGTCAGCTGGCGGCCGATGCCCGAGGAGGTGCCGGTGATGAACCAGGTCTTGTGGGGGTGCGGCGGGTGGGGGGGTTGGGGGGGGTGGGGGGGGGCGGTGGTGGCGGGCATCCCGGGACCTCTCGTGCGCTCTCGTGTGCTCTCGTGCGGTGGAGCCCCCCTGCCGTGCCTCCTATCCCTGCCCCCACCCGGCGGCCATCGTCACTCCCGCATATGGGCGGTTTCTATGACAAACCCCTTGGGAAGAGTCACAACCTGACATCGCATGAGGTGTTATTTGGGGGTGTTCGACCCCATTCGGACCCCGCCCACCCAAGGAGGCACCCATGCGGCCACGCGGTCGAGGCACACGCGCCAGGGCCGCCGCCGGGCTCGCCTGCTGCGCGGCCGTCGCCCTGCTGGCGGGCGCGACGAGTGGCTGCGGCGGGGGCGGGGGCGGCACCGCCGTGGGGGCCGTACGGGCCTCGTGGGGGGATCCGCAGGGGCCGCTGGAGCCCGCCAACACCAATGAGGTGCAGGGCGGCAAGGTCCTCAACATGATCTTCCGCGGGCTGAAGGCCTACGACCCCCGCACCGGCGCCGCCGTCAACATGGTCGCCGAGAAGATCGCGAGCCCCGACCAGCGGCACTTCACCATCACCGTCAAGGACGGCTGGACCTTCAGCGACGGCGAGAAGGTCACCGCGAGATCCTTCGTCGACGCCTGGAACTACGCCGCCCTCGTCGACAACAAACAGAAGAACGCCTCCTTCTTCCAGGACATCGAGGGCTACGACAAGGTCCACCCCGCCGCCGGGTCCCCCACCGCCAGGACCCTCTCCGGCCTCGCCGTCAAGGACGAGCGGACCTTCACCGTCGCCCTGCGCACCACGTTCTCCACCTGGCCCGACACCCTCGGCTACTCCGCCTACGCGCCGCTGCCCAGGGCCTTCTACGACCAGCACGAGAAATGGCTGAAGAAGCCCATCGGCAACGGGCCGTACCTCATCGACTCGTACACCAAGGGTTCCCAGATGAGGCTCACCCGCTGGGACCGCTACGCGGGGCCCGACAAGGCCCGCAACAGCGGAGTGGAGCTACGGGTCTACACCGACAACAACACCGCCTACACCGACCTCCAGGCCGGCAACATCGACCTCGTCGACGACATCCCCAGCGCCCAGCTGAAGAACGTCGCGAAGGACCTCGGCGACCGCTACATCAACCAGCCCGCCGGCATCATCCAGACCCTCGTCTTCCCGATGTACGACCCCGCCTGGAACAAGCCCGGCATGGAGAAGGTCCGCCAGGGCCTGTCCATGGCCATCGACCGCAAGCAGATCACCGAGCAGATCTACCGGCGGACCCGCACCCCCGCCACCGACTGGACCTCACCCGTCCTCGGCGCCAAGGGCGGCTACAAGGAAGGGCTGTGCGGGGAGGCCTGCGGCTACGACCCCACCCGGGCCAGGAAGCTGATCGAGGACGGCGGTGGGCTCCCCGGCGGCCGGGTCACCATCACCTCGAACGTCGACACCGGCTCCCACCGGCTGTGGATGGACGCCGTCTGCAACAGCATCAACAACGCCCTGGGCAAGGACCAGGCCTGCACCGTCGACCCCGTCGGCACCTTCGCCGACTTCCGCAACCAGATCACCGACCACCGGATGACCGGCATGTTCCGCTCCGGCTGGCAGATGGACTACCCGCTCGTCCAGAACTTCCTCCAGCCGCTCTACTACACCGACGCCTCCTCCAACTACGGGAAGTTCAGCGACAAGGGCTTCGACAAGCTCGTCGACGAGGCCAACGCCGAATCCGACACGGCCAAGGCCGTCGCGAAGTTCCAGCAGGCGGAGAAGATCCTCGCCGCCCAGATGCCCGCCATCCCGCTCTGGTACCAGAACGGCAGCGCCGGCTACTCCACCGACATCACCGACGTCGAGCTCAACCCCTTCAGTGTGCCCGTCTACGAGCGGATCACCGTCAAGTAGCCCCTCGGCCGAACGAATCCGGAGTCCTGATGGGACGGTATGTGATCCGGCGGCTGCTCCAGATGATCCCCGTGTTCATCGGCAGCACGTTCCTGATCTTCCTCATGGTGTACGCCCTCGGCGACCCCATCGCCGCGCTCTTCGGCGACAAGGCGCCCGACCCCGCGACCGCCGCGCGCATCCGCCAGGAGCTCTACCTCGACAAGCCCCTGTGGCTCCAATACGCCCACTACATGGGGCAGATCCTCACCGGCGACTTCGGCACCGCCTTCAACGGTCAGGAGGTCCTGGAGCTGATGGCCGACGCTTTCCCCGTGACCGTACGCCTCACGATCGTCGCCATCCTCTTCGAGATCGTCATCGGCGTCACCCTCGGCCTCCTCAGCGGACTGCGCCGCGGCCGCTCCCTGGACACCTCCGTGCTGCTGCTCACCCTGATCGTGGTCTCCGTGCCGACCTTCGTCAGCGGCTATGTGCTCCAGTACCTCATCGGCGTCAAATGGGCGGTGGTCTCACCGTCCGTATCGCCCGAGGCGCCCTTCGACGAACTCCTCCTGCCGGGCGTCGTGCTCGCCCTCACTTCGCTCGCCTACGTCACCCGCCTCACCCGCACCTCCATCGCCGAGAACTCCCGTGCCGACTACCTCCGCACCGCCATCGCCAAGGGCCTGCCCCGGCACCGCGTCATCACCCGGCACCTGCTGCGCAACTCCCTCATCCCCGTCGTCACCTTCATCGGCACCGACATCGGCGCCCTGATGGGCGGCGCCATCGTCACCGAGCGGATCTTCAACATCCACGGCGTCGGCTTCCAGCTCTACCAGGGCATCCTCCGGCAGAACTCGCCCACCGTCGTCGGCTTCGTGACCATCCTCGTCATCGTCTTCCTCATGGCGAACCTGCTCGTCGACCTCCTCTACGCCGTGCTCGACCCGAGGATCCGCTATGCCTGACACGCCGCCCCCACTTTCCCCAGGACCGCCCCAAGGCCCGCCGGTGCCCCCTTACGCCGACCCCTCCGACCCGAACGCCACCATCACACCCGGCGACGGCGGCGCCATGACCCTGGCCACCAGCGACGCGGCGACCCTCGAGAACGGCCCCGTCCCCGGCGGCGCCGGCAGCGGCAAGGCCCGCAGCCTCTGGTCCGACGCCTGGCACGACCTGCGCCGCAACCCCGTCTTCATCGTCTCCGCGCTCGTCATCGCCTTCCTCGCCCTCATCGCCATCTGGCCGGGCGCCGTCGCCGGCGGCAACCCGCTCAGCTGCGACCTCGCCAAGGCCCAGGACGGCCCCGCGCCCGGCCACCCCTTCGGCTTCGACACCCAGGGCTGCGACGTCTACACCCGTACGATCTACGGCGCGCGGGCCTCCATCACCGTCGGCGTCTGCGCCACCGCCGGGGCCGCGCTGCTCGGCAGCGTGCTCGGCGGGCTCGCCGGGTTCTACGGCGGCTGGTGGGACGCGCTGCTCTCCCGGCTCGCCGACATCTTCTTCGGCATCCCGATCATCCTCGGCGGACTCGTCTTCCTCTCCGTCGTCCCCAGCGGCTCCGTCTGGCCGGTCGTCGGCTTCATCGTGCTGCTGGGCTGGCCGCAGATCTCCCGGATCGCCCGCGGCTCGGTCGTCGGCGCCAGACAGCACGACTACGTCCAGGCCGCGCGCGCCCTCGGCGCCGGCAACGCGCGCCTGCTGCTCCGCCACATCGCGCCCAACGCCGTCGCGCCCGTCATCGTCGTCGCGACCATCGCGCTGGGCACCTACATCGCGCTGGAGGCGACCCTGTCCTTCGTCGGCGTCGGCCTCCGGCCGCCCACCGTCTCCTGGGGGATCGACATCTCCAACGCCTCCATCCAGATCCGCAACGCCCCCCACATGCTGCTGTGGCCGGCGGGGGCGCTGAGCATCACGGTGCTCGCGTTCATCATGCTCGGCGACGCGGTGCGCGACGCCCTCGACCCCAAGCTGCGCTGAGGGAATGCGACATGACGACTGCACTGCTCGACGTACGCGACCTGCGCGTGGAGTTCCGCACCCGGGACGGGGTGGCCCAGGCCGTCAACGGCGTCAGCTACTCCGTCGCCGCCGGCGAGACCCTGGCGGTGCTCGGCGAGTCCGGCTCCGGCAAGTCCGTGACCGCCCAGGCCGTCATGGGCATCCTCGACTCGCCGCCCGGCTGGGTCACCGGCGGCGAGGTCCTCTTCCGCGGCCGTGACCTCCTCACCATGGGCGAGGAGCACCGCCGCCGGATCCGCGGCGCCAAGCTGGCCATGATCTTCCAGGACGCGCTCTCCGCGCTGAACCCCGTGATGACCGTCGGCGCCCAGCTCGGCGAGATGTACGAGGTCCACGAGGGCATGACCCGCAAGGACGCCCGCGCCCGGGCCGTCCGGCTGATGGACCGGGTCCGCATCCCGGCGGCGAAGGAGCGCGCCGGGGACTACCCCCACCAGTTCTCCGGTGGAATGCGTCAGCGCATCATGATCGCGATGGCGCTGGCCCTGGAGCCGGACCTGATCATCGCCGACGAGCCGACGACCGCGCTGGACGTCACCGTCCAGGCGCAGGTGATGGACCTGCTGGCGGAGTTGCAGAGCGAGTACGACATGGGGCTCATCCTCATCACCCACGACCTGGGCGTCGTAGCCGACGTCGCCGACCGGATCGCGGTGATGTACGCGGGCCGCATCGTCGAGACCGCCCCCGTGCGCGAGCTCTACGCCGCGCCCGCCCACCCGTACACCAAGGGCCTGCTGGACTCCATCCCCCGCCTGGACCACAAGGGCCGGGAGCTCTACGCGATCAAGGGCATGCCGCCCAGCCTCACGGCCATCCCGCCCGGCTGCCCCTTCAACCCGCGCTGCCCCCTGGCCCAGGACATCTGCCGCACCGACCGGCCACCGCTGTTCGACGTGGCCCCGGGGCGCGGCAGCGCCTGCCACTTCTGGAAGGAGACCCTCGGTGAGTCCGGTGAGAGCTGACGGCGGTGAGTCGATCCTTGAGGTAAGAGACCTGGTCAAGCACTACCCGCTGCACCGGGGCATCCTCTTCAAGAAGCAGGTCGGCGCCGTCCACGCCGTGGACGACCTCTCCTTCGAACTGCGGCGCGGCGAGACGCTCGGCATCGTGGGGGAGTCCGGCTGCGGCAAGTCCACCGTCGCCAAGCTGCTCGTCCACCTGGAGCGGCCGACCGCCGGGCGGATCCTCTACAAGGGCGAGGACATCACCCGGCTGTCCGGGCGTGCGCTGAAGGCCGTCCGCCGCAACATCCAGATGGTCTTCCAGGACCCGTACACCTCGCTCAACCCCCGGATGACGGTCGGCGACATCGTCGGGGAACCCTTCGAGATCCACCCCGAGGCCGCGCCCAAGGGCAGCCGGCGGCAGCGGGTGCGGGAGCTCCTGGACGTGGTCGGGCTCAGCCCGGAGCACATCAACCGCTATCCGCACCAGTTCAGCGGGGGCCAGCGGCAGCGGATCGGCATCGCGCGGGGACTGGCGCTGCGGCCCGAGGTGATCGTGGCCGACGAACCGGTCTCGGCGCTGGACGTCTCGGTGCAGGCACAGGTGGTCAACCTGCTGGCGCGGCTCCAGGAGGAGTTCGAGCTGTCGTACGTCTTCATCGCGCACGACCTGTCGGTGGTGCGGCACATCTCCGACCGGGTCGCGGTGATGTACCTCGGGCGCTTCGCGGAGGTGGGAACGGACCGGGAGATCTACGACCACCCCACGCATCCGTACACGCAGGCGCTGCTTTCCGCTGTGCCGGTACCGGATCCGCTGGCGCGGGAGCGGCGCGAACGGATCTTGCTGAGTGGTGACATCCCGTCCCCGGCGGACCCGCCTTCGGGGTGCCGCTTCCGTACGCGGTGCTGGAAGGCGCGGGAGAAGTGCGCGGAGGTTGTGCCGGGGCTGGAGGTGCCGGAGTGGTTTCGGGGCGGGGGAGCGGTGGCGCACGCGTCGGCTTGTCACTACGCGGAGGAGAGGAGCGTCGTTCCGCGGGAGTGAGGCCCCCGGCTACCACTCCCTCGGGACGACCTCCACCCCCATCGGCTGGAGCGCCAGCGCCGGCCGTGGGTGGATCCGCTCCGGGCGGATGAGCTCCAGGCGGTAGCGGCGCCAGATGTCCGCGACGATGTGCACCGTCTCCGTCGTCGCGACCGCCGCGCCGATGCAGACGCGCGGCCCGAGGCCGAAGGGGAAGTACGAACCGCGGGGCACCGACGGGCCCTTGCCCGTCCAGCGCTCGGGGCGGAACTCCTCGGGGTCCTCCCAGTGGCGGGGGTCGCGGTGGGCGACCCACTGGCTGACGGTCACCGTCGTCCCGGCGGGGATCAGGTGGCCGCTGAACTCCATGTCCTCCATGGCGTCCCGGCTGGTCAGCCAGACCGGCGAGTAGAGCCGCAGGGACTCGCGGACCACCGCGTTGGTGTACGGCAGAGCCTCCATGCGGGCGAGCCCGGCCGGGGTGGCGGCGAAGGCGGCCTCGGCCTCCGCCCGTACCCGTTCGGCGATCTCGGGGTGCTGGGCGAGGAGGACGCTCGTCCAGACGACGGCGTCGTTCGTCGTCTCGAACCCGGCCATGATCAGGGTGGCGAGCTCGTCGCGGAGCTCGTCCGGGGTCGGGGGCGGGTCGCCGTGGACGAGCGCGTGGAGGACGGGCGCCCGGTCGGGGTCGGCGGCCGCGGGGGAGGCGGCGAGGGCGCGCAGGGTGCGGTCGACGCGGGCCATCGAGCGCCGGATGCGCAGCTTGCGCGGGGTGGGCACCCATTCGGGCAGCAGCACGGGGGAGGTGGACAGGTCCATGATGGGGGAGACCAGCCGGGCGATCTCCGCGGTGTCCTCCTCGCCGAACTCGTCGCCGAACATCAGCGACGTCACCAGCCGCAGTGTCAGCACGGAGACGTCGGCCTGGAGGTCACGTGAGGCGCCGGAGTGCCAGCCGGCGAGCATGCGCTCGCCCTGGTCGGCGACGATCTCGGCCGCCTTGGTGGAGAGTCTGCGGCCGAAGGCGGGCTGCATCCGGTGCCGTTTGGCCTGCCAGGTGGCGCCGTCGCTGTTCATGGTCGACAGCGGGAAGCCCTGGCGGCGCGAGCCGCGCCGGGTGTCCGCGCTGGCCTTGGAGAACTTGGCGTTCCGGTCGACCAGCATCCGTTCGACGTCGCCCGGCGAGGTCAGCAGCACATTGTTGGCGCCGAGCCGCACCACGTCCCCGTAGGTGCGGGAGCACTCGGTCAGGAAGCCGAGCGGGTCCGTGCTGAACGCGTGGAGATTTCCCAGGTACTTGTCCCCGCCCGGGCCCGGGATGCCGGTGCCGGCGTCGGCACCGGGGGAAGCGGCAGTGGTCATGGACGCCTCGCAGGTCGGTCGGTGGACGGAAAGGCCGGTGGCCGCGGCATCGCTGCCGCGGCCACCGGTTGAGGTCACCGTGCCGGTTTAGTAGTACGAGTACGGCAGGGTGAGGCGGTCCTTACGAGTGAGCCGGGCGAAAAGGGCCCCGGTGAGGATCATCTTGCGCATGGCGTGCACCTCCTTCTCGAGCTCGTCGATTCCCTGAGGGATCGCTTCCTGGTGTGGCCACCACCGCTCTGCGATGGTGAGACAGTAGGCATGTGCCTCTGGGATAACAAGAGTTGACAGGGATCCCGCGCGCATGGTTCGGCGGGTGGTGTTCCGCTTGCTGTGCGCCGGTTTCGCGCGCTCCTTCACCGTAACCCGGAGCCTCTCATTACGGGCCGGGCCGGAACTCGGGAAAGTGGCACGCGGTCAGATGCCCCTCCCCGTCGCCCTCGGCCGGCACCAGAGGAGGCACCTCCTCCGCGCACGTCTCCCGCGCCTTCCAGCAGCGCGTACGGAAGCGGCAGCCGGACGGCGGCAGGATCGGGGAGGGGACGTCCCCGGTCAGCCGGATCCTTTCCCGGGACGTTCCCTCGGTGTCCGTCGCCTCCGGCACCGCCGACAGCAGCGCGTGGGTGTACGGGTGGCGGGGGCGGCGGTAGATGTCGTCGCGGTCGCCGGATTCCACGATCCTGCCGAGGTACATCACCGCCACGCGCTGGGAGAAGTGCCGTACGACGGCCAGGTCGTGGGCGATGAACAGGAACGCGATGCCCAGCTCCCGCCGGAGCCGGGCCAGCAGATTGACCACCTGCGCCTGGATGGAGACGTCCAGGGCCGACACCGGCTCGTCCGCGATGATCACCTTGGGCTCCAGCGCCAGCGCGCGGGCCACGCCGATGCGCTGCCGCTGGCCGCCGGAGAACTCGTGCGGGAAGCGGTTGAAGTGCTCGGGGCTGAGGCCGACGACCTCCAGCAGCTCGCGCACCCGGGCCTCGCGGCCGCCCGGGGGATCGATGCCGTTGATCTCCATGGGCCCGGAGATGATCTTGCCGACGGTCTGCCGGGGGTTCAGCGAGGAGTAGGGGTCCTGGAAGATCATCTGGATCTCGGAGCGGATCGGGGCCAGCCGTCTGCGGTCGGCGTGGGTGATGTCCTCGCCCCGGTAGTGGATCCGGCCGGCCGTCGGCTCCAGCAACCGGGTCAGCAGCCGGCCCGTCGTGGACTTGCCGCAGCCGGACTCGCCGACGAGGCCGAAGCTCTCCCCGGCCCGTACGGTCAGGTCGATCCCGTCCACCGCCTGGACGGCGCCGACCTTCCGCTTCACCGGGAAACCGCCCATGATCGGGAAGTGTTTGGTCAGGCCCTCGGCGACGAGCAGCGGCTGCCGGCCGTCCTGCGGGGGAATGCTGTGGGTCATAAAGGCGCTCCTCAGCCCAGTCGGGGCCTGATCTGCTCGGTGAAGACGGTCTGCCGCTGTCCGGCCGTGAGATGGCAGGCCGCGCCGCGGCCCGCCGGCGCCTCCGGGCGTTCCGTTTCGCACCGGTCGCCCCCGACGAGGGAGGCGTACGCGCAACGCGGCCGGAACGGACAGCCGGGCGGCGGCGCCAGCAGGCTCGGCGGGGTGCCGGGAATGGGGGTGAGCGGCGCGTCCACGTCCGAGGTGAGACGCGGCATCGAGCCCAACAGGCCCCAGGTGTAGGGGTGATAGGGCTCGCGCAGCACCTCGCGGACCGGGCCGCGCTCGACGACGCGGCCCGCGTACATCACCAGCAGGTCGTCGACGGTGTTGGCGACGACGCCCAGGTCGTGGGTGATGAGGATGATCGACGAACCGGACTGCCGCTGGAGGTCCCCCAGCAGATCGAGGATCTGCGCCTGGACGGTGACGTCGAGGGCCGTGGTGGGCTCGTCGGCGATCAGCAGCTCGGGGTCGCAGACCAGGGCCATGGCGATCATCGCGCGCTGCCGCATCCCGCCGGAGAACTGGTGGGGGTAGTCGTCCACGCGCAGCGCGGCGTTGGGGATGCCGACCTTCTCCAGCATCTCGACCGCGCGCAGGCGCGCGTCGCGGCGGGAGGCGCCGGTGTGCTTGCGGAAGGGCTCGGCGATCTGCCGGCCGACGGTGTAGTAGGGCGAGAGGGCGGTCAGCGAGTCCTGGAAGATCATCGCGACCTTGTCGCCGCGGAGCTTCTCCAGGACGGACTCGGCGGCGGCGGTCATCTCCTGGCCGTCGAGGAGGATCTCGCCCTCGATCGCGGTGCTGCGCGGCTCGTGGAGCCCCAGCACGGCGAGGCCGGTGACGGACTTGCCGGAGCCGGACTCGCCGACGATGCCGAGGGTGCGGCCGCGGTGGAGGTCGAGGGAGAGGTCGTCGACGGCGTGGACGGTGCCGTCTTCCGTGCGGAAGCGGATGCGGAGATTTCTTACGGAGAGGAAGGGGGTTGCCATGGGGCTCCTGACGGCGGGTGGGCTGTGGCTGGTACGGGGCGGCGCCCCCGCCGGACGGGCCGGCAGTCCGTCCGGCGGCGCGGGAAGGAGCGGAAACGGGGAGAGCGGCCCGCAGGGCTCGCCGTCACGCCAGCCGTACCCTCGGGTCGATGAACGCGTACGCCGCGTCGACGACGATGTTGGCGATGACGATCGCCGTGCAGCCGACGAGCATCACGGCCATCAGCGTCGGCAGGTCCGTCTCGCTGACGGAGGAGACCGCGAGCCGCCCCAGCCCGTGGAGGCTGAAGGTGAACTCCGTGATGATCGCCCCGCCGAACAGCGAGCCCAGGTCGATGCCGAAGATGGTGACGATCGGCGCCATCGCCCCGCGCCACGCGTAGCGGAAGAAGACCGCGCGTCTGCCGAGGCCCTTGGCGCGCGCGGTGCGCACATGGTCCTCGGCGAGCTGCTCGATCATCTGGGAGCGGGTCATCCGGCTGTAGTTGGCGATGAAGATGATGGAGAGCACCAGCCAGGGGATGATCATGCCCGTGAACCACTTCACCGGGTTGTCGGTGATCGGGTAGTAGGCGGGGTTGTCCATCCAGTGCAGCCCGCTGACCAGCACGGCCAGCGCGATGACGCCCACGAAGTAGATCTGGAGGGCGTTGCCGAGGAGGGACAGGGAGCTGACGGCCTTGTCGATCCAGGTGCCCCGGAAGGCGGCGGCGAGCATGCCGATGCCCACGCCGACGGTCAGGAAGACGGCCGCGCCGCCGAGGGTGATGGACAGCGTGGTGGGGAAGCGGTCGACGATCGTGCCCCAGACCGGCTGCTGGTTGGAGAAGGAGTAGCCGAAGCAGGGGGCCGGGCAGTGGCCGACGGTGAGGTCGCGGCCGGCGAAGATGCCCACCATGTAGTGCCAGTACTGGACGGGCACGGGCTGGTCGAGGCCCAGGTTCTTGTTGATCACCGCGAGGGAGTCGGCGGTGCAGTTCTTGCCGCAGGACATCAGGGCGGGCTCGGAGGGCAGCGCGAAGAAGAGGAAGAACGTGATCGCGCTGATCAGCAGGATGATGACGATCGCGCCGAGGGTTCGGCGGGCGAGGAATCTCAGCATGGCTCGCGTTCTTCGTCCAGGCGTCCGGGAAGACGGGGAGAGGGGAAGAGGGAGGGCGGGACGGGCGCCGGGCCCGTCCCGCCCCGCGGTCACTGCTTCACGAACACGGCGGTCGGGTCGACGGTCCCGTACACCGGGTGGTACTTGATCCCGCCGAGGTTCGAACCCCACAGCGAGAACTGGTTGTTGTAGAAGGTCGGCACGCCCGGCACGTCCTCGGTGAGGACCTTGTCGGCGAGCTTCTGCCACGCGGGGGCCGCCTGCTTCACATCGGGCAGGGCGCTGATGCGGTCGATCTCCGCGTTCACCTTGGGGTCGTTGAGGTGGCCGTAGTTCTGGGCGCCGTCGGCGATCTGCCGGCCGTCGAAGAGCGGCGGGACGACGGTCGAGGAGACCGGCCAGTCCGCGCCCCAGGAGGTGCGGTAGAGGTCGTAGTCGTTCTTCACCTTCGCGATCTCGGTGCGCCAGACGTTGGAGTCGATCTCTTTGCGCTGCACCTTGAAGCCCGCCCGCTCCAGGGCCTGGACGACCACCACCTGGACCTTCTGCTGGACGTCGGTATTGGCGTAGGCGTAGACGACCTCCTGGCCGAGCTTTCCGGCCTCCTTCAGCAGCTCCTTGGCCTTGTCGGGGTCGCCGGCGGGCTTGGCCTTCTTCCCGAAGGGGTCGGTCGGCTGGTAGCCGTCCATGGCGGGGGAGAGGAAGTTGGTGGCGAGCACCCCGGCGGTCGCCCCGCCGTTCTGCTGGAGGATCTGCCCGTTGGGCATGGCGTAGGCAAGGGCCTTGCGGACCCTTACGTCCTTGAGGCGGTCGGTGTTGAAGCTGATGTAGTCGACGTACGGCTGGATCTCCAGCAGCCGGCGGTTCTTGGTGTCGGCCTGGGCGAGGACCTTCTCCGTCATCTCCGGGGCGACGGCGTTGCTGAACGACATGGTGTTCTTGTCGCCGCCCTGGTCGGCCAGGAAGCGCCGGGTGGAGTCGGCGTACTGGTGGCCGAAGCTGATCTCGAACCTGTCCGCGTACTGGTGGCGGATGGGGTCCGTCTTCGGATCCCATTGATCGTTGCGAACGAGGGTGAGGGATTTGCCGACCTTGTAGTCGCCGACCTTGTACGGGCCGGAGGAGAAGGGCGCGTTGTCGTACTTCTGCTGGGTGTCCTTCTCGGCCTTGACCGGGCCGATGTTGGGCATAGCGGTGGCGAAGGGGGTGTCGGCGTGCGGCGTGCGGAAGTGGAAGATCACCGTCTTGTCGTCCGGGGTGTCCAGGACGGACGCCGGCAGGTGCTGTCCCTTGTAGGGGCCGTCGGGCAGCGCCTTGCGGAAGTCGTTGCCGTCGCCGGAGAGCCACTGGGGGATGTAGAGGGGGCCGTCCGTCTCGAAGGAGGCGTAGAGCCGCTCGACGCCCCAGCGGATGTCCTTGGACGTGATCGGCGAGCCGTCCTCGAACTTCAGCCCGTCCTTGAGGGTGAACTTCCAGGTGCGGCCGCCGTCCGAGGCCGCGCCCGCGTCGGTGGCCAGATCGCCGACGACCTTGACCCGGCCCTTGTCGTCCGTCTTGTAGGAGGTCAGGGTGCGGTTGTAGAGCATCTGGTTGGTGAGGACGTCCGCGTAGTAGATCTGGCCCGGGTCCAGGTGGTTGAAGGCGTCGCGCTGGAGGACGCCGACCGTGCCGCCCTTCTTCGCGCCCTGGACCTCGGGGGCGGGGCCGGTGGAGTCGGCCTTGGTGCCGATGGAGTAGTTGGCGGACCTGGTCTTGTCCTCGCCCGGCCCCTGGCTCTTGTCACCGTCCCCGCCGCCACCGCCTCCGCTGCTGCACGCGGAGAGCACCACGGCGCCCGCTGCCACGGCGACGGCCGAGAGCCGGACTCTTGACCTGAGGGACCTTGACATACGAGTCATGGATCGCTGCACCTGCCTGTTCGCCGGACGGATCGTGACATGTCATGGCAGTGACGCGTGGCCGGTGGGCCGTCAGCGTCGGGTCCGGGGGTCGAAGGCGTCCCGGACCGAGTCCCCGAGCAGATTGAAGGCGACCACGAAGACGATCATCGCGAGCCCGGGGAAGAAGATATAGGTGATGTCGCTTTCGTAATACTTGGCGCCGTTGGCGAACATCCGGCCCCAGTCGGGCGTGGGCTCCAGGATCCCCACGCCGATGAAGGACAGCCCCGCCTCGATCGTCACGGTGGTGGGGAGCATCAGCGTCGCCTGCACCAGGATCGGCGTCCAGAGGTTGGGCAGCAGTTCCTTGGTGATGATCCGCCAGGGCGAGGCGCCGGTGACCTTCGCCGCCTCGATGAACTCCCGCTCCCGCAGGCTGAGCACCTGCCCGCGCAGCAGCCGCGCGAGCCCCATCCAGCCCAGCACCCACAGCACCAGGATCAGGGTGATCACCCGCAGATAGGTGGGGGTCTCCTTGCCGGGGCTGACGAAGAGCGAGTAGACGACGGGCGTGAAGGCGACGAACGACAGCTGGGCCGGGAAGGCCAGCAGCAGGTCGATGAAACGGCCCAGGAAGTAGTCTGTCCGGCCGCCGACGTACCCGGCGGTCACCCCGACCACGATGCCGGTGAGCACGCACAGCACGGTGGCCGCGGCGGCGATCAGCAGCGAGGTGCGGATGCCGTAGACGAGCTGGGTGAGTACGTCGCGGCCCAGGGTCGGCTCGATGCCGAACCAGAACTCCCCGGAGATCCCGCCGTTGGGCCGGACCGGATAACCGTACTGATTGAGCAGCCCGGTCTCGTTGAGCCCGTACGTCGTGGTGGGGTCCTTGCCGTAGAGCAGGGAGATCAGCGGGGCCGCCACCGCGACCACGAAGAAGAACAGCACGATCCAGGCGGATACGACGCCGGTGCGGTCGCGTTTGAAGCGCCGCCACATCAGCTGTCCGGGCGATCGGCCCACGAGACCGGCCGTCCCCGCGACGGCGGCCTCGGGGGGCGGGGGGGTCGGGGGAGGCGCCTCGGAAGGGCTCTGGGAAGGACTCGTCATCGCGCACATCCCCCGCAACTCTCGTCACCACGGCCACTAGTGGCAATCACCAACACGGGTGAGCTGAGCGGACTTTCGCAATGGGCGCGCGGTGCAGTCAAGGGGGCCGGTGCGTGGGATGCGGTCTTCTCCCGCATCTTGAGCGAAGGTTGTGCGTATTGAGGTGGCGGCGTGCTTGACAGCAGGTCAAGCACGCCGCGCCCGTGTCACCCCGAGAGGGTCAGGTGATCTTCAACGACCGCTTGAGGAAGTCCACTTGGAGTAGCAGAAGATTCTCCGCCACCTGCTCCTGCGGGGTCATGTGCGTCACGCCCGACAGCGGCAGCACCTCGTGCGGACGGCCCGCCGCCAGCAGCGCCGAGGACAGCCGCAGGGTGTGCGCGGCGACCACATTGTCGTCCGCGAGACCGTGGACGATCATCAGCGGACGGGTTTGATCCGCCGGCGACGACAGACCGTCGTCGGTGACCAGGGAGTTCCGCGCGTACACCTCCGGCCGCTCCTCGGGCATGCCCAGATAGCGCTCGGTGTAGTGGGTGTCGTACAGCCGCCAGTCGGTGACCGGCGCGCCCGCCACGGCGGCGTGGAAGACGTCGGGACGGCGCAGCACCGCGAGGGCCGCCAGATAGCCGCCGTACGACCAGCCGCGGATACCCACCCGGCCGAGGTCCAGCGGGAACTCCTCCGCCAGCGCGTGCAGCGCCTCCACCTGGTCGTCCAGAGTCGCGCCCGCGAAGTCCTCGTGGACGGCCCTCTCCCAGGCCGGCGAAGTGTGCGGGGTGCCCCGGCCGTCCGCGACGACGACCGCGAAGCCCTGGTCGGCGAACCACTGCGAGGTCAGATGGGCGTTGTGCGTGGCGGCGACGCGCAGCCCGTGCGGCCCACCGTAGGGGTCCATGAGTACCGGCAGCGGGCCGTCGCCCTCCTTGTAGCCGCTCGGCAGCAGCACGGCGGTGGGGATCCGCCGGGCGCCCGCCGAGACGAACCGGGGCCGGGCGGCCAGGACCGGCGTCTCGGCGTGGGAGACCACGGACGAGATCTGCTTGCCGTCGCGCAGCACCCGGACCTCCGTCCCGGGCCGCTCCGGGTCCGCCGACGCCAGGACGGTCACCGCGCCCGTACGGACCGCCGAGTGCCGGCCCCGGCCCTCCGAGACGCGCTCCACGCCCCGCTCGCCGACCCGGTACACATGGGCCTCGCCCAGTTCCGGGTCGGAGGCTTCCGCTCCGGCGGAGGCGGAGATCAGGATGTCGTCCTCCCCGATGTCCAGCACCGCCAGCACGTGAAGATCCGGTCCCGTCAGCGCCCGGTCGCCGGCCATGAGGATCCGGGCCCCGCTCTCGTCGCTGATCCGCAGCAGCTCCCCGGCGGGCGTCCACGCGGGCACACCGTCGAAAAGTTCAAGCCACTTCGGATCCTCGTCCGTGTGCAGGACCCGCGTGGCCCCGGAGGCCGTGTCGACGGTCAGATACACCTGGGTCCGCTGGTCACGGGCCTGGACGAGCAGCAGCGGCGGCCCGTCGGCCGACCAGTGCACCCGCGCGAGATAGGGGAAGCGCTCGCGGTCCCACTCGATGTCCGTCCGCGTGCCGTCCAGGCCCGCCAGGGAGAGCGACACCTCCGCGTTGGGGGTGCCGGCCGCCGGGTAGGCGACCTCGGCGGGCGCCGCCTCCGGGTGGGCCGGGTCGGCGATCCACCAGCGGCGCACGGGCGCGTCGTCCACGCGGGCGACCAGCAGCGCGTCGCTGTCCGGCGACCACCAGAAGCCGCGCGAACGGTCCATCTCCTCGGCCGCGATGAACTCCGCCAGCCCCCAGGAGACGGTCCCGCCGTCCGGCTCGGCCAGGATCCGGTCGTGGTCGCCGCCGCCCACCTCCACCACCCGAAGGGAGTTGTGCGCGACGAACGCCACGTGGCGGCCGTCGGGGGACGGCCGGGGGTCGCTCACCGGGCCCGGAACGTGGTGCTCGCGGACCGTGCCGCTCCGCAGCTCGGCGGAGAACAGCCGTCCGGAGAGCGCGAACGCGGCCACCTCCACCGCGGCGTCAACCGCGTACCCCACGATGCCCGCCGCCCCTTCGCGGCTGCGCTCGCGACGTGCCCGCTCCTCGGCGGACAGCTCCTCGTCCGCGCCTTCCAGCAGCGCGTACGCATCGGCGGCCGGGTACTCCCGGCCCTCCTCCAGATCCAGCACCCACAGGACGTTCTCCCGGTCGGTGCCCGCGCGGGAGCGCAGGAAGACGACACGCGTGCCGTCCGGGGAGACGCTGAAGGAACGCGGCGCGCCCAGGGTGAAGCGCTGAGTACGGGCGTGCTGACGGGGAAACGAGAGCTGTCCGGTCATGCGGGGGAGCCTACGGGCCTTACCACCGGGTTCACCCAAGACGGCGAGAACTCGCCGTGCGCCCCGTGTTTGCTCCTGTGCTCCGAGTCATGCACGCGCACGGAAAGTTATGATCGCTCGCGCATAGTGGGTATGAACCCCCGGGCGTCCGCGTGCCCTCGGGCATTCGTATGCCATCCGCTCGAAGCCGTCCGTCCGACCGCGCGTCCCTGGAGGTGAGCCGCTGTGGCACTCTCGATTTCGGCGGTGGTGCTGCTGGCGATCATCGTCATCCTGCTGGTCCGGAAATCCGGGCTGAAGACGGGCCACGCCGCGATCTGCGTGCTGCTGGGGTTCTACCTCGCCAGCTCCTCCGTGGGCCCGACCATCCACCAGTTCACATCCAGCGTCACGGCCATGGTCAGCAACATCAAGTTCTGACGGGCCGAACGGGCCGGGCAGGCCGGGGCGACCGGCGGGCGGGCACGGGGCGCGGCGGTCACGGGCGACATCCCGGCGGGCCGCCGTGAACCGTAGGCTGTCCCCATGACCGATCTTCCCGGCCGCCGGCTGCTCCTGGTGCACGCGCACCCGGACGACGAGTCGATCAACAATGGCGCGACCATGGCGAAGTACGCCGCCGAGGGTGCCCACGTCACGCTGGTGACCTGCACGCTCGGTGAGGAGGGCGAGGTGATCCCGCCCGCCCTGGCGCACCTCGCCGCCGACCGGGACGACACCCTCGGCTCCTACCGCGAGGGCGAACTGGCCGCCGCCATGGCCGAGCTGGGCGTCACCGACCACCTCCTCCTCGGCGGGGCCGGCCGCTACCGCGACTCCGGCATGATGGGCGCCCCGCAGAACGAGCACCCGGACTGCTTCTGGCGCGCCGATGTGGACGAGGCCGCCGCGTCCCTCGTGGAGGTGATCCGCCGGGTACGCCCCCAGGTCCTGGTCACCTACGACGAGAACGGCGGCTACGGCCACCCCGACCACATCCAGGCCCACCGCGTCGCCATGCGCGCCGCGGACCTCGCCGCCGAGCCGGTCTTCCGCCGCGACCTGGGCGACCCCCACACGATCGCGAAGATCTACTGGAACTGCGTCCCGCGCTCCGTGGTCGAGGCCGGCTTCGCCCGGCTGCGCGAGGCCGGCCGCGAGGGCGACCTCTTCCCCGGCATCGCCTCCGTCGACGACGTCCCCGGCGTGCTGCCCGACGAGGAGGTGACCGCGGCGGTCGACACCTCCGCCCACGCGGAGCGGAAGGCGGCGGCGATGCGCGCGCACGCCACGCAGATCGCCGTGGACGGGCCCTTCTTCGCGCTCTCCAACGACCTGGGCCAGCCGCTCTTCCCCACCGAGTACTACCGGCTCGTCAGGGGCGGGTCCGGGGCGGCCCCGGGCGCCCGCGAGGACGACCTCTTCGCCGGGACGGGTGTGTGACCGGGCCCATGGACAACAGTGGACTCTTCACCGTGCCCGGCCCCGGGCGCCTCGCCGCCTACCTGGGCCTCGCCGTCCTCGGCTTCGTCACGGGCGTCGCGGGCGCCCTCGTCCAGGGCGGCTGGTTCCCCGGCGGACTGCTGCTGGCGCTCCTGGCCGTCGGCGGGCTGTGCTACGGCTCGGTGGTCGCCACCCGCAGCCGCGTGGGCGGCGGGGCGGCCGGCACGGGCTGGCTCGTCTCCGTGCTGATCCTGGCGGCCAGCCGGCCGGAGGGCGACTTCCTCTTCGGGGCCGGCCTGGGCTCGTACGCGTATCTCCTGGGCGGCATGGGTGTCGCTGTGATGTGCGCCACGGTTGCGAAAGTGCCGCAACCGGACGGCGCTTAGGCCCGACTTGGGAAGTGTCGTGATGATTTCTACCCGACTGTCATCCGGCCGGTCGGGGGAGTGATCCAGCAGTCGTCGAATACCGGCCCGTGGTCCCCAGTATGGTGGTGCCGCCGCCGAGCCTCCCCTGGCCTCCGGCATGGGCGACCCCAAGCGAGGTCAAAAGAGGGCGGCGAAGAGTAACCGGGAGATCCTGCTTTGAGCCGTGCATCTGACAGTTCGTCCTCCGGGGCCCAGGGCCGCGGCGGTGCCGCCTACCCCTCGGGCACCACGCCCTACGGGACCCCGCAAGGGGAGGAGCCCGCACCGGGTCCGGCCGCTTCGCCGGCCTCGGCCGCCAGGCCGAACGAGCCGAAGACCGAGACCACGATGACGACGCGGATCCGCATCAACATCCCGGGCTCGCGCCCCATTCCGCCCGTCGTCATGCGTACGACCGTCGACAGCGAGGGCGGCGCCGCGGACGCGGCCGCCGCCGCGCCGCCGTCCGGGCCCGGCGCGACCTCCGGTCCGGCCGCGCCTGCCGCGCCCTCCGCGCCTTCCGCTTCCGCGCCCTCCGGGACCGGTAGGTCCGGCCTGCCGACGCGCCCCAAGCCGACGAAGAAGACCCCCGCCGCGGCGGCCGGCGCGGCCGCCGCCGCGGGCTCCCCTTCGGGTTCCGCTTCCGATTCCGGTTCGGGTTCCGCGCCGAGCGACTGGTTCGCGCCGCGCAAGTCCTCCGGGACGACCCCGCCGCCCGCCGCGGCCCGCCGCCAGCCGCCCGCGGGCGGCGCGGGCGCCGGCTCCGCCGGCAAGCAGGCCCCGCCGCTGCCGCGCCGCGGCGCGGCAGCCCGTGGCGCGTACGGCGGCAACCCCGCCCCGGCCGCCGACTCCGGCGGCTCCTGGCCGCAGGACCCCTCCACCACCGCCGCGATGCCGCAGCCGCCCGTACCGGGCGCCCCCGGCGCCGCGCCGTGGCCGGCTGACGCCTCGACGACCGGTGCGATGCCGCAGCCGCCCGTGCCCGGCGCCGACGCCCCGTGGCAGGGCACCCCCGCGACGACCGGCGGCATGCCCCAGGCCGGCGGCCCCACCGGCAACGGCGGCGCCCCGTGGCCGGGTGACGGCACGCCGACCGGCAGCGCGCAGCAGAACCTCCCCACAGGCAAGAAGGGCGCCGCCCGCCGCCGCGCGGCCGCCGCCGGCGACGACTGGCCCGGCACGTCCACCCCGGCGGGCGCCATGCAGCACCCGAACGACCCCGCACCGACGGGCGGCGCCCCGTGGCAGGGTGACGCCGCGACGGCCGGCGGCGTCCCGCAGCCGGGCGGCAAGGGCCACCCGGGCGGCCCGGGCGCCGGCGCGCAGCAGCCCGGCGGCAACGGTCACCCCGGTGGCCCGGGTGCCGTCGGCGGCGGCGCCCCGTGGCCCGGCGACGCTTCGACGGCCGGTGCCGCTCCGCAGCCGGGTGGCCCCGTCGGCAAGGGCGGTGCCCCGTGGCCGGGTGACGGTATGACGGCCGGTGGCGGACAGCAGCCGGGTGGTCCGGGTGCCGTGGGCGGCGGTGTGCCGTGGCCCGGCGATGCTTCGACGACGGGTGCCGTGCCGCAGCCGGGTGTTCCCGGTGCGACCGGTGGCCTCGGTGCCAACGGTGGCGCCCCGTGGCCGGGTGACGCTTCGACGACGGGCGGCATGCCGCAGTCCGGTGGCAAGGGCCACCCGGGCGGCCCGGGTGCCGTCGGCGGTGGCGCCCCGTGGCCGGGTGACTCCTCCGACTCCTCCGCAACGGGTTCCGTTCCGCAGCCCGGTATGCCGGGCGCGGCCGGTGCCAACGGTGGCGCCCCGTGGCCCGGTGACGCCTCGACGACCGGTGCCGTACCGCCGCCGGGTGGCAAGGGCCGTCACGGTGGTGCGCCTGCAGGCGGCGGCGGTGTGCCGAATGCCGGGACCACCCAGCAGATGTCCATGCCCACCGTCGGCCCCACCATCGGTGGTGTGCCCGCCGGGGGTGCCGCGTTCGCGACCGGGCGTACCGACACGCCGCGCCAGGGCGTTCCCGTGGTCCCGCCGCCGGGCCCGCAGGGCGGCGCCCCGCAGGGCGGCGGCGCGGGCAAGGGCAGGGGCAAGAAGCGTGGACCGAAGGGTTCCGCTTCCCCCTCCGCTTCCGCTCCCGTCGGCATGCCTGCACCGGGCGCACCGGGCGCACCGGCCGGCGAGGCGCTGGTCAGCGGGGTGCCGACCGTGCCCCCGGCCGCCGGCCAGGGGGCGAAGTCCCCGGTGGACGCCGGTGCGCCGCGCATCGCCGTGCCCAAGCCGAAGTCCGCCGTCCCGGCCCCGCCGGCCCCGTCGGCGAAGTCCGGTACCGGCGTGCCCAAGCCGCCGGCCAAGCCGGCCGCCAAGGCAGCGCCCAAGCCCGCGCCCAAGAAGAAGGGCCGCTCCAAGCTCGTCCTCCTGGGCGGCGGGGTCATCGGCCTGGTCGCCGCCGCCTACGCCGCGGGGCTGCTGCTCGACCACGCCGACGTACCGAACGGCACCACCGTCCTGGGCGTCGACATCGGCGGCAAGTCCAAGGACGAGGCCGTCAAGAAGCTCGACTCGGCCCTCGGCGACCGCGCCACCGCCCCGCTGAAGCTCTCCATCGGCGGCAAACCGGCCGCCCTGAAGCCCTCCGTGGCGGGCCTGTCCATCGACACCCAGGCCACCGTGCGCGCCGCGTCCGGCCGGGACTACAACCCCGTCACCGTCCTGGGCTCGCTCATCGGCAACACCCACGCCGCCGAGCCGACCCTGAACGTCGACGAGGAGAAGGTCGCCGCCGCCCTCAAGTCGCTGGCCGGCGAGACCGGCTCGGCGAAGGACGGCACGATCAAGTTCGAGCCGGGCAAGGCCGTCGCCGTCTACGGGCAGCCGTACGAGGGCGTGGACGTGGACAAGTCGGTCAAGGCGATCTCCCAGGCCTACCGCGACCGCGCCGCCACCGGCAAGGACAAGCCCGTCGAGCTGACGACGTCCTCGCAGCAGCCGAAGGTGACCAACGCCGAGGTCGACCGGATGATGACCGAGTTCGCGAAGCCCGCGATGTCCGGTCTGGTCACCGTGCAGGCGGACGCGGCCCACGCCATCCAGTTCGGGCCGGAGCTCTCGCTGCCGAAGATCCTCTCCGTCAAGGAGGTGGGCGGCAAGCTCGTCGAGAGCTACGACCTGGAGGAGCTCAAGAAGCTCTACGGCAAGAAGTTCGACGGCGTCCTCATCCAGCGCGGCGACGGCACCAAGAAGCCCGTCACCCCGCAGGACGTCGCGGGCGCCCTAGGCAAGGCGCTGCGTGGCAAGACGCTCGCCGAGCGCACCGCCACGATCCAGCAGACGGGCTGAGCGAGCCCTCACCCGTCCTCACGAGCCCCCGTGCCCCAGCGGCACGGGGGCTCGTGTGCGTCCGGGCATGGCTCCGGGCACAGCTTGGCGCATGACATCTGTCATCCCCCGTCCACGACGTCCGACACTGCCGACGGCACCCCCTGACCAGCGAAGATGTTTTCCATGACCACTACTGCAAGCGTCAACACGGGGGACGGGCGCCGCACGGGCGCCCCCGTGGTCAGCTTTGAGAACGTCAGCAAGAACTACGGCACCGTGCGTGCCGTCGCCGATCTGAGCCTCGACCTCTACCCGGGCGAGACCGTCGCCCTGCTCGGCCCCAACGGCGCGGGCAAGTCCTCGACCCTGGACCTGCTGCTGGGTCTGCGCAACCCCGACGCCGGGCGCGTCGAGGTCTTCGGCACCACGCCGCAGGAGGCCATCCTCCAGGGCCGCGTCGGAGCCATGCTCCAGAGCGGCGGGCTGATGGAGGAGGTGAAGGTCCGGGAGATCGTGAAGCTCGCCTGCGACCTCCACCCCAAGGCGTTCCCCGTCGACCAGGTGCTGGCGGCGGCAGACCTCACCGGCATCGCCGACCGCATGGTCAACAAGCTCTCCGGCGGCCAGGAGCAGCGCGTGCGCTTCGCCATGGCCACGGCCGGCGCCAATGACCTCATCGTCCTGGACGAGCCGACGACCGGCATGGACGTCTCGGCCCGCCAGGCGTTCTGGGGCGTGATGCGCGAGCAGACGCGCCAGGGCCGTACGGTCCTCTTCGCCACCCACTACCTCGAAGAGGCCGACGCCATCGCCGACCGCGTCATCGTGCTGCGCGGCGGCACGCTGCTCGCCGACGGCTCGGCCGCCGAGATCAAGGCCAAGGCCGGCGCCCGCCGGATCGTCTTCGACCTCGACCAGCCGGTCGGCGAGGGCACGCTCCGCGAGCTGCCGTTCCTCGCCTCGCTGGAGGTGTCCGGCCGTACCGTGCGGATCCAGTCCCACGACGCCGACGCCACCGTCCACGCCCTCTACGGGCTGGGCCTCTACCCGCGCAACCTCGAGGTCGCGGGCCTCGGCCTGGAGCAGGCCTTCCTCGCCATCAACGACGCCGCGACCGCCGAGGAGGCGGCCCGATGAAGACTCTCGTCAAGCTGGAAATAACGCGCACCCTGCGCAACAAGAAGTTCATGTTCTTCTCCGTGATGTACCCGGCGCTGCTCTTCCTGATCATCGCCGGCGGTGCGAGCGAGAAGGAGCTCGTCAAGGGCACGCGGCTGACGCTGCCGCTGATCATGATGGTCTCCATGGCCTCCTTCGGCGCCATCACGGCCGTCCTCGTCGGCAACAGCGAGCGCATCGCCAAGGAGCGCGAGAAGGGCTGGGTGCGCCAGCTGCGCCTCACCGCCCTGCCCGGCCGCGGCTATGTGTCCGCCAAGGTGGCCTCGGCCGCCGTGGTCTCCCTCCCCTCCATCCTCGTCGTCTTCGCCATCGCCGCGGCCGTCAAGCACGTCCGGCTCGACGCCTGGCAGTGGGGCGCGCTGACGGGCTCCATCTGGGCCGGCAGCATCGTCTTCGCCGCGCTCGGCGTGGCCCTGGGCTACCTGGTCTCCGGTGACGCCGTCCGGCCGGTCACGATGATCGTCTACTTCGCGCTGTCCATGCTGGGCGGCCTGTGGATGCCGACCACGACCTTCCCGGACTGGCTCCAGTCCATCGCCAAGTGGACGCCCACCCACGCCTACGCGGCGCTCGGCCAGGCCATCGAGGGCGGCGACGCGCCGCACCTGAGGGACGCCGGCCTGCTGCTGGCTTATCTTGTCGTCTTCGCCGGGTCCGCGGCCTGGCTCTACCGCAAGGACACCCGCAAGGCCTGAGCCGACGCGGGACGGGTCCGAGGGACGGACGGAGGGAGAGAGGGGCCGATGGCCGGACGCGAGCGACGCCGGAACCCTTGGCGCGCCGTCATGGAGATCGAGGACGACCCGTCGGCCGCCGAGACCCACAACGGCATGGGCTCCCAGCCCGAGAACCGCCGCCAGATAGTGATCAAACTGCTGTGGATCTCCATCTGGTTCTTCTACCTCGCCGCCCCGGCGGAGGACGTCCTCGGCGACCACCACGCCCTGGTCGGCGACGTCCTGGGCGGCATGGGCCTGGCGGCCTTCGTGGCCGCCTACCTGACCCTGGTCTTCCGCCACACCTCGCGGGCCCTGGACCGGCCCAAGGTGCTCGGCTGGATCGGGGTGATGCTGGGCCTGGCCCTCGTCCTGTCCCTCACCCTGGGGACCCCCTGGCTGGTGCTCTTCGTCTTCTCGAGCATCGCCTGCGGGGCGGTCTTCCCCACCAAGCTCGCTCGCCTCGCCGTTCCACTGGTCACGGGGGTACTGGTGGCCGTCGGCGCGAGCATGCGGGGCCCGGTTGCGGAGTTCGTGGTGGCGCTCGTCGTCCCCGCGCTGCTCGGCGGCTTCGCGATGGTGGGGGTGCGGCAGATGGCCCTGACGACCCGTGCGCTGCGTGAGGCGCGGGCGACGGTGGCCCATCTCGCCGCCAACGAGGAGAGGTTGCGGCTCGCCCGCGACCTCCACGATCTGCTCGGCCACTCGCTCTCGCTGATCACGCTCAAGAGCGAGCTGGCCGGGCGGATGCTCCCGGACCGGCCGGAGGACGCGGCCCGGCAGGTCGCCGACATCGAGCGGGTGAGCCGGCAGGCCCTGGTGGACGTCCGGGAGGCGGTGAGCGGCTTTCGCCGGCCCACCCTGGAGGCCGAGCTCGCCGGGGCCCGTACCGCCCTGGCCGCCGCCGGCATCACCGCCGATCTGAGCCGGGCCGCGGCCGGCCACCCCGATCTGCCGCCCGACGAGGAGGGCGCCCTGGCGTGGGCGCTGCGCGAGGCGGTGACCAATGCCGTCCGGCACAGCGGTGCCACGCGCTGCGAGGTGACGCTCGCGGAGGCGGGCGACGACATGTGCCTGACCGTCACCGACAACGGCCGCGGTCCGGGGCGCGGTTACGGGAACGGGCTGACCGGGCTGAGCGAGCGGCTCGCCCTCGCCGACGGCAGGCTGGAGACCGGCCCGGGCCCGCGCGGCGGATTCCGGCTGCGGGCGTGCGTACCGCTCTCGCGGCGGGTGGCCGTCTGACCTCTACCCTGTCGCTGTGACTTCAGCACCGCCACCCGGGAATATTCGCGTCCTCCTCGCCGAGGACCAGTCGATGGTCAGGGAGGCGCTGGCCGCGCTCCTCGGCCTGGAGGACGACATCGAGGTCGTCGCGCAGGTGGCCCGGGGCGACGAGGTCCTTACCGCGGCCCGCGCCACGTCCCTCGACGTGGCGCTGCTGGACATCGAGATGCCCGGGATGACCGGGCTCGACGCGGCGGCGCTGCTGCGGCGGGAACTGCCGGGGCTCAAGGTCGTCATCCTGACGACCTTCGGCCGGCCCGGCTATCTGCGCCGGGCCATGGAGTCCGGCGCCGACGCGTTCCTGGTGAAGGACGCCCCGGCGGCCCAGCTGGCGGACGCGCTGCGGCGGGTGCTGCGCGGCGAGCGCGTCATCGACCCGACCCTGGCGGCGGCCGCGCTCGCCGAGGGGGCGAACCCGCTCACCGACCGCGAGCGCGCGGTCCTCACCGCGTCCGCCGACGGCTCGACGAACGCGGAGCTGGCGCGGGCGCTGCACCTCTCGCACGGGACGGTGCGCAACTATCTGTCGACGGCGATCCAGAAGACGGGCGCGCGCAACCGCGCGGAGGCGGTACGGATCGCGCGGGACAAGGGGTGGTTGTGACGCTGCCCCACCGCGCCCTTTAGTTGAGCATCGCCCGCGCGGCGAGCGCCTGGTGGCGGACCGACTCCGCCGCGTCCGGTTCGACCGGTGCGATGACCTCCGCGTACTCCTCCAGCTCCCGCGCCCCCCGCGCGAAGTCGCCGCGCTCTACGAAGAGCTCGGCGCGCTCGTAGCGGAGCCGGGCGGGGTGGCTGGGCAGGAGGAGGGACAGCTCGACGGCCCACAGCTGGACGTCACTGCGCTCGGGCCGTGCCGCCGCCCAGGCGCGGATGTTGTTCAGGACGCGCAGCACGATCTCCTGGGGGACCGCCGGGGAGAACATCGACGGCGTCAGCGGGGTGCCCGTGGCGCCCGCGACCAGCAGCCCCGCGTCCTCCTCGGACAGCACCCGCCCGCCGTCGAAGGGGTCGACGAGTACGTGCTCGCCCTGCGGGTCCCCGATGCCGACGACGAAGTGGCCGGGGAGCGCCACCCCGTACACGGGCGCGCCCGCCCGGCGGGCGACCTCTATCCACACCACGGACAGCAGGATCGGCAGTCCGCGCCGCCGCCGCAGCACCTCGTGGAGGAGCGAGGACTCCAGCCGCCGGTAGTCCGCGGGCGAGCCGTGGAAGCCGCAGTGCTCGCCGAGGAGCGTGGCCAGGGCGTCCGCCCAGCGGGCCGGCGCCGCCCGGCGGCCCAGCGCGGGCAGCGACCCGGCGAGCCGGTCGAGCTCCATCTGCGCGGCGTCGGTCGCGTCCTCGCCCAGCTCCCCGCCCGCCACGGCCTCGGCCTCGGCGGAGATCAGCAGGCACAGCAGCGCCAGGTCGGGCCGGTCGTCCCGGGCGGCCCCGGCGAAGCGGTGCCGCCGGGCGGTCGTGTCGTCAAACATGCGTGCCTCGTACCCCTCGGGGCGGTGGCGCAGCCACCGCCACTGTCCATGGTGCGACCGTGTCAGTGCTCGGGGCCGCGACGGTAGTGGTAGGCGTGGTGGGTGGTGAAACCGAGCTCGTCGTAGAGCCCGGCCGCGGCCGGGTTGTCCGCCAGGGCCTGGAGGTACGCCGCCGAGGCGCCCTCGCGCAGCGCCTCCTGGGCCAGCCGGGCCATGACCAGCGTGCCCAGCCCCTCCCGGCGCCGCTCCGGGGCCACCTCCAGGGCCATGAACCCGGCCCACCGGCCGTCGACGACACAGCGCGCGATGGCCGCCGGGCGCTCCCCGGCGGCTCCCGGCACGGTCGCGAACCACACCGACGGCCCGCCGCACAGCACGGCCCGCGCGTCCACCGGGTCCGCGCCGGTCCGCCCGTAGGCCGTGAGCCAGGCCGCGTCCGGCTCGCGGGCCAGCCGTACGTCACCCGCGCCGGGGGCCACGGCGTCGGCGATCGGCGCCAGCGCGGCCGTCCGGGTCACGGTGGGCCACTGGGCCGTCCAGCCGCGCCGGGCGAGCTCCGCGTCCAGCCGCTCGTCCGCGTCCGGGTGACCCGTGACGACCTGGACGAGCGCCGGCAGGTCACGCTCCGTGTACCAGGCGGCCACCCGGTCCAGGGCCTCCGGCAGGGGCAGCCCGGGGTCGCCGAGGGGCAGGACGGAGTTGGCCCGGGAGCTGAAGCCGCCCGCCGCGCGCAGCGTCCAGCCGCCCAGCCGGGCGGTCTCGCGCGCGGGCCAGCCGCGCGCCGCGACCTCCTGGAGCTCACGCAGCCCGGCGGCGGGCCCCCGCCGCCGGGCGGGTGTCATGGGGACGACCTTGCCCGCGACCAGAGAGGCCTCCGGAACCTCCACGACCTCCCCGGTACGCCGTGTGATTCGCAGCACACCGTCGCCCCAGGAGGTCAGTACGCCCACCGCGTCGGTGAAACGCTCCGGCGAACTCCCGGAGTCGTTCAGCCGCCGTACGGAGACCCTTTTTCCCACATCTGCCGTGGAGATCCGGACCTCCAGTCTTCCGCCCGTGGTGAATTCCACAGCTCCGTCCGCCCCTCTTGTTCGTCATGTGCCCGGGGAGGGAGATACTAGGTGTGGGCATCGACGACGCCGCGCTCCCGCGCGAGATGAGCCCTACCGAGGAGGAACGACAGCGTGACCTACGTCATCGCGCAGCCTTGTGTCGACGTGAAGGACAAGGCGTGCATCGAGGAGTGCCCCGTCGACTGCATCTACGAGGGCTCCCGGTCCTTGTACATCCACCCGGACGAATGCGTCGACTGTGGTGCCTGTGAGCCGGTCTGCCCCGTCGAGGCGATCTTCTACGAGGACGACACGCCGGAGGAGTGGAAGGACTACTACAAGGCGAACGTCGAGTTCTTCGACGAGCTCGGTTCGCCCGGTGGTGCCTCCAAGCTGGGCCTGATCGAGCGCGACCACCCCTTCATCGCGTCTCTGCCCGCGGACATCAACCCGGAGCACTGACCGACAGCGGTCCTCGCCGCGGCCCCGTACGGCCATCGCCGTGCGGGGCCCGCTGGCGTTTCCCCCACCGGCCACCCCTAGCGCACGAGAGCGAGCAGCGAGCACCGTGAGCGCAGTCTCTTCCCGCCTCCCCGTCTTCCCCTGGGACCGGCTCGAGCCCTACAAGGCCACCGCGGCCTCCCACCCCGACGGCATCGTGGACCTGTCGGTGGGCACCCCGGTCGACCCGGTCCCGGCCGTGGTCCAGCGGGCGCTGGCCGACGCGGCCGACAGCCCCGGCTATCCCACGGTGTGGGGCACGGCCGCGCTGCGCGACGCGCTCACCGGCTGGGTGGAGCGCCGCCTGGGCGCCCGGGGCCTGACGCACGCCAATGTGCTGCCGGTCGTCGGCTCCAAGGAGCTGGTGGCCTGGCTGCCGACCCAGCTGGGCCTCGGCCCGGGCGACAAGGTCGCCTACCCCCGCCTCGCCTACCCGACCTACGAGGTCGGCGCGCGCCTGGTGGGCGCCGAGGCCGTCGTCTACGACGACCCGACCGAGCTCGACCCGGCCGGCCTGAAGCTGCTCTGGCTGAACTCGCCGTCCAACCCCACCGGCCGCGTCCTGTCCAAGGACGAGCTGCGCCGCGCGGTGGCCTGGGCGCGAGAGCACGGCGTACTGGTCTTCAGCGACGAGTGCTACCTGGAGCTGGGCTGGGAGGCCGACCCCGTCTCCGTGCTCCACCCGGACGTCTGCGGCGGCTCGTACGAGGGGATCGTCGCCGTCCACTCGCTCTCCAAGCGCTCGAACCTCGCCGGCTACCGCGCCGCGTTCATCGCCGGCGACCCCGCCGTCCTGGGCGAGCTGCTCCAGATCCGCAAGCACGGCGGGATGATGGTCGCCGCCCCGGTCCAGGCCGCCACCGTCGCGGCCCTGGGCGACTCGGCGCACGTCGCCGAGCAGCGGGCCCGCTACGCCCGCCGCCGGGACGCGCTGCGCGCCGCCTTCGAGGCAGCGGGCTTCCGGATCGAGCACAGCGAGGCGTCGCTGTACCTGTGGGCCACGCGCGACGAGTCGTGCTGGGAGACGGTCGACGGGCTCGCCAAGCGCGGCATCCTCGTCGCGCCGGGTGACTTCTACGGTCGGGCGGGCGAGCGGTTCGTACGGATCGCGTTCACCGCCACCGATGAGCGGGTGGAGGCGGCGGTCCGTCGTCTGGCCGAGTAACGCCTACGCACGCGGCACGCATGACGAGGGGCCCGGGAGCGAAAGCTCCCGGGCCCCTCGGTGCTGCTGTGTGACGCCGCCACCTCGGTGCCGTGACGCCGTCGTCTCCGGCGGACGGATCAGCCGCCGACGCCGGGCAGCTGGGGGACGCCGCCCTTGGTCACGCCCTGCGCGGTGCCGCCGACGGCCGAGGCCGCGCCGCCCACGAGGTTGCCCGCGGCCTTGTTGGCGGCCGGAACGGTCTCGTTGCCGGCCTTGTGCACCGCGTGGGAGGCCATCGGTACGGCCGTGCCGACGGCCTGCTGCCCGACGCCCGTCGCCATGCTGCCGGCCGTGTGGGAGGTGGCACCGGCCGCCTTGCTCACGGTGGTGGTGTCCAGCGCGCTCACCGGAGCCAGATCCGTGGCCTTGGTGAGGTCCGCGGCGCTCGCGGAGCCGGCCGCGCCGACGACGGGAGCGGCACCCGCAGCGACGAGCAGGGCCACCCGGGCGATCCGGCGCGTGAGGGGGAGGGACATGTTGCTCCTTTGGCGGAGTGGGAAGTCGGTTGCTGTCCGGCGTGCGGACGCAGTGACTACCGCGTGAGCCCGGCGAAGGTTGCGGTGGACCAAGGTAAAGACTGGGTAATGCGTCGCATTATCGGGACCACTGAAAACCCGCCATACCGGGCAGGTTGTCAATCGATACGGAAGCCTGAAAAGCCTTTATTCACAAGGGAGTTGGGGGTGGGTCGAGAACGCGTGCGGATTGCCGTGGACCCGGCAACTCCCGTATGCGGCGGGTACTCCCGGCGAGGGGACGGTCGTACTACTGAACGGTCGTGATCCGTACCGCCGGCGTGCCGTCGCCGCCCGCTTCTTCCGCCGATTTCCGCCAGCCGTCCGCCGAATTCTCCGCCGACCACACCCGGCCGCCGAAGGAGATCCGCTCGATCCGCAGCTCCGCCGCGTGCGCCACCGCCCAGGACGCCACCGCCCAGCCGCGCTTCGACGGCGTCTCGTCGTCCGGCCCCGGGCGCACCGGCACGGTCACCGTGCGGCCGCCGGCCACCCCGGCCCGGCCGTCCCCGGTCACGGACGGGGTGGCCTCCACCCCGAACTCCCGGCTCAGCTTCGCCCGCACCGCCACCGGATCGCCGGCCTTGCCGTCGCTCGGGCTCTTCGTACAGCTGAACGAGGCCGCCGTGCGGCCCGTGAGCCCCGACGACAGCAACGACGCGTCCGGCTCGTGCTTGGCGTACGCCTGCGGGAAACCGCTGCGCTGCACCTTCTGCGCGGCCACCGTCAGCGGCAGCCGCGAGTAGCCCGGCACGTCCACCAGATGGTCGTAGAACTTCCCCGACGCGTAGACCGGGTCCGTGATCTGCGCCGCCGTGCCCCAGCCCTGGGTCGGCCGCTGCTGGAAGAGCCCCAGCGAATCGCGGTCGCCGTGGTGGATGTTGCGCAGCCCCGACTCCTGCATCGCCGTGGCCAGCGCGATCGTCACGGCTCGCTCCGGCAGCCCGCGCGCCGACCCCACGGCGGAGATCGTCGCCGCGTTGACCGCCTGCTCGGGGGAGAGGGAGTACGTCTGCCCGTTCGCCCGCATCGTGCACCGCGGCGCCCCGGGCCCACCGGTGATCAGCTGCGCCACCAGATAGCCGACCAGCGCCAGCAGCACGGCGCAGGCGGCCACGGTGCGCAGCAGGCGGCCACGACGGGTGACGATGATCCCGGACATGCGGGCCACGTTACTTGAGAGACCGCCCGGCGGCCCCTCCGGACCGTACCCGGCGTCGCGTTAGGCTCGCGGCATGGATCACCCCGCACTGGACCTGTCCCTCGACGCCGCCGCCCTCACCGCCCGGCTCGTCGACTTCCGTTCCGAGAGCGGTGACGAGAAGGCACTCGCCGACGCCATCGAGGCCGAACTGCGCAAGCTGCCGCACCTGACGGTCGACCGGCACGGCAACAACGTCGTGGCCCGTACGAACCTCGGCCGCGCCGAGCGGGTCGTCCTGGCCGGGCACATCGACACCGTGCCCATCGCGGACAACGTGCCCTCCCGCCTCGACGAGAACGGCATCCTGTGGGGCTGCGGCACCAGCGACATGAAGTCCGGCGTCGCCGTGCAGCTGCGCGTCGCCGCGACCGTCCCCGAGCCCAACCGCGACCTCACCTTCGTCTTCTACGACAACGAGGAGGTCGCCGCCCACCTCAACGGCCTCGGCCATGTCGCCGAGGCCCATCCCGACTGGCTGGCGGGCGACTTCGCCATCCTCCTGGAGCCCTCCGAGGGCGAGGTCGAGGGCGGCTGCCAGGGCACCCTGCGCGTCCTGCTGCGCACGACGGGCGAGCGGGCCCACTCGGCGCGGAGCTGGATGGGCTCCAACGCCGTGCACGCCGCCGCCCCCATCCTCGCCCGCCTCGCCGCCTACGAGCCGCGCCGCCCCGTCGTCGACGGGCTCGAGTACCACGAGGGCCTCAACGCCGTACGGATCGAGGGCGGCGTCGCCAACAACGTCATCCCCGACGAGTGCACCGTGACGGTGAACTTCCGCTACGCCCCCGACCGCACGCCGGAGGAAGCGCTCGCGCACGTCCGCGAGATCTTCACGGACTGCGGCGTCACCGAGCTGATCGTCGACGACCAGTCCGGCGGTGCCCGCCCGGGTCTCGACCACCCGGCGGCCGTGGCGTTCATGGCGGCCGTCGGCGGCACGGCACGGCCCAAGTTCGGCTGGACGGACGTGGCCCGCTTCAGCGCCCTCGGCGTGCCCGCCGTCAACTACGGTCCCGGCGACCCCCTCTACGCCCACAAGCGGGACGAGCACGTGGACACCGCGAAGATCACCCACTGCGAGGAGCGGCTGCGGGCCTGGCTGACGGCCTGATCCGGTCGCCCGGGAGGACGGCTCCCCGGCGGCCACCACCTACGCTGAAGCGCAACGAGACCGACGAACCGCGGGTTCTGCGGCCCGCGGCGGAGGGAGCACGGCATGGGCAATCCCGAGGCGTCGCGCGGGCGACGGGAACAGCGCCGGGGGCCGGTCGTCCGCCGGCACGGCCAGATGCAGGCGGGCACCACGGACCAGCATCTGCTGGACACCCGGGGGACGGCGGACTGGGTTCACGAGGACCCCTTCCGGGTCCTGCGCATCCAGTCCGAGTTCGTCGAGGGCTTCGGCGCGCTCGCCGAACTGCCACCGGCGATCAGTGTGTTCGGGTCGGCCCGTACGAAGCCCGGCTCGCCGGACTACGAGGCCGGGGTGGCCATCGGGAACGGCCTCGTCGAGGCGGGCTTCGCCGTCATCACCGGCGGCGGGCCCGGCGCGATGGAGGCCGCCAACAAGGGCGCGATGGAGGCCGGCGGGATCTCGGTGGGCCTCGGCATCGAGCTGCCCTTCGAGCAGGGCCTCAACCCCTATGTGAACCTGGGGGTCGACTTCCGGTACTTCTTCGTCCGGAAGACCATGTTCGTGAAGTACGCGAGCGGCTTCGTGGTCCTGCCCGGCGGACTGGGCACCCTCGACGAGCTCTTCGAGGCCCTCACGCTCGTTCAGACGAAGAAGGTCACCCGCTTCCCCATCGTCCTCTTCGGCACCGCCTACTGGCGGGGCCTGCTCGACTGGCTGGAGAACACGCTCGTCGCCGAGGGCAAGGTGAGCGCCGTGGACCTCCAGCTCTTCCACATCACGGACGACGTGGAGGAGGCGATCGGGGTCGTCACGAAGGAGGCGGGCACCTGATCGCGCCTTTCTTGAGCGCCGGACGGGCCGTGCGTGCGGCCCGTCCGGCGCTCAAGAACGCTAGGCCAGCCCCCGCCGGGCGACGGCCGGCGCGCGATGCCCGGCGATCGACGCCACCATGTCGAGCACCTGCTTCGTCTCGGCCACTTCGTGCACCCGGTACACCTGCGCGCCGAGCCACGCCGAGACGGCCGTCGTCGCCAGCGTCCCGATGACCCGCTCCTTGACCGGCCGGTCCAGCGTCTCGCCCACGAAGTCCTTGTTGGACAGCGAGACGAGCACCGGCCAGCCCGTCTCCGTCATCTCGCCCAGCCGGCGCGTGGCCTCCAGCGAGTGGCGGGTGTTCTTGCCGAAGTCGTGCCCGGGGTCGATCATGATGCCGTCGCGCCGAACGCCCAGCTCCACGGCCCGCTCCGCCAGCCCCAGCGTCACCCGCAGGACGTCCGCCATCACATCGTCGTACTCGACGCGGTGCGGCCGCGTCCGCGGCTCCACGCCGCCCGCGTGGGTGCACACCAGGCCGGCGCCGTAACGGGCGGCCACCTCGGCCAGCTTGGGGTCCACACCGCCCCACGCGTCGTTCAGCACATCAGCCCCGGCCTCGCAGACCGCCTCGCCGACGTCGTGCCGCCAGGTGTCGACGCTGATGATCACGTCCGGGTGGCGCCGCCGGACCTCCGCGACGAACCCGACCGTGCGCCGGGCCTCCTCCTCGGCCGTCACCTCGGCGCCGGGGCCCGCCTTGACCCCGCCGATGTCGATGATGGCGGCGCCCTCGGCCACGGCCTGCTCCACCCGGGCGAGCGCCGGTTCGTCGCTGAACGTGGCGCCCTGGTCGTAGAAGGAGTCCGGGGTCCGGTTGACGATCGCCATGATCACCGGTTCGTGGGTGTCGAACTCGCGTCGTCCAAGCCGCAGCATTTTCCGTTCTTCCTCTCCCTGGTCCGCCAGCGACCTTAACTGTCAGTGCGGCATGGCACGATCGGAGTCGACGGTTTGGCCGACGCCGGCCTGAGGACGCAACGAGGGGACGGCCGTGTTCTGGTTCTTGCTCATCGCGCTGGTCGTGGTGGTCGCCGCGGTCACGCTCGCCGTCGCCGGGGGAGGCGGTGACGGCGGTGGCGGGGACACCCTGCCCGAGGCCGCCCACGACCGGATGGCCTGGCCGCTGCCCGCCGGCCGGCCGCTGGGCCGGGCCGACGTCGAGGCGCTGCGCCTGCCCCTGGCCCTGCGCGGCTACCGCATGGCCGAGACCGACGACGCCCTGGACCGGCTCGGCGCGGAGCTCGCCGAGCGCGACGCCCGCATCGCCGAGCTGGAGGCCGCGCTCGCCGGGGCGCAGGCGGCGGCGATAGGGGTGCAGGGGCTGCTGGAGCGTGAGAGCGGCGCGGCGGAGCGGCGGGAGCAGGAGCCGCGGAAGGAGCAGGAGCCGCAGGAGCAAGAGCTGCAGGAGCCGCAGGACAGCCGGGGGAAGACGTCATGAGCGGTAGTGGAGTCGTCATCGGGGCGGACGGCCTGGCCCGTTGCCCCTGGGGGCTGGAGGCGGAGACCCTCGCGGACTACCGCGTCTACCACGACACCGAATGGGGCCACGCGGTCCACGGCGACGACGCCCTGTTCGAGCGGATATCGCTGGAGGCCTTCCAGTCGGGGTTGTCGTGGCTGACGATCCTGCGGCGCCGCGAGGGGTTCCGGGCCGCGTTCGCGGGCTTCTCCATCGAGAAGGTGGCTGCCTTCACGGAGGAGGACGCCGAACGGCTGCTGGCCGACCCGGGCATCATCCGCAACCGCGCGAAGATCGCGGCGACGCTGGCCAACGCGCGCGCCGCCGCCGAGCTGGCGCCGGGGGAGCTGGACGCCCTGGTGTGGTCCCACGCCCCCGACGCCGCCACCCGGCCCGCGCCCCGTTCGGCGGCCGACGTCCCGGCGGTCACGCCGGAGTCGACGGCGTTGGCCAAGGCCCTCAAGAAGCAGGGCTTCCGCTTCGTGGGGCCCACGACGGCGTACGCGCTGATGCAGGCCTGCGGGCTGGTGAACGACCACTTGGCGGGCTGTCACGCGCGGAAGGGCTGAATCTGCCCTCCCCGCCGGCCCTACCGGCCCACGAAGCGCGGGCGCTCCTTCGCCAGGAACGCCGCCACGGCGATGCCGTGGTCCTCCGTCGTGGCCGCCGCGCGCTGGAGCTCCTCCTCCTTGGCCAGGGTCTCCTCCAGGCCGTGCGCCGCCCCGTGGGCGAGCGACTCCTTGATCGCCGCGTACGCCGCCGTCGGCCCCTCGGCCAGCCGGCGGGCGACCTCGGCCGCCGTGGCGGCCAGCTCGGCCGCCGGGACGACCCGGTTCGCGATGCCCAGCTCGTACGCCTCCTGGGCGCTCACATTGCGGGGGAAGAGCAGCAGGTCGGTGGCGCGGCTGCGGCCGATGAGCCGGGGGAGGGTCCAGGAGACGCCCGAGTCGGCGGTGAGCGCGACCCCGGCGAAGGACGTGTTGAAGGAGGCCGAGTCCGCGACCACGCGGTAGTCCGCCGCGAAGGCGAAGCCCGCGCCGGCGCCCGCCGCCACGCCGTTGACCCCGGCCACGACGGGCTTGGGCATCCGGGTGATGGCGGTGACGATGGGGTTGTAGTGCTCCTCGACGGTGTCCATGGCCGACCGGGTGCCGTTCTCGCGGTCGGCGGCCAGCGAGGTCACATGCTCCTTGAGGTCCTGGCCCACACAGAAGGCCCGGCCGGTGGCGGTCAGCAGCACCGCCCGTACGGCGGGGTCGTCGCCCGCCCGGCGCAGGGCGTCGCGGAGGGCGATCTTCGTCTCGGTGTTCAGCGCGTTCATGGCGTCGGGACGATTCAGTGTGATCGTCGCGAGCCCGTCGGTCACCTCGTGGAGCACGGTGTCCGCCATGATGCGGTCCCTCCCTGGGTCGGCTGCGGTGCGATAAGTGGGGATGCGTGCCCAGGATGCCGGAGATCATCGGGACCGGATATGTGACCTGCGTCAAAGAATCAGCCGCCGAGAGGGCCGTGAGAGCGACGCAGGAATACCTCACGATCCCCGAATTGAGTGGTTTTGCGGCAGCACGTTGCCAAAGGGATGCGGACTGATGTTGGTCATCGGGTCGCGCGATGCGGGATAATGGCCTGGAAGCAATGTGTTCGATGCCGGTGACGCGTGCCCTTCCCGGGGCCGTCGGCTGACGATGAGCTGGTTTCAGGAAGGGGAACGAGCATGGCGGCCATGAAGCCGCGGACGGGCGATGGCCCGCTCGAGGTGACCAAGGAGGGGCGGGGCATCGTCATGCGGGTTCCGCTCGAAGGCGGCGGTCGTCTCGTCGTCGAGCTGACCCCCGACGAGGCCAAGGCCCTCGGCGAGGCCCTGGAGAAGGTCGTCGTCTGACGCCCAGGCCTCATAGGCCACAGGCCCAGAATTCTCCCGCACCGCCCCGGCTGCCCGGCTTCGTCCCGGTCCCGGGGCGGCGGCGTATCCGCTTCCGGGTAGTCGTCCCGCCCGCCGGGTTCCCCCGGCAGGGCGGGCTCGGCGTTTCTGCCCCGTTCCGCCGCCCCGCCGCCCCGTCGCGCGATCAGCCGCGCTTGACGGCGCACAGCAGCCCGTCGCCCACCGGCAGCAGGGACGGTACGAGCGCGGTGGACTCCCGGACGGCCCGCAGCAGTTCGCGCAGCCGCTGCACCTCGGCGGGCGGCACGGCCGAGTCGACCGTCCGGCCGTCCGCGAAGACGCCCTCGAAGCAGACCAGTCCGCCCGGGCGCAGCAGGCGCAACGATTCGGCTAGGTAGTCGAGGAACTCCGTCCGGTCACCGTCGCAGAAGACCAGGTCGTATCCGCCGTCCGCGAGCCGGGGGAGCACCTCCAGGGCCCGGCCGGGGATGAAGCGCGCCCGGTTGCCGGCGAAGCCCGCGGCGCGGAAGGCCTGGCGGGCGAACTGCTGGCACTCCGGGTCGCTGTCCACGGTGGTCAGCACCCCGTCCGGCCGCATGCCGTGCAGCAGGTGGATGCCGGAGACCCCGGTGCCGGTGCCGATCTCGGCGACGGCCTTGGCGTCCACAGCGGCGGCGAGCAGGCGCAGCGCCCCACCGGTGCCGTTCGACACCGAGGTGAGCCCCGCCTCGTAGGCCCGGTCCCGGGCCCAGCGCAGTGCCTCGTCCTCGGCGACGAACACATCGGCGAACGCCCAGCTCGTCTGCTGGTTGCCGGTAATGGCCCTCTCCTGTCCCCGTAGTCGACGCAACCGTGACTGTATCCGCTGCCCACGGGAACCCGCAGATGGGACCGGGCGTTGATGGGTACGGGACGCCGACGGAGGGGGCGGAGTCCGGCGGGAACCACCGGCGCGGGCCGTTCGTCACGGATGACAACGGATCAAGACCAAAATCCGGGTCAAAAATGCTTATCCGGAGCTAACGGGCGAGGTGGATATGGTAGGGGCTCCACTGGACACCACCAGAGCCGACAGGGGAGGTGCGGCTGCGGACGGCGACCGCCGGGGAGTGCTCAGGCGCTTCCGCCGGTCAGCTCCCGAGCCGAAATCCGTGACCTACACCGCTGACCGTTCCAACGCCGCCCGCACCGCGACCACCGCGACTTTCGCCACCGACGCGGATGCGCGGCAGGCGTGGACTCCGCCCAGCTGGGAGGAGATCGTCAGCACGCACAGCGCCCGGGTCTACCGTCTCGCCTACCGGCTCACCGGAAACCAGCACGACGCCGAGGATCTCACACAGGAGGTCTTCGTGCGGGTCTTCCGCTCCCTGTCCACGTACACGCCGGGGACGTTCGAGGGCTGGCTCCACCGCATCACCACGAACCTGTTCCTCGACATGGTCCGGCGCCGTCAGCGCATCCGCTTCGACGCGCTGGGCGACGACGCCGCCGAGCGGCTCCCCAGCCGTGAGCCGTCCCCGCAGCAGCACTTCAACGACACCCACTTCGACGCGGACGTCCAGCAGGCGCTGGACACCCTCGCGCCGGAGTTCCGCGCCGCGGTCGTCCTGTGCGACATCGAGGGGCTCTCCTACGAGGAGATCGCCGCGACCCTCGGCGTCAAGCTCGGCACCGTGCGCAGCCGTATCCACCGCGGCCGCTCCCACCTCCGCAAGGCGCTCCAGCACCGCTCGCCCGCCGCCCGGGCCGAGCAGCGCGCGGTGGCGGGACTGGCCTCCGGCGTTCCTCTCGGTGGGGAGGTCGGGATCGCGTGACCACCTCCGGCGGTCAGTCCCCCGCCGAGCACCATCTCGGCGACCGCCTCGCTGCCCTCGTCGACGGGGAGTTGGGGCACGATTCGCGGGAGCGGGTGCTGGCGCACCTCGCCACCTGCTGGACATGCAAAGCGGAGGCCGACGCGCAGCGCCGGCTCAAAAACGTATTCGCGGAGGCCGATCCGCCGCCGCTCTCCGACTCGCTGCTCGCCCGGCTGCAAGGGCTGCCGGGTGGCGTCGGCGGCGGCCCGCCCGGGTCGCCCGGTGACGGGGGCGAAGGCGGTGCCCCGGCCGTGGGAAGAGCCACCTTCGGCGCCGGGGCGGAGGCCTTCGTCCTGCTTCCGGCGGTCGGCCCCCAGCCGCGTGACCGGGGCTTCCGCACCCATCCGGTGGGGCAGGGCGGCTCGCGCGGCCGCCGGTTCGCCTTCGCGGCGGCCGGGGCGGTCTCGCTGGCCGCGATAGCCCTCGCCGGGGCGCAGCCGCTGGAGACGCCCGTGGCGTCGCGGCAGGCCCGAGGCGACGGCACCAGCGCGGCCACGAGCTCCCTCGGGTCGGCGCAGGGCGTGCCCCTGGACCGGCGCGACCAGCACGACCTGGGCCGGACGCAGCCGACGGCGCAGGAACTGTCGGCGACGTTCGCGGCCCCACTGGTCGCGGGCGTCTCCCTGCTGCGCCCCTCCGGCACGCGGATGCTGCCGCCGCTGGTCCGCAAGCCCGCGACCCTCGCCGCGCAGCCGCAGGCCAATGCGTCGGTGCCCTCGGCACCGGTGGCGCCTCCCCGCTGACCGCGGCGGGCTCCCCTCTCCGCACAGGGCCGGGGACCTGGTGTAATCGTCTGTGGGGCGCGCGTGTTTCGAGCATGCGCGCCTCCGCGACGAACGGTGGGGAGAGGAATGGACGAGGGGAAGGCGCGGGCGTCCGCGCCCAAGCCGCACTGGTGGCACCGCCGGCGCACACCGGAGGGCGTCCCGCCGCAGCCACTCGCGGGCCCGGGCGACACCCCCGCCGCGCCGCTGCACGCCCCGGACCCGTACAGCACCCCGCCCTACGGCCGCCCCGGCCCCTGGGCCCCGGCCCCTCCGGTCCAACGCCCCACCCTGACCCCGCCCCAGGGCACGCCGCTGGTACCGACGCCTGAGACCGGCCCGGCCGGGGCCGCGCCGCCGCAGCCCCCGGCCGGCCCGGCCGCCGAGCACATCCCGTACCCGGCGCCCCCGCCGCAGACGGCTCCCCAGCCGCACCCCGTACCGCAGCCGCCTGCGCACCCCGCCCCGGCGAGGGCCTCGTACCCCGCGCCGGAGGCGCCCGCGCACCCTGTGCCCGAGGCGGCCCAGCCCGCCGCAGCCCCGTACCCCGCGCCGGGGGCCCCGACGCACCCCGCGCCGGAGGCGCCCGCGCACGCCGTGCCCGAGGCGACCCCGTCCGCCGCGTCGGCGGGGGCCACATACCCCGCACCCGAGGCGCCCGCGTCCGGCGTGGCCCCGGATCCGTGGGCCTACGACCCCTGGGCCGTAGGCGGCGCCCTGCCGACGTACGGCGGTGCCGAGCCCGGTAAGCGGGTGACCGTGGCGCGTAGCCGGATCGTGGTGGGGGCCGTGGTCGTGGCGTTGGCCGCCGGGGGGATCGGGGGCGGGATCGGGATGTATCTGGAGCGGGACGGCGGCGTCGCCGGGCGGGTGACGTTGCCGCAGTCCGGGGCCGGGAGCGTCGATCGCGCGCCCGGGAGCGTCGCCGGGATCGCCGCACGGGCGTTGCCCGGCGTCGTCACGATCCACGTGCGCAGTGGCGGCGACCAGAGCACCGGCACCGGCTTCGTGCTCGACAAGCAGGGGCACATCCTCACCAACAACCACGTCGTGCAGTCCGCCGCGTCCGGCGGCGGCTCCATATCCGTGACGTTCAACGGCGGCCAGACCGCCAAGGCCGACCTCGTCGGCCGCGACGGCGGCTACGACCTCGCCGTGATCAAGGTGTCCGGCGTGTCCGGCCTCACCCCCCTCCCCCTCGGCAATTCCGACTCCGTGCGCGTCGGCGACTCCGTCATCGCGATCGGCGCGCCCTTCGACCTCGCCGGCACCGTCACCACCGGGATCATCAGCGCCAAGGGGCGCCCGATCACCGCCGGCGGCAAGAAGCAGGACGGCAGCGACATCAGCTACGTCGACGCCCTCCAGACCGACGCCCCGATCAACCCCGGCAACTCCGGCGGCCCCCTGGTGGACTCCCAGGCCCGGGTCATCGGCATCAACAGCGCCATCCGCTCCGCCGGGGACTCCGAGTCCGGCGGGGCAGGCGGCCAGGGCGGCAGCATCGGCCTGGGCTTCGCGATACCGGTCAACTCCGCGCGGCGGGTCGCCGAGGAGCTGATCAACACCGGGAAGGCCACCCATCCGGTGATCGGCGTGTCACTCGACATGGCCTATGCGGGTGACGGCGCACGGGTGAACGCCGACAGTTCCAAGGCCCCGGCCGTCACTCCCGGCGGTCCCGCCGAGAAGGCGGGCCTCCGGCCCGGCGACGTCATCAAGAAGGTGGACGGCGTCCCCGTGCACGCCGCCCAGGAGCTGATCGTCAAGGTCCGTGGGCACCGTCCGGGCGACAGCCTCTCCCTGACCCTCGAACGGGACGGCCGGGAGCAGATCGCCCGCCTGACGCTGGGCTCCGCGACCAGCGGCTGACCAGCGGCTGAGGCTGCCGGGGCGCGGCCCCGGCAGCCCATCCGCCGCCCACCGCACGCTCACCGATCCCCGAACCTTCGCCCGATTTTGACCGGCGTGTCTCCCGCCGCCCCCTACGGGCCAGGTACCGTGATACCCGGCCTTTCCCGGCCATCGACGCCCCCAAGGAGCTGAGCAACGTGCTCGACATAGGACCCCTCGAGCTGATCACGCTCATCGTCCTTGCCGTGCTCATCTTCGGTCCCGACAAGCTGCCGAAGATGATCCAGGACGTGTCGCGCACGCTGCGCAAGATCCGGCAGTTCTCCGAGAACGCCAAGGAAGACATCCGCACCGAGCTCGGCCCCGAGTTCAAGGACTTCGAGTTCGAGGATCTCAACCCCAAGACGTTTGTGCGCAAGCACGTGCTGGACAAGGACGAGCTCGGCCTGAAGGAGATCCGCAACGGGTTCGACTTCAAGTCCGAGATGGCCGAGATGGCCGAGGTCACCGACTCGGCGCACGGCCGGACGGCCCCCTCGTCCACTGGCTCCTCCGCCGGCTCCGGCACCCCCGACCTGCTCAAGAAGCGCGAGGGCGGCATTCAGCCGGGGGAGCGTCCTCCGTACGACGCCGACGCCACCTGAGCCCGTCGATGCGGGGCCCCATTGACGGGGGTGGCTATCCTCCCTTTGTTTGGGGTGCGGTCGGGAGCCAGAGGCCGGCCCGCCCAGGACGACGGGGCTATGAGGAGGCGCCGCGCAGATGGAGACGACGAGTCGGGCAGGGGCGCGAGGGGCCGGCGAGGCCGACGCGTCCGCCGCCGGTACGCCGGACGGGCAGGGCGGGCCCGGTAGCCGGCGCTCGGTGGACGGCTATCTCCTGGCGTCGTTCCCGTGGTACGGCCTGGACGAGGCCTACACCGGGCCGCGCTGGCTGATGCAGGTCGGCGCCGCCGCCGACGGCACCGTGGAGCACGGCTCCACAGGCCATGGTGCCGAGCCGCAGCTGCGGATGGGCCGGATCGAGCACGACACCGCCACCCAGCGCTTCGCGGTCGTGGTCACCGTCGCCAGCCGCCCGGTGCGGCGCAGCGCCGACGGCACGGGCGTGCTGGAGGCCACCTCGGTCTCCTCGGCCGCCTGGCTGGCCGGTTCGGGGCTGCTGGCCTGTACCTGGCCCTCCCAGATGGAGCGCGCCCTGCGCCAGGACTGGCTGGACCAGCAGACGGCCCTCGCCTGGGAGCTCGCCGACCACCTGGACGACCCGGCCTGGACGACGCTGTCGCTCCCGGTGGACGGGGTGCCCACGGACTTCCGCTACCGGGAATCGGAGTACGGCTGGGTGCTCGCCGGTTCGGCGGAGGGTGTGCTCCTCGGCGCGTACGGGCGGGGCATGAGCGCGTACGGCATGGGCTTCGCGGTGATCCCGGACATCAGGGTCTACACCGCGGACTGACCCGGGCCCGGCAGGGGCACCGATCACCGGTCACCCGATCACCCGTCACCCGTCACCCGGTCATCGGTCACCCGTCGGGCCGTCCCGGGCTGCGCGCCCCGTGGAGCCGGGCTTGAATGCCCGCAGGGGGCTGACTTCCGGGAAGGTGACGCGCCATGACGGGCAAGTTCGAGATGTACGAGGACCGGAGCGGCCACTACCGCTACCGGCTGAAGGCCGGCAACGGCGAGATCATCGCCGTCGGCGAGGCCTACAACAGCAAGTCGGCGTGCGAGAAGGGCATCGAGTCGGTGAAGCAGAACGCCGCGACGGCCCCCGTGAAGGACCTGGGTCACCAGGAGAAGTAGCACCCACGGCGTGCGGAGGGCGCCGGACGGATCCTGCCCGACCGGCGCCCCACCGCGTGACGCGTCAGAACTTGTTGCGCGGCGTGATGCCCAGCGACATGCCCGACAGGCCGCGCTGCCGCCCGCCGAGCTTGCCCGCGATGGCGCGCAGCGCGCTTCCCGCCGGGGAGTCGGGGTCGCTCAGGACGACCGGCTTGCCCTCGTCGCCGCCCTCGCGCAGCCGGACGTCGATCGGGATCGAGCCCAGGACGGGAACGTTCGTGCCCGTGGTGCGGGTGAGGCCCTCGGCGACCTTCTGGCCGCCGCCCGTGCCGAAGACGTCGACCATCTCGTCGCAGTGCGGGCACGGCAGCCCGGACATGTTCTCCACGACGCCGACGATCTTCTGGTGGGTCTGCACGGCGATCGAGCCGGCCCGCTCGGCGACCTCGGCGGCGGCCTGCTGAGGGGTCGTCACCACGAGGATCTCGGCGTTGGGGACCAGCTGGGCCACCGAGATGGCGATGTCGCCCGTGCCCGGCGGCAGGTCGAGGAGGAGCACGTCCAGGTCGCCCCAGAAGACGTCCGCCAGGAACTGCTGGAGGGCGCGGTGGAGCATGGGGCCGCGCCAGACCACCGGGGCGTTGCCCGGGGTGAACATGCCGATGGAGATGACCTTCACACCGTTCGCCGACGGCGGCATGATCATGTTCTCGACCTGGGTGGGACGGCCGTCCGCGCCCAGCATGCGGGGCACCGAGTGGCCGTAGATGTCGGCGTCCACGACACCGACCTTCAGGCCGTCGGCCGCCATGGCGGCGGCCAGGTTGACCGTCACCGAGGACTTGCCGACGCCGCCCTTGCCGGAGGCGACCGCGTAGACGCGGGTCAGCGAGCCGGGCTTGGCGAAGGGCACCTCGCGCTCGGCCTGGCCGCCGCGGAGGGAGGAGGCGAGCTCGCGGCGCTGCTCGTCGCTCATCACGTCCAGCTCGACGGTGACGCCCGTGACGCCCTCGACCCGCGAGACGGCCTCGGTCACCATCGAGGTGATCTTGTCGCGCATGGGGCAGCCGGCGACCGTCAGGTAGACCGCCACCGCGACCGTACCGTCCGCCGCGATCTCCACCGATTTGACCATCCCCAGCTCGGTGATGGGGCGCTGGATCTCGGGGTCGTTGACCGTCGCGAGCTCGGCGCGGATCGCGTCCTCACTCGGCGCGGCGGTGTCGTACGTGTCGGTAGCCATAGCTCCGATGGTACGGCGCGGCACAGGGCCTCGGGAAAGCCTCTCAGCGGTCGCCTTCCTCACTCTCCGCCGGGAATACCCGGCGCTGCTCCAGCTCCCGGACCAGGTCCTGGAACTCCGAGCGGATCCAGTCCCGGGTCGCGACCTCGCCGAGGCCCATCCGCAGCCCCGCGATCTCCCGCGTCAGGTACTCGGTGTCCGCGATGGAGCGCTCGTTCTGCTTGCGGTCCTGCTCCAGATTGACCCGGTCGCGGTCGTCCTGGCGGTTCTGCGCCAGCAGGATCAGGGGCGCGGCGTACGACGCCTGGAGGGACAGCACGAGCGTCAGGAAGATGAACGGATAGTTGTCGAACCGCAGGTCCCCGGGGACCGAGGTGTTCCACACGACCCAGATGATGATGACGACCGTCATCCAGACGATGAAGCGGCCCGTGCCCAGGAAACGGGCGATCCGCTCCGACATCCGCCCAAAGGCCTCCGGGTCGTACTCCGGCAGCCAGCGGGAGCGTTTCACCCGCGGCAGGTCGAGCCGGGCGCGCGGCGGCCCGTGGGGGTGGGGGTGCACCGCCGCCGACTCCGCCTTGACCCGCTCGGCGGACCGGTCCGCGCGCAGCGCCGGCGCGGTCGTGCGGGCCCGGTCGCGGTCCCCGGGCCTCATGGCGCGCCGCCCGGGAGGTCCATGCCGAACGCGCCGTGGTGGAGCTCGGTCTCCCGCCAGTCGTCCGGCAGCAGGTGGTCGAGGACGTCGTCCACGGTGACCGCCCCGAGCAGCGAGCCGCTGTCGTCCACGACGGGCACGGCGACCATGTTGTACGTCGCCAGATAGCTGGTGACGGCGCGCAGCGGGGTGTCCGGCGGCAGCGGCCGCAGCTCGGTGTCGGTGAGCGAGCCGACGAGCGTGAACGGCGGGTCGCGCAGCAGCCGCTGGAAGTGGACGGTGCCCAGGTACTTGCCCGTCGGCGTCTCGTCCGGCGGGCGGCACACATACACCTGGGCGGCGAGCGCGGGGGAGAGGTCGGGGTTGCGCACCCGTGCCAGCGCGTCGGCGACGGTCGCGTCCGGGCGCAGCACGACCGGCTCGGTGGTCATCAGACCGCCCGCCGACAGCTCCTCGTAGGACAACAGCCGCCGGACGTCGGCCGCCTCGTCCGGCCGCATCAGCGTCAGCAGCCGCTCCATCTCCTCCTCCGGCAGCTCGGAGAGCAGGTCGGCCGCGTCGTCGGGGTCCATGGCCTCCAGGACGTCGGCGGCCCGCTCCTCCTTCAGCTTGCCGAGGATCTCGATCTGGTCGTCCTCCGGCAGCTCCTCCAGGACGTCCGCGAGCCGGTCGTCGTCCAGGGCGGCGGCGACCTCGGCGCGCCGCTTGGGGGAGAGGTGGTGGAGCACATTGGCCAGGTCGGCGGGGCGCAGCCGCTCGAAGGTGGCCAGCAGGGTCTCGGCGCCCTGGCCGTGCTCCTCCACCGAGAAGCCCGTGACGGCGGACCACTCCACCGTCAGCGTCTCCCCCTTGCGGCGCAGGGCGCCGCCCTTGCCCCGGCGGACGAAGACCTTGTCGATCTCCCAGTCCCGGCGGGCGGGCAGCTGGGTGATGGACACGTCGAGGACGGTCACCTCCTCGTCCGTGCCGACGAGCTTCACCCGCCGGTCGAAGAGCTCGCCGAAGACCAGCGTCTCCGTGGGCCGCTGCTCGAATCGCCGCATGTTCACCACGCCCGTGGTGATGACCTGCCCGGACTCCACACCGGTGACCCGGGTCATGGGCAGGAAGATCCGCCTCCGGCTGACCACCTCCACGACCAGCCCCAGCACCCGGGGCGGCCGCTTGCCCACGCGCAGCATCGCCACGACATCGCGGACCCGGCCCACCTGGTCCCCATTGGGATCGAACACCGCCACACCCGAGATATGCGAAACGAACACCCGGGGGGCGCCTGCTGCCATGGCCGCGTACCTCCTCCCACGCCGGGTGGTGTCCGATTCAGGCTAACGTGACCGGCTTCGCCGGGCGCGGGAGAGACGGCCGTACGGAGCCTCTACGGATCCAGTACGGACTCCCCGCCTCCGCTCGCCGGTGGCACGGGTACGCTGCGCCGTAGCCCACCGGTGACCGGAGGACAGGAGCTTCAGGTGCGAACGCGGAACGCGGCTCTCGTGGGAGCCCTGTGCGTCGGCCTGTCGGCCGTGCTCACGGCCTGCGGCGGCGGCAGCGAGGACCCCGACGCGGGGACCAACGGCGTCGGCAAGCTCGAACCCGCCGCCATCCAGGACAAGGCCCGCACCGCCGCGCGTGGCGCCGAGTCCGTCCACCTGTCCGGCAACGTCGTCAGCCAGGGCCGTACGTACCGCATCGACATGCGGCTGAAGAAGAACGGCGGCACGGGCCGGGTGTCCTCCTCCGCCGCCAGCTCCTTCGAGCTGCTGCGCGTGGGCGACGACCTCTACCTCAAGGCGCCCGCCGGGTTCTGGTCCAAGGGGTCCACTCCGGCGCCCTCGAAGGCGCCCGCCTCCTCCGCCCCGGCCAAGGGGGACACGGCCGCCGCCGCGGGCAAGCTCGACGACAAGTACGTCAAGGTGCCCTCGGACGACCCCGCCTACCAGCAGTTCCGGGGCTTCACCGACAAGGACGTCCTCCTCGACGGCCTGCTCACCCTCCACGGCACCCTCGCGCGCGGCGACCACGGCACAGTCGGCGGCGTCCGCACCATCCGGGTCGCGGGCGCCAAGGGCGGCGGCGGCACGATGGACGTCTCCCTCAGCGGCACCCCGTATCCCGTGCGGGTGCAGCGCGCGGGCGGCGCGGGGCAGCTGGAGCTGGACGACTGGGGCAAGGACTTCGCCCTCGCCGTCCCCGACAAGAACCAGACGGTCGACTACGGCAAGCAGATGCGTATCCCCTCGGGCGGCGCGCTCCCGTCATCGGGCGAGGGCGCGAACCCGGGAGGCTGACCGGGCCCGTGTCAGCGTCCCGCGCGGCGCCCCCGGCGCAGCAGCCGCGGCAGCGCCGCCGGCATGGGCTCGCGCGTCGTCGCCGGCGTCGCCAGCGGGACCGCCGCCAGGGAGCCGTCCGGCAGGTCCGCGGTGGCACCGGACGGCGTCAGCCGCAGCACCCGGCACTCCTCGGCCCAGCGCTCCTCCAGCCGCTCCGCGCCGGGCGCGTTGAGCCGCTTGCCCTTCAGCTCGGCGACGGCCGCCGTCCACTCCTCCCCGCGCGGTGGGAGCTCGCTCACCGACGCGGTCCAGGAGACCAGCCGCCCGCCCTTGTCCTTGCTGCGCACCGTGACGGTGGCCGTGGCGCCCTCGGTGAGCCCCAGCTCGTCCACGGGCTGCTCGCCCGGGCCGCCCACGAGATGCACGGCACCCTCGTGCCAGACGTGCCACAGCGCCCTGCTGGGCCCGGCCGGACCCTTCACCCAGATGAGGCCGGATTTCTTCGTGGCCTCTTCGATCAGCGCCTGCGTCAACGTCATGCGCCCTACCTTACGCACGCGCCCTAGGCTGGGTCCGTGAGTGCTGCCCGAGCGAGACGCGACGCGATACCGACGCCCAGGACGACCCCCGGACCGGCCGGCCCGGACCCGGCCGACGGCGTGCCGGTGGCCTCCGTCCGCACGGAGCTGCTGCTCCTCGCCGTCGCCATCGCCGGCGTCTCCCTCTCCGCGCCGCTGATCGCGGCCACCGCCGCCCCCGCCCTGGCCATCGCCTTCTGGCGCAACGCCATGGCCGTCGGCGCGCTCACCCCCGTCGCCCTGCTCCGCCGCCGCCACCGCGCCGAACTGCGCGGCATCGGCCGGCGGACGGCACTGCTGGCCGTCGCCGCCGGTGCGCTGCTCGCCGTCCACTTCGGGGTCTGGCTGCCCAGCCTCCAGATGACGTCCGTCGCCTCGTCCACCGCGCTGGTCACCACCACGCCCATCTGGACCACCCTGCTGCTGCGTCTGCGCGGCCACCGCCCGCCCGCGCTGGTCTGGGCCGGCACCGCGCTGGCCTTCCTCGGCGTGCTGACGCTCACGGGCGTCGACATGTCCCTCTCCCCGCGCGCCCTCGCCGGGGACGCCCTCGCGCTGGCGGGCGGCATCGCCGCCGCGGGGTACGTCCTGCTGGGCGCGGAGGTGCGCCGGACGGTGGGCACGGTCGCGTACACCTACGTCTGCTACACGACCACGACGGTGCTGCTGCTCGCCGCGTGCCTGTGCGGGGGAGTGTCCCTCGGCGGCTACAGCGGGGAGACGTGGCTGAAGCTGGCGGTGCTCACGGTCGCGGCGCAGTTGCTGGGCCACTCGCTGATCAACCGGGTGGTCAAGGGCCTGGGCCCGTCCGTCACGTCCACGGCGATCCTGCTGGAGACGCCGGGGGCGGCGCTGATCGCGGCGCTGTGGCTGGGGCAGGAACCGCCCGCGGTGGCGTATCCGGCGCTGGCCGTGATCATGGCGGGGCTGGCGCTGGTCATCATGGGCGGTCGACGGAAGGACGCGGTGGCCCCGGAGTCCGGGGTTTAAAGACCTGGGACGCGCCTACAGCCAACCATTCCGTTTGAAGCCGCGGTGGATGACCACACAGATCGCGACCGTGAGCGCCATGACCGCCGGATAGCCGTACTTCCAGTGCAGCTCCGGCATGTTGTCGAAGTTCATGCCGTAGATCCCGGCGATCATCGTCGGGACGGCGAAGATCGCCGCCCATGAGGTGATCTTGCGCATGTCCTCGTTCTGCGCCACCGACGCCTGCGCGAGGTTGGCCTGGAGGATGGAGTTCAGCAGGTCGTCGAAGGAGACCACCTGCTCGTGCACGCGCGCCAGGTGGTCGGCGACGTCACGGAAGTACTTCTGGATGTCCGGGTCGACCAGCCGCATCGGCCGCTCGCTCAGCAGCTGCATCGGCCGCATCAGCGGGGTCACCGCGCGCTTGAACTCCAGCACCTCGCGCTTGAGCTGGTAGATGCGGCCCGCGTCGCCGCCCCGCCGGCTGCCCTTGCTGGGCTCGGAGAAGACGTCGATCTCCACCTCGTCGATGTCGTCCTGCACGGCGTCGGCCACGGCTATGTAGCCGTCGACCACCTGGTCGGCGATGGCGTGCAGCACGGCCGAGGGGCCCTTGGCGAGCAGCTGGGCGTCCTCCTCCAGCCGGTGGCGCAGGGCGCGCAGCGAGCCCTGGCCGCCGTGCCGGACGGTGATGATGAAGTCCGGGCCGGTGAAGCACATCACCTCGCCGGTCTCCACCACCTCGCTGGTGGCGGTGAGTTCGGCGTGCTCCACATAGTGGATGGTCTTGAAGACGGTGAAGAGCGTGTCGTCGTAGCGCTCCAGCTTGGGCCGCTGGTGGGCGTGGACCGCGTCCTCCACGGCCAGCGGGTGGAGCCCGAACTCGCGGGCGATCCCGGCGAACTCCGCCTCCGTGGGCTCGTGCAGCCCGATCCACGCGAAGCCGCCGGCGTTCCGCACCCGGCGCAGCGCCTCGGCGGGGCTGACGAGCTCGCTGACGCGCTCGCCGTCGCGGTAGACGGCGCTGTCCACGACGGCGCTGCTGACCGAGGCGTCACGGGTGGTGCCGTAGCCGCCACCGCCCTGGATGGGCACCCGGCGCAGGGCGGGGCGGACGGCGGCGCGCAGGTCACGGATCATCGACATGGCTGGCTCCTTCACGGGCCGGCCGCGGGCCGCTACGCGGGTACAACGCTGCCTGGAAGGAGGACGTGGCCGGGCGCCCGTGGCGCGGGGGATCACGTCCGCGAATCAGGCGGCGCTACGCGTGGTGCGCGGCGGCCGACGGCAGTTCGCGGAGAGTTCGCAGAGAACTGCGGAGAACACGGAACAAAGCGAGGGAAAGGCGCTCTTCCGTCAAGTGCCGCGGATGTGAAGGGACTTCCGGGATTCCGTCCGGCGAAGGGGCCGGTCGTGGAAGGCCTCAGATCACAGGGTGACGCGCGTCCGGGGCGAGGAGACGGGAGAACTGCCGGTACTGCACGGTCGACTAGGATCCACCGCAGCCCCACCTCCTCCGGCCGGTCCCCACGTAAGGGACGAACGTGATGCCTGGACCAGAGGCCGAGGCGAGTCAAGGCTAGCAGTGCCCCGACGCGTCAAGGCCCCGCTTTGCCTGTTCGATACGCGTTCTATGCTCACTGCATGTCAGACGTTCTCGCACTGGTCGAGGCCCGGCTCCTGACGGCCCTCGGTGCACCCGACGCGCGTGCCGCGATCACTTTTCTGGGCACCGACCGGATTGAGGTCCTCCGGTTCCTTGACTCCGACGACTCCGGGGACATCGTCCGCTATGCCACCCTCGGCATGTCCGCCCACCCCATGACCGACCCCACGGCCACCCTCGCCGACCCCCTGCGCGGCCCCCGCGCCGAACTGGTCCTCTCCGTGCGCGCCGGCCGCGCCGACACGGACAAGGTGCTCCGCCCGCTCGCCGTCCTCGCCGCGTCACCGCAGGTCGAGGGGCTTGTGGTGGCGCCCGGCGCCTCGCTGGACACCGGCGAGCCGCTCTGGCCCGGGGCGCCCTTCACCTCCGTGCTCGTCGCGGAGTCCGGCGGCCTGGTCGAGGACCTGGAACTGGACGCTCTGCTGGATCCCGTCCGCTTTCTGCCCCTGTTGCCGATGACACCCAACGAGGCCGCGTGGAAGCGCGTCCAGGGTGCCGCCGCGCTGGAGGAACGGTGGCTGCGGCACGGCACGGATCTGCGCGACCCGCTGCGCGCCGGGGTGCCGCTCGGCGACTGACCGGAGGGCGCCCCGCCGCACCGGGTGTCCCGAAGGGTGGGGACGCCCCGACTCCGGACGGGTGATCGTCCTTGACGCGGGGGCGCCCTGGTAGGACCGTTGGAGGCTATGAGGGGCGAACCCAGTTGCCCGAAGTGCGGTGGCCGGGTGCGCGCGCCCGGTCTCTTCGCCGACTCGTGGCAGTGCGCCGTGCACGGCACCGTGCACCCTCTGCAACCGGTCGTCCCGCCGAGCGTCGAGGCGCTGGCCGTCGCGGTGGGGCGGGCCCGGGTGCCGGTCTGGATGCCGTGGCCCCTGCCCGTCGGCTGGCTCTTCACCGGTGTGGCCGGCGCGGGCGACGACCGCGCGGGCGCGCGGGCGACCGCCGTCGCCTGCTCGGGGCCCAGCCCGCTGGGCGGCCCCGGTGAGCTGCTGCTCGTCGCCGAGGAGCTCGGCGTCGGCCTCGGCGCGCGCTACGCCGGCGTCGACGGCCCGGACCCCGGCCCGTACCTCCGCGTCGACCACTCGCCGCATGCCAAGGTCCACGCGGCCGGGCGCCCCACCCCCCTCTGGCACGTCGAAGGCGCCCCCGGCGACCGGGCCGTCTTCGCGGGGGAGGCGCGGGGGCTGTGGCTGTGGGCGATCGTGTGGCCCGAGCGGTCGGGATTGCTGATGTACGACGAGCTCGTGCTGACGGATCTGCGGGATGCGGGCGCGGAAGTCGACCTGCTGCCTTGTGGGGCGCTGTCACCGCGGATCCTGTCGCCCTGAGCCCAGCGGGACGATTGCCCACAACCGGGCCCGTTATCCTGAACCGGTCCTGTCTGTTCCGGTCGTTGTTGGGAGTCGTGTCGTGCGCATCGATCTGCACACCCACTCCACGGCCTCGGACGGTACGGACACCCCCGCCGAGCTGGTGCGCAACGCCGCCGCGGCCGGGCTGGACGTCGTCGCGCTGACCGACCACGACGGCGTCGGCGGGCACGCCGAGGCCATCGCGGCCCTCCCCGCCGGGCTCACCCTGGTCACCGGCGCCGAGCTCTCCTGCCGCCTCGCCGGCCCCGACGGCTTCAGCGTCCACATGCTGGCCTACCTCTTCGACCCCCTCGAACCGGAGCTCGCCCGCGAGCGCGAGCTCGTGCGCGACGACCGCGCACCGCGCGCCCGCGCCATGGTCGCCAAGCTCAACGAGCTCGGCGTGCCCGTCGCCTGGGAGCGCGTCGCGCGCATCGCCGGCGACGGGGCCGTCGGCCGCCCGCACGTGGCCACGGCCATGGTCGAGCTCGGCGTGATCGACAGCGTCTCCGACGCCTTCACCTCCGAGTGGCTCGCCGGTGACGGCCGTGCCTTCGTCGAGAAGCACGAGCTCGACCCCTTCGACGCCATCCGCCTGGTCAAGGCGGCCGGCGGCGTCACCGTGCTCGCCCACCCCCTCGCCCTCAAGCGCGGCAACTGCGTCTCCGAGGGCCAGATAGCCGAGCTCGCCTCGGCCGGTCTGGACGGCATCGAGGTGGACCACATGGACCACGACGCCGCCACCCGCGCCCGGCTGCGTGGTCTCGCCGCCGACCTCGGCCTCCTGCCCACCGGCTCCAGTGACTACCACGGCAGCCGCAAGAGCTGCCGCCTCGGCGAGTACACGACCGACCCGGAGATCTACGGGGAGATCACGCGCCGTGCGACGGGCGCGTTCCCCGTCCCGGGCGCCGGCGGCTGACCACTCCGCGCTCCGGGCCGGGCCGTCCGTCCACGGGCGGATGAGCGCGCCCGTACGTCTTCTCCCCTCTCGCCGCGGCTACGCATGCACGGCGATCGTCCGAGGCGTACGAGCCGTTCGCGCACGCCCTCCCGGGCCGTTCCCGAGGCGCCCCCTCATACCTCCCCCCACCGCTCCTGCTCGCTCCGCACCTGCAAGGCCCTCACGTGTTCGACATCGCTGTCTTCGGCTCCCTCTTCCTCACCCTGTTCGTGATCATGGACCCGCCCGGGATCACGCCGATCTTCCTCGCCCTCACCTCGGGCCGCCCCGCCAAGGTCCAGCGGCGCATGGCCTGGCAGGCGGCGACCGTCGCCTTCGGCGTGATCGCCCTCTTCGGCATCTGCGGCCGGCAGATCCTCGACTATCTGCACATCACCACCCCCGCCCTGATGATCGCGGGCGGTCTCCTCCTGCTGCTGGTCGCGCTGGACCTGCTCACCGGCAAGTCGGAGGAGCCCAAGCAGACCAAGGACGTCAATGTCGCGCTCGTGCCGCTGGGCATGCCGCTGCTGGCGGGCCCCGGTGCGATCGTCTCGGTGATCCTCGCGGTGCAGCGCGCCGACTCGGTGGCCTCGCAGGTCTCGGTGTGGTGCGCCATCGCGGCGATCCACGTCGTGCTGTGGGTGGTGATGCGGAACTCGCTGCACATCATCCGTGTGATCAAGGACGGCGGTGTGGTGCTGGTGACCCGCCTCGCCGGCATGATGCTCTCGGCGCTGGCCGTGCAGCAGATCATCAACGGCATCACCCAGGTGATCCAGCACCACTGACGCCTCCCCGCGAACGCGGAACGCCCCCGTACGGTCGTCGTACGGGGGCGTTCGGCTTTCCGGAGCGCGTGGGCGCTACCGGACCGAGGAGTCGGCCGGGCGGATGTATATGCGCTGGCCGATGGAGGCGGCCTGCTGCACTATCCGGTTGACGGAGGCGGCGTCCACGACGGTGCTGTCGACGGCGGTGCCGTCGACGTCGTCCAGGCGCATGATTTCGAAGCGCATGGCTTCTCCCTTCGTCTGATCCTCCTGCGGAGAACTGTGAACAGTGACGCGCGCGGCGACGTTGCGACGCGCGTTCCAAGAGTGTCCAACGAGTTTAACCCTCGAAACATTCCCTACGCTAAGGAAATTTTTAACATGACTAATGAGTGACCGGGTGGTGACCGGTCAACCCCCCTGACGGCCGCGCGTGCCGGAGTGCGATCGGGGGGAGCGAGTGGAACGCTGGACCCGGAACACCCGGACGCGGAGACCCCCGGACACGGAAGCGAGGCGATCGCCGATGGCTGCCACGGAGGGGGCCGGGCTGGGACAGCCATGCTGGGTGAGCCTGCTGACCGCCGATCTCAAGGCGTCGCAGGACTTCTACGCGGCGGTGCTGGGCTGGACGTTCCGGGCCGGGACGCTCGGCGAGGGCTTCTCCGTCGCGATCTCCGAGGGCAAGCCCGTCGCCGGGCTGAGCGACGCCGCCAGCAGCCTGGGCGTGGCCGTCTCCTGGACCTCGTACTTCGCCGTCGACGACGCCGACATGGTGGCCTCCCGGGTCCGGGAGCGCGGCGGCACGGTCGCGGTCGGCCCCCTCGCGGTCGGCCGGGGCCGCGTCGTCCTGGCGTCGGACCCGATGGGCGCCGTCTTCGGCTTCTGGGAGGGCGAGAACCTCCCCGGCTGGCGGATCGGCTCCGGCTCCGCGCCCGCGTGGCTGGAGCTCCGCACCCGCGACGCGTTCGCCGCCGCCATGTTCTATGGCGAGATCTTCGACTGGGCGATGGACCGCCCCGGCCGCTGCGAGGTCCGCTACGAGGACGACGCCGTGACCGTCCGCGCGGGCGGCCGCACCGTGGCCTCGCTGCGCGGCGGGGCCGTCGAGGCCGACCCCGACCCGCGCATCCGCCCCCGCTGGCACGTGTACTTCTGCGTCGACGACGTCGAGAAGGCCGTGGAGGCCGCCCTCGCCGAGGGCGGCGCGGTGGTCTCCGAGCCGGCCCGCTCACGGGTGGGACGCGAGGCGACCCTGCGGGACTCCGAGGGGGGCCTCTTCACGGTCACCGAGACGGTCGCCGAGAAGACGGGCTCCTAGCCCGCCGTCGCGCTGTCCTGCCAGAAGCGGACGAGCGCCTCGGCCGTGGCGGCCGGCTGCTCGGCGTTGGGGGAGTGGCCCGCGCCCCGGATCACCGTACGGACCGCCGACAGCTTCTCGGCCATCGCGTCGATCTCCGGCACCGGCCAGGCGTAGTCCAGCTCCCCGGACACCACGTGCTTGGCCAGCGGCACCCCCGCCAGCTCGGCCGTACGGTCGGGCTCGACCGTCAACTGGACGCCGGTCGCCTTGAGTTGCTCGGGAACCGTGCGCAGCCAGCGCCGGTGCAGGAACTCCGTCAGCTCCGGCGGGGTGTCGGCGTCCGCCGCGCCCTCCGCCTTCTCGCGCTGCATCTCCCGCCAGACGCTCTCCATGTCCAGCAGGCCGAGGGCCTGGACCAGCAGGCGCGTACGGTCCTGCTGCGGGGCGGAGATCGCGCCGGGACCGCTGCTCATGACGGTCAGCGAGCGGAAGGGGGAGGCGTCCGTGAGCACGGCGGCGCGGGCGATCAGGCCGCCGAGCGAGTGCCCGAGCAGATGCACGTCACCGCCGAGCGCGGCCGTCTGCGCGAGGACGTCGCGAGCCAACTCGTCCTGCGTGTACGCGGCCTCGTCGCGCGGCCCCGGACTCTCGTGCTGCCCCCGCCCGTCCACGGCCACCACCCGGAACCCGGCCGCGGCGAGCGGCTCGAGCAGCGCGATGAAGTCCTCCTTGCTGCCGGTGAATCCGGGTACGAGGAGGGCGGTGCCGCGCGGCGGTGAGGCGGGGCGGGCGTCGTGCACGGCGAACTCCCCGCGGGCGGTGGTGAGGAGGTAAGCCTCGGCGCACGGCGGGAGGGCGAGGAAGGGCGGCCGGCTCATGGCACGAGGCTAGCGCGGGGTGGATGACGGGCCGGAGGGGGTCCCCGGCCCCGGATACGCCAGAGCGCCGGGTGGGCTGACATCAGCCCACCCGGCGCTCTGGTTTGGATCAGGCCTCGGTGGCCTTCTTCGCCGTGGCGCGAGTGCGCCGCGGCTTGGCCTCCGCCACGTCAGTGGCGGCCTCGGTGGCCTTCTTGGCGGTCGCGCGGGTGCGCTTCGGCTTGGCCTCGGCCGTCTCGGCGGTGTCGACGGCGGCCTCAGCGGTCTTCTTGGCCGTGGCGCGGGTGCGCTTGGGCTTGGCCTCGGCCGCTTCGGCGGTGTCGACGGCGGCCTCGGCGACCTTCTTCGCCGTCGCGCGAGTGCGCTTGGGCTTCGCCTCCGTCACCTCGGCGGCGGCGTCGACGACGGTGGCGGCCTCGGTGGCCTTCTTGGCCGTGGCGCGGGTGCGCTTCGGCTTGGCCTCGGCGGCCTCAGCGGCGTCGACGGCGGCCTCAGCGGTCTTCTTGGCCGTCGCGCGGGTGCGCTTGGGCTTGGCCTCGGCCGTCTCGGCGGTGTCGAGGGCGGCTTCGGCAGCCTTCTTCGCGGTGGTGCGAGTGCGCTTGGGTGCGGTTTCCGCTGCCTCGACGGCGGTGTCGACGACGGTGGCGGCCTCGGTGGCCTTCTTGGCCGTCGCGCGGGTGCGCTTCGGCTTCGCCTCCGTCGCCTCGGCGGCGGCCTCGACGACGGCCTCAGCGGCCTTGCGGACCGTGCGGGTGCGCTTGGGCTTGGCCTCCGTCGCCTCGGCGACGGTGTCGACGACGGCCTCGGCGGCCTTCGCGGTGATCGCCTCGGCGGTGTCGATGACGGCCTCGGCGGCCTTCTTCGCCGTCGTGCGGGTGCGCTTCGGCTCGGCCTCCGTCACCTCGGCCGTCTCGACGGCCATGGTCTCGGCCACGGCGACGGCCTTCTTGGCCGGGCGCGTGCGGGTGCGAGTGCGCTTCGGCTTCGCCTCGGTGGACTCCACCGTCTCCACGGCCTGGGCCACGCGGGCGGCCGGGACGGCCAGGGCCGCCGCGGCGCTCTCGACGGTCTGGAAGTCGACCATGTCGGTCACCGGGGCGACGGCCGGCCGGGTGCGGCGGCGACGCGCACGGGCGGGAGCCTCGGGCTCCGCCGCGGGGGCGGCGGCGACCGGGGCGGCGGCCGGAGCCGGCTCGGCGGTCACGGCGGGCGCCGTGGCGACGGCCGTAGCCGCACCGGCGTTCGTACCGGCGTTGCCACGCGTGCGGCGACGGCGACGCGGACGGGCCGGGGTCTCCGGGGCACCGGAAACACCGGACACGGCCTCGGCCGGCGCGGCAGCCGGCTCGGCCGGGGTCACGGTCGTACCGGCGACCGGGGCCTCCGAGCCGATCGGCGTTCCGTTCCGCGTACGGCGTCGCTGCCGCGGCGTACGGGCCGAACGCTCCTCCTCCGTGCGGTCACGGTCGCGGTCGCGGTCGCCACGACGGCCACCGTCCCGGGCACCGTCACGGCCGCCGTCCCGGCCACCGTCACGACCGCGGCCACGGCCGCCCGGCTCGCCGAGGTCCTCGATCTCCTCGGCCGCGAGGCCGGCGAGGGTGCGCTCGGAGCGGGGCAGGATGCCCTTCGTGCCGGCGGGGATCTTCAGCGCCTCGTACAGGTGCGGGGACGTGGAGTACGTCTCCTCCGGGTTGTCGAACGACAGCTCCAGCGCCTTGTTGATGAGCTTCCAGCGCGGGATGTCGTCCCAGTCGACCAGCGTGACGGCCGTACCCGACTTGCCCGCGCGGCCGGTGCGGCCGATGCGGTGGAGGTAGGTCTTCTCGTCCTCGGGGGACTGGTAGTTGATCACGTGCGTGACGTCGTCGACGTCGATGCCGCGCGCGGCGACGTCGGTGCAGACCAGGACGTCGACCTTGCCGTTGCGGAAGGCGCGCAGCGCCTGCTCGCGGGCGCCCTGGCCGAGGTCGCCGTGGACGGCGCCGGCGGCGAAGCCTCGGCGGGTGAGCTGCTCGGCGATGTCCGCGGCCGTCCGCTTGGTACGGCAGAAGATCATCGCGCGGTTGCGGCCCTCGGCCTGGAGGATGCGGGCGACCATCTCCGGCTTGTCCATGTTGTGGGCGCGGAAGATGTGCTGGGCGATGTTCGCGTGGGTCTGGCCCTGGTCGTCCGGCGCGGTGGCGCGGATGTGCGTGGGCTGCGACATGTAGCGACGCGCCAGCGAGATGACCGCGCCCGGCATGGTGGCCGAGAACAGCATGGTCTGTCGCCGGGCCGGCAGCATGTTCATGATGCGCTCGACGTCGGGCAGGAAGCCCAGGTCCAGCATCTCGTCGGCCTCGTCGAGGACGAGCGCCTTGACGTGCGCGAGGCTCAGCTTCTTCTGGCCGGCGAGGTCGAGCAGCCGGCCGGGCGTGCCGACGATCACGTCGACGCCCTTCTTGAGCGCCTCGACCTGCGGCTCGTAGGCGCGGCCGCCGTAGATGGCCTGGACGCGGACGTTGCGCACCTTGCCGGCGGTGAGGAGGTCGTTGGTGACCTGCTGGCACAGCTCACGGGTGGGGACGACGACGAGGGCCTGCGGGGCGTCGGTCAGCTGCTCGGGCTTCGCCCGGCCGGCCTCCACGTCGGCGGGGACGATGACGCGCTCCAGCAGGGGCAGGCCGAAACCCAGGGTCTTGCCGGTGCCGGTCTTGGCCTGGCCGATGACATCGGAGCCGGAGAGCGCGACGGGAAGCGTCATCTCCTGGATGGGGAACGGATTCACGATGCCGACGGCCTCGAGGGCCTCAGCGGTTTCGGACAGAATCCCGAGATCACGGAAAGTGGACAGAGTCTTGCCTCTTCTGTGAGACGCGGCGCGACGAGGCGGCGAAGGGGGTCGTACGTGAGGGACGTACGGACCGCGCGAGGGTACTGAGCCGGCCACCGGGTGGGGGCCGGGCGCGGCGCGGGACCACTGCCTTCGCTCGAGCACACGTGCCGCGAGCGGATCCCTCCAGGCGCGTACGACTCGTGCGCACCCCGCGGAGGGCGGTCGGTTGTGTGGAAGCCGATCGGGCCACCGACCGGGCATCCGCTGGAGCCCTGGAGACTTGCCTCCAGAAGACACAGCATGAGTTGGGCCGGCCGAATACTCGGCTGGCCTATTAGCACTGTACCCCGGAAAGGCGCATGTGTGTCCGGACAATCGGGTGTCCGGATCGGGATGAACTGTCTGACCAGGGGGTTCGCCGTGTCGCGTGGCGGGCTATCGTTCGCTGCATGGAGACGCCCGACACACCAGAGAACGCCACCGCGCCCGTCTCCCCGGACGCCGGGGAGCACACCGGAATCGCCGCCCAGGACTGGGCCACGGCATCCGCGGACCCGCAGTACCGGGCGGCCGTCGTGGATCTGCTCGGTGCCCTCGCCTACGGTGAGCTGGCCGCCTTCGAGCGGCTGGCGGAGGACGCCAAGCTCGCGCCGACCCTGGACGACAAGGCCGCCCTGGCCAAGATGGCGGCGGCGGAGTTCCAGCACTTCCAGCGGCTGCGGGACCGGCTGGATGCGATCGACGCGCCGCCGACCGCCGCGATGGAGCCCTTCGCCGCCGGCGTGGACGAGTTCCACCGGCTGACCGCGCCCTCGGACTGGCTGGAGGGCCTGGTCAAGGCGTATGTGGGCGATTCGATCGCCAGTGACTTCTACCGTGAGGTCGCCGCGCGGCTGGACTCCGACACCCGGGCGCTGGTGCTGGCCGTGCTCGACGACACGGGCCATGCCTCCTTCGCGGTCGAGAAGGTGCGGGCGGCGATCGAGGCCGAGCCCCGGGTGGGCGGGCGGCTCGCGCTCTGGGCGCGCCGGCTGATGGGCGAGGCGCTCTCGCAGGCGCAGCGCGTGGTCGCCGACCGGGACGCCCTGTCGACGATGCTCGTGGGCGGGGTGGCCGACGGCTTCGATCTGGCCGAGGTGGGGAAGATGTTCTCCCGGATCACCGAGGCGCACACCAAGCGCATGGCCGCGCTGGGCCTGGCCGCGTAACAGGCGCCGGAGCAGCGGGACGGTCAACGCTCACCACCACCGGTATCCCGTCGCGGGCCGCGGTCGTCAGGCCGTGGCGGAGCGGCGGGGCCGGCCGCTGGGGCGCAGCAGCAGCGAGAGCAGCGCGACGCAGACGCCCAGCGAGACGCCCAGCGTGGCGAGGGTGTGGCCCGGGCCCAGCACGGAATGGCCCAGGAGGGCGCCGAAGAGGGCCGCGCCCGGTCCGGTGGACAGGGCCAGGCCCCGGGAGCGGATCTGCCCGAAGCGCGCGGGAAGCCAGCGCAGGGCCGCGCAGGAGACGGCGAGACCGATGAGGACCGAGCCGAGCGCTTCCCAGAGGATCATGCTCAATACCCTCCCAGTGAGGTGGCCGAGAAGCGGGGTGCAAATCGGTCGTAGCGGTCTTACCCCGGGATACCCCGGGGCAACCCTCGGCGACGATCTCGGTGCGCCCCTGTTCCGGGCCCCGTACCCGGTATGAACAACGGCGGGGCCCCGGTGAATTCCACACCGGGGCCCCGCCGTTCAATTCCGCTGGAAGCGGGTCACATCGCGCCGAAGCCGACCTTGCGGACCGCGGGCTCGCCGATCTCCACGTACGCCAGGCGGTCGGCCGGCACCAGGACCTTGCGGCCGCGGTCGTCCGTCAGGCTCAGCAGCGCGGACTTGCCGGCGAGCGCCTCGGCCACCACACGCTCGACTTCTTCGGCAGCCAGCCCGCTCTCCAGAACGATCTCGCGGGGCGCGTGCTGCACGCCGATCTTGACCTCCACGGTCTGTCCCTCCGAAGGTTGGGGTCCCCCATGGCTGAGCCCAGGGGAGGGGTGCGCGGACCAGCCGCGCCGTACGTTCCACACATTAGCCCGGTGCGGGCGGTCCGCCGGGCCTCGCCCGCACGCTCGCAGCGAACATCGTCGGACACGCCCGGCCGCGGGGGACGGCGCCCCGTGCCGTGCCTCGGCGCTGTGCGTCAGCTCTGCTCGTGGCCGACCTTGGGGAAGCCCGCGATACCGCGCCAGGCCAGCGAGGTCAGCAGCTGGACGGCCGTCTCGCGCGGGACGGTGCTCTCGCTGGAGAGCCAGTAGCGGGCGACCACCTGGGAGACGCCGCCGAGGCCCACGGCCAGCAGCATGGCCTCGTCCTTCGACAGGCCGGTGTCCTCGGCCACGACCTCGCTGATCGCCTCCGCGCACTCCAGCGAGACCCGCTCGACGCGCTCGCGCACGGCCGGCTCGTTGGTGAGGTCGGACTCGAAGACCAGGCGGAAGGCGCCGCCCTCGTCCTCCACGTAGGCGAAGTAGGCGTCCATGGTGGCCGCCACGCGCTGCTTGTTCTCGCTGGTGGAGGCGAGCGCCGTGCGGACCGCCTGGAGGAGGTTGTCGCAGTGCTGGTCCAGCAGGGCCAGATAGAGGTCCAGCTTGCCGGGGAAGTGCTGGTAGAGGACCGGCTTGCTCACGCCCGCGCGCTCGGCGATGTCGTCCATCGCGGCCGCGTGGTACCCCTGCGCCACGAAGACCTCCTGGGCCGCGCCCAGGAGCTGATTGCGTCGGGCTCGGCGCGGCAGGCGGGTGCCACGCGGGCGCGCCTCGGTCTGCTCGATGGCTGTCACGCCGCCTCCCATGTCGTTTTCTGTGCTCCCCCGGCGGCAGCCGGGAGGTGCCCGGTGTGCACGCGCTCGTCATCGTACTTTTGGGTAACCGGGGCGTGCGCGGTAGGAGCGGAGAATTTCATGGACCGGACGCTGTGGGAAATCGACAAATCGCCGATTATCGCCACAGGTGCCCCGGGAGTCAGCGGTAGTCGTCCTCGTCCAGATCCACCACCCGGGCCTGTTCGGCGATGTCCGCCTCGTTCGCCGCGTCCGGGTCGACGCGCGCCGGCGAGTCGTCGTCGTGCGGGGACAGGTCCGCGTGCTGCTCCGCGGCGTCCGCCTCCGGGGTCTCCGCGTCGAACTCCATGGCATCCGCCTCGTCGTCGAGTGCTTCCTCAAAGGTGTCCGGGTCGGTCGGGTCGACTGGCATAAGGGATCCCTTCCGGTGATCCGGGATGAACGCCCCTCTTACTCCTTGATACTCCCTGTTGGGCAGCCTAGGAGAGAGCGCCCCGCACCGCCAGGCGATCTGTGACCCCCGCCACAAGGGCCCCGGCGTGATCGTCTCGTAACATTGCCCGCATGTCATCGACCGAGTCGCCGGACACCGGTGCCGTGCCCCTGGTACCGCCCACGCCGGCCTCGCGGGTCAGCCCGGGGGAGACGCTGCGCACGGTGGCCCTGCCCGGGGTCACGCTGACGGTCCGCTCCCGCCCGCCCGTCCGCGCCGGGCTGTCGCCCGCGCTCTTCGTCCACGGGCTCGGCGGCTCCTCGCAGAACTGGTCCCAGCTGATGGACCGGCTCGCGGACACCGTCGACGGCGAGGCCCTCGACCTGCCCGGCTTCGGTGACGCGCCCCCGCCGGAGGACGGCGACTACTCCATCACGGGGTACGCGCGCGTGGTCATCCGCCATCTCGACAGCAGCGGCCGCGGCCCCGTCCACCTGTTCGGCAATTCGATGGGCGGCGCCGTCGCCACCCGCGTCGCCGCGGTCCGCCCCGACCTCGTCCGTACGCTCACCCTCGTCTCGCCCGCCCTGCCCGAGCTGCGCCCCCAGCGCACGGCGGTGCCCACCGGGCTGCTCGCCGTGCCCGGCGTCGTCTCCCTCTTCGCCCGGATGACGAAGGAGTGGACGGCCGAGCGCCGCACCCGCGAGGTGCTCGCCCTCTGCTACGGCGATCCCGGCCGGGTGACGCCCGAGGGCTTCGCCCTGGCCGTCGCCGAATACGAGCGGCGCCTGGAGCTCCCCTACTTCTGGGACGTCATGGCCCGCTCGGCGCGTGGCATCGTCGACGCGTACACGCTCGGCGGACAGCATTCGCTGTGGCGTCAGGCGGAGCGGGTCCTTGCCCCTACTCTGCTCGTGTACGGAGCGCGCGATCAGCTCGTCTCCATCCGCATGGCCCGCCGCGCGAGCAAGGCTTTCCGCGACTCGCGGCTGCTGACGCTTCTCGAGGCGGGGCATGTCGCGATGATGGAGGACCCGGACGCGGTGGCTCGCGCCTTCCGGGACCTGCTCGCGGACACCGTCACGACACCGACACCGGAACGGAGCGCCCCGCCCCGTGGGTAAACACAGCGCACGCGCCGACCGGCCGCCCCACGGGGCCGCCGCGGGCGCCGCTCCCGGCTCGGCCCGCCGCCGTACCGAGGGCGGGCCCGGCCCCGGGGCCTCGCTGCCCGACGCCGGGCAGCCCGTGCCCGGCCCCGGCCCGGGGCGCCGGCGCGGTACCGCCTCCGGCAGGGAGGCCGAGGAGCTCGCCGCGGACTTCGACGCGGGGTTCGGCCACGACTACGACGCCGGTTACCACGCGGGCTACAGCTCGGGCTTCACTCCGGGCGCGGCCGCCGAGCCGCGCGAGCCGGTGCTGGGCTGGGGCGTCATCGGCGCCCAGCGCGCCCAGGGCGCGGCCGGCCCGGCCGCCCCGCCGGCCGGGCCCACCCGCTTCACCACGGGATACGTGCCCGCCGACGCCCTCCACGGCGATCCGCCCCCCGGCTCGTCGGCCGAGCCCGCCCCGCCCGTGGCACCCGCCCCGCCCCGGCCCCGCCGTGGGAGCGGGCGCGCGGCGGCCCGGGGGGCCGGAGGCCGCGGCGGTGGCGTCGGGCGGACCGTGACCGGCGTCGCCGCGGCCGTGGTGACGGCCGTCCTCGCGGTGACGGTGACCGCCCAGCTGCGGGACGGCGGGGACGACGCGGCGCGGGCGCGCGCGGCGGACGTCGGCAAGCGCATGGACCCCGACACGGCCTCGCGTTCCGACAGCAGGCCCACGCCCAAGGGCGGTGCCGAGGTGCCCGCCACGTACGAGCAGAAGATGGCGAAGAAGTACCCGCTGGAGGCCGACGCGGGGGCCTCGGGTGAATTCGTGGCCGTGGCGGGTCATGACAAGGCGCCTGGTAAGGGTGATGTTCTCCGGTACCGCGTTGACGTGGAGAAGGGCCTGCCGTTCGACGGCTCGCTCTTCGCCACCGCCGTCCACCGCACCCTCAACGACGACCGCAGCTGGGGCCACGGCGGCAAGCGCACCTTCGAGCGCGTCTCCTCCGGCGACGCCGATTTCGTCGTCACCCTGGCCAGCCCGAAGACTACGGCCGCCTGGTGCGCCAAGTCCGGCCTGGACACCACGGAGGACAACGTCTCCTGCGACTCGGCCGCGACCGACCGCGTAATGATCAACGCCTATCGCTGGGCACAGGGCTCGCAGACCTTCGGCGACCGGATGCACGAGTACCGGCAGATGCTGATCAACCACGAGGTCGGCCACCGCCTCGGCCACGACCACGAGTCCTGCGCCAAGGAGGGCGCGCTCGCGCCCGTGATGATGCAGCAGACCAAATTCCTCACGACCGACGGGAAGACCTGTCGCCCCAACGCCTGGCCCTTCCCGGGGTCCGGTTCCTGAGACGGTGGGTCTCGTACCCTGAGACACCTTTGCGGCTGGGCGAAAATTCGTTCAGTCTTCTCGGCATGTCGTCCCACCCCGCCTTCGAGAACGCCGCCTTCGAGCTGGCGCTGATCGGCGTGGCCGCGCACTCCGTCGCCGACATTCACTGTCGCTGAACGATCCGTTCCGGCATCTCCCCGCGTACTTCCGCGCGCCTTCACGCGTCGCGTCCGCCGGGGGCGGTACGGGCGCTTCCGCGCGCCCTTCTCCTGCCGCCTTCCGGGAACGCGTTCCGCGCTCCTCCCCCTCGCATTCCCGCGAAAGGCCTGACCTCTCATGCGTCAACTGTCCGTCATATCCCGCCGCGTGGCCGCGGCCGCCGTCAGCGTGGTCCTGATCGGCGGCGCGGCGGCGTGCGGCCCGAAGGGGAGCGGCGGTGACTCCGCCGGCGGCGGCGCCGACGGCGCGCCGAAGAAGGGCGGCACGCTCACGGTCCTCAACAGAGCGCCGCAGAAGCAGTTCGACCCCGCCCGCCTCTACACCTCCGGCGGCGGCAACATCCCCTCGCTCGTCTACCGCACCCTCACCACCCGCAACCGTGAGAACGGCGCCGAGGGCACCAAGGTCGTCCCGGACCTCGCCACCGACACCGGTACGCCCAGCGACGACGCGAAGACGTGGACGTACAAGCTCAAGGACGGGCTGAAGTACGAGGACGGCACGCCCATCACCTCCGCCGACATCAAGTACGGAGTCGAGCGCTCCTTCGCCCCCGAACTCTCCGGCGGCGCCCCCTACTTGCGCGACTGGCTCATCGGCGGCGACACCTACCAGGGCCCGTACAAGGAGAAGAAGGGCCTCGACTCCATCGAGACCCCCGACGCGAAGACCATCGTCTTCAAGCTGAAGAAGTCCGAGGGCGACTTCCCCTACTTCGCGACCTCCACCCAGTTCGCCCCCGTGCCCAAGGGCAAGGACACCGGCGTCAAGTACGCCGAGCACCCCGTCTCCTCCGGCCCGTACAAGGTCGTGAAGAACACCAACGACGGCGAGCAGATGGTCCTGGAGCGCAACCCCAACTGGTCCGAGGAGACCGACAAGGAGCGCCACGCCTACCCCGACCGCATCGAGGTCAAGTCCGGCCTCGCCCCGGCGGTCATCAACCAGCGGCTCTCCGCCGGCCAGGGCGCCGACGCGGCCGCCGTGACCACCGACACCAACCTCGGCCCCGCCGAGCTCGCCCAGGTCACCGGCGACAAGAAGCTGGCCGCCCGCGTCGGCACCGGCCACTTCGGCTACACCAACTACCTGGCCTTCAACCCCAAGTCCAAGCCCTTCGACGACCCGAAGGTGCGCGAGGCCGTCGCCTACGCCGTCAACCGCACCAGCGTCGTCAACGCCGCAGGCGGCTCCGCGCTGGCCGAGCCCGCCACCACCTTCCTGCCCAACCAGAAGTCCTTCGGCTTCACTCCCTACGACCCCTTCCCGGCCGGTGCCAACGGCAACGCGGCGAAGGCCAAGGAGCTGCTGAAGGAGGCCGGTTACGCGGACGGCCTGGACATCACGCTGACGCATTCCACCGCCCAGAACTTCGAGACCAGCCCCGAGATCGCCACCGCGCTCCAGGCCGCCCTCAAGGAGGCCGGCATCCGGGTCAAGCTGGCGGGCCTGGAGGAGAACGACTACGACGAGAAGACCCACAGCGTCGACAAGCAGCCCGATCTCTTCCTCGCCCACTGGGGTGCCGACTGGCCCTCCGGCGGCCCCTTCCTCGCCCCGATCTTCGACGGCCGGCAGATCGTCAAGGACGGCGCCAACTTCAACGCCTCCCGCCTCGACGACTCCGCGGTCAACAACGAGATCGACGAGATCAACAAGGTCACCGACCATGACGCCGCCGCCAAGCGCTGGGGCGCCCTGGACCAGAGGATCGGCGCCCAGGCGCTGACCGTGCCGCTCTTCCACCCGGTCTACAAGCGTCTCGTCGGCAAGGACGTCAAGAACGTCGTCATCAGCGACTGGACCGGTGTCCTCGACGTCTCCCAGGTCGCCGTCAAGTGACCACGGAACTGATAACCACCCGGGAACCGGAGGCGGGAACCGCTCCCGCCTCCGGCGCCCGGCAGGTATGGCGGCGGCTGCGCGCGCGCAGGTCCGCGCTCGCGGCCGCCGCCGTCCTGGGCCTGCTCGCACTCCTCGCCCTCGGCGCGCCCCTGCTGGCCGCCCTGGAGGGCCAGGACCCCAACAGCTACCACGACACCCTCGTCGACTCCGCCCGCGGCGGCGTCCCGCTCGGCGACCTCGGCGGCATCAGCGCCGAGCACTGGCTGGGCGTCGAACCCGGCACCGGCCGCGACCTGTTCGTCCGCCTTCTGTACGGCGCCCGCGTCTCGCTGCTCGTCGGCGTCGGCGCCACGCTCGTCCAGGTGCTCATCGGCCTCGCCGTGGGCCTGGCGGCCGCGCTCGGCAGCCGCGCCGTGGAGAGTGCGCTCGGCCACCTCACCGACGTCATGGTGGCCATGCCCCTGCTGGTCTTCGCCATCGCCCTGATGGCCGTCGTCCCGGCCGACTTCCCCCGCCCCGTGCTGCTCGTCATCGCCATCGGACTGCTCAACTGGGGCGGCATGGCCCGGCTCGTCCGCGCCCAGGCCCTGGGCCTGACGAAGCTCGACTTCGTCTCGGCCGCGCGGCTCACCGGCGCCTCCCGGCGCCGCATCGCCCGCCGGGAACTGCTGCCCTCGCTCGCCGCCCCCGTGATCACCTACGCGGCCGTGCTGCTGCCGTCCAACATCGTCATCGAGGCGAGCATGTCCTTCCTCGGCGTCGGCGTGAAGCCGCCCGCCCCCTCCTGGGGACAGATGCTCTCCACGGCCACCACCTGGTTCCGCGCCGATCCCATGTACGTCCTGCTGCCCGCCCTCATGCTCTTCGTCACCACCCTCGCCTTCACCGTCTTCGGCGACGGGCTGCGCACGGCGCTCGACCCGCGCCAGGCGTCCCGGCTCGGCGTCGGCCGCAAGCGGCGCACGACCCGCACGAGCGGCGCGGGAGGCGCGGCATGACCGGTTACTTCCTGCGGCGCGCCCTCGGCGCCCTCGCCGTCGTCCTCGTCCTCTCCGCCGTCGTCTACGCGACCTTCTACATCGCCCCCGGCGACCCCGCGCGCCTGGCCTGCGGCCCCCGCTGCAACCCCGAACAGATCAGTCAGGTCCGCGAGCAGCTCTCCCTGAACGACCCCGTGTACGTGCAGTACTGGCACTTCCTCCAGGGCATCGTCACCGGGCACGACTACTCCACCGGCACCGGCGTCCTCCACTGCCAGGCACCGTGCTTCGGATTGTCGTACCAGAACGATCAGCAGGTCACCGACCTGATCGTCCAGCGGCTGCCCGCCACCGCCTCCCTCGCGACCGGCGCCATGGTCGTCTGGCTGCTGCTCGGCACCGGCACCGGACTGCTGTCCGCGCTCCGCCGCGGCGGCCCCACCGAGCGCGTGCTCACCTGGCTCACCCTCGCCGGCACCGCCACCCCCGTCTTCATCAGCGGCCTCGGCCTGCTGATGCTGTTCTGCGCCTACCTGGAGTGGCTGCCCTTCCCGGCCTATGTGCCGCTCATGGACGACCCCGAGCAGTGGGCCTGGAACATGCTGCTGCCCTGGCTCGCCCTCGGCCTCCTCGAGTCGGCGAAATACGCCCGGCTGACCCGCAGTTCCATGCTGGAGACGCTGGCGGAGGACCACATCCGCACCTTCCGCGCCTACGGCGCCACCGAGCGCTCCCTGATCGGCCGGCACGCCCTGCGCGGCGCCGTCGCCCCCGTCGTCGCGCTCACCGCCGCCGACTTCGGGTCGATGTTCGGCAACGCCATGCTCACCGAGATGATGTTCGGCCTGCCCGGCATCGGACAGCTCCTGGTGAACGCCACCCGCACCATCGACCTGCCGGTCGTCGTCGCCGTCGTGATGGTCACCGGCACCGCCGTCGTGATCGCCAACATCGTGGCGGACCTGCTCTACGCCGCCGCCGACCGAAGGGTGGTGCTCCGATGACGGTCGTTACCGATGCGCCCCTGGTCGTCGTGGACGACCTGTCCGTCCGCTTCCCCACTGGCACGGGGGGTGGCGTCCAGGCCGTCTCCGGGCTCTCCTTCACCCTCGCCCCCGGCGGCGCCCTCGCCGTCGTCGGCGAGTCCGGCTCCGGCAAGTCCACCGCCGCCTACGCCCTCCTCGACCTCCACCGGGGCACCGGCGCCGAGATCAGCGGCACCGTGCGCGTCGCCGGCCAGGACGTCCGGGCCGCCGACGACGCCGCCCTGCGGCGGCTGCGCGGCGGAACGGCCGCCATGGTCTTCCAGGACCCGCTGTCCTCGCTCGACCCCTACCAGGCCATCGGCGACCAGATCGCCGAGGTCCACCGGCTCCACCACCCGGGCGCCGGCCGCCGCGCGGCCCGCGCCCGCGCCGTCGAGGTCCTCGACCGCGTCGGCATCCCCGACGCCGCCCGGCGCGCCCGCTCCCGCCCGCACGAGTTCAGCGGCGGCATGCGCCAGCGCGCCCTCATCGCCATGGCCCTCGCCTGCGAGCCCCGGCTCCTCGTCGCCGACGAGCCCACCACGGCCCTCGACGTCACCGTCCAGGCCCAGATCCTCGGCCTTCTGCGCGAGCTGCGCGAGGAGACCGGCATGGGCCTCATCCTGGTCACCCACGACCTGGGCGTGGCCGCCTCCAGTGTCGACGAACTGCTGGTGATGAAGGACGGACGGGCCGTCGAACACGGGCCGGCGCACGAGATCCTCGCCCGGCCCCGCGAGGACTACACCCGTGAACTGTTGGCGGCCGTCCCGCGCGTAAACGTCCGCCGCGAGACCGCTCCTGCCCCGGAGGACGACCGTCCCGTCCTGCTCGAAGCCTCCGGCCTCCGGCGGGAGTTCGGGCGCGGGAAGAAGACCGTCACCGCCGTCGACGACGTGTCGCTCACCATCCGGGCCGGGGAGACCATCGGCATCGTCGGCGAATCCGGCAGTGGCAAGACCACTCTCGGCCGGATGCTGGTCCGCCTGCTGGAGCCCACCGGCGGCGAGCTGCGCTACCGGGGCCGCGACATCGGCGGCCTGAAAGAGCGTGAGCCGCGCTCCTTCCGCAACGAGCTCCAGATGGTCTTCCAGGACCCCGTCTCCTCCCTCAACCCGCGCCGCAGCATCGGCGAGTCGATCGCCGACCCGCTGCGGGCCGCAGGACGGCTGGACGACGCCCGGATCGTCGCCCGCGTACGGGAACTCCTGGAGCGCGTGGGCCTCGACCCCGACGCCTACCACCGCTACCCCCACGAGTTCAGCGGCGGCCAGCGGCAGCGCGTGGGCATCGCCCGCGCCCTGGCCCCCGAACCGAAGCTGATCGTGTGCGACGAGCCCGTCTCCGCCCTCGACGTCACCACGCAGGCGCAGGTCGTGCGGCTGCTGGGCGAGTTGCAGCGCGAGCTCGGGCTGGCCGTGGTCTTCATCGCCCACGACCTCGCCGTCGTCCGCCAGGTCAGCGACCGGCTCGTCGTCATGCGGGGCGGCCGGATCGTCGAGGAGGGCCCCGCCGACACCGTCTACGAGCGGCCCCGGCACGCCTACACCCAGGGCCTGCTGGCGGCGGTGCCCCGGCTCGAACCGGCGGAAGCCACCGCATAGCGCGGGACAACGCCGCATCTGGCCGAAAGTCACTTCTGTTCACCCCTTCCGGTGGCGCGACGGACAACCGTCCGCCGCGCCACCGGGAAGCGCGCATAGCGTGCTCCCCGCTGCCGTAACGGCGGTTGCCGACAAGGGAGAACGGGGGTGTGTTCGTGCGCGTGGGACTGCTTTCCGAGGGCGGTTACCCATACGCCGCCGGCGAGGGCGGAGAGTGGTGCGACCGCTTGGTGCGCGGGCTCGGCCAGCACGACTTCGAGCTCTACGCACTGAGCCGGACGGCCCGTCAGGAGGACAGCGGCTGGTACGCGCTGCCGGGCAATGTCCGGCGAGTGAGAGCGGCCCCCCTGTGGGGCGGCCCCGCGTCCGGCGGCGGCGGACGGGCCTACGGCGCGTACGGGCGCGACCAGAGACGGCGGTTCACCGCGCACTTCGGGGACCTGGCGGCGGCCATCACGCTGCCGGGAGATCAGGCGTACCGTTTCGCCGACGGCCTGGGCGGCCTCGCCGACCTCGCCCGCGAGGAAGGCGGCCTCGCGGTGGCCCTCCGCTCCGAACTGGCCCTGCGCGCCCTGGAGACCGCCTGCCGCGCACCCGGCGCCCACCCCGCCGCCTACAGCACCCGCGTCGCCGACCTCCTCGTCGTCTCCGGACTGATCGAGCGCGCCCTGCGCCCGCTCTCCCTCGACTGGTACGGCACCGCCGACGGCGATCGCGGCCTGGCGGCCGTCGACCTGTGCCACGCCACCTCCGCCGGCTCCGCCGCCCTCCCGGGTCTCCTGGCCAAACGCTTCTTCGGTACCCCTCTGCTCGTCACCGAGTACGAGATCGGGCTCCGCGAGTACTACCTGTCCTCCGCCCCCGCCGACCTCTCCCCGTCCGTCCGCACCCTCCTCTCCGCCTTCCACCGCCGCCTCACCGCGCTGATCTACGCCGAGGCCGCCGTGATCACCGCCGGGGACGGCCAGGGACGCCGCTGGCAGGAACGCGGCGGCGCCGACCGCTCCCGGCTGCGCACCGTCCACCCCGGCATGGACGCCAGCCTCTACGAGGCCGTGGGCGAGGGCGACGAACGCGCCGCCCCCCGCACCGACGGGCCCCCCACCCTGGTGTGGGCCGGCGGCCGGACCGAACCCCACCTCTGGGAGGCCCTCGCCACCCTGCGCACCGCCGAACCGGAGCTGCGACTGAGAGTGGTGGGGGTGCCTCCGGATACCGACACCACCCCGGAAGGCGTGTCCTTCGGCCCGGCCTGCGGCCCCGAGGACTACGCGGCGGGCAGCGTCGTCCTCCTCTCCGGAGCCGTCGACGGCTTCCCCGCAGCCCTCGCCGAGGCGATGTTCTGCGCCCGCGCCACGGTCTCACCGGACGTCGGCGCCGTCCGCGAAGTCATCGGCGGCACGGGCCTGGTCGTCCCCCCGCGCGACCCGGCCGCCCTCGCCACCGCGTGCCTGACGCTGCTGGGCGACCCCGAGCGCCGCGCCCGGCTGGGCGCCGCGGCCCGCTCCCGCGCGCTGGAGCTCTTCACCGTCGAGCAGAACGTCGCCGGGTTCGGGGCGATCTACCTGGAGGTGCTCTCCCGCGCCCCCGTCCAGCTCGGCACCCCCGACCCGTCCGTCCCTTTCTCCCACGCGGCGGCCCCCCTCTCGGCAACCTCCCGCTCGTCCTCACCGACGTGGGCGGGCCGCCGATGACGACATCGATAGCTGAACAGGGGTTGTGGGCAGGCGTTCCGCAGGGCGATGGGGGTACCTCCCATGCCGTTCAGGCTATGGGGGAGGGTGGGCACAACCCACCCACGGATGCGAGCACGCAAGCGGACCCGGTAAAAGCGCTCCTCACGCGCCACCACAGGCTGTGCGCCAGATCAGTGGACCCCTTGGAGATCGCCGCCGGCCTGGAGGCAAGAGGCATCTGCGACCGCGTCGCGTCCACCGACTACCGCCACCGCGACGTGTTCTCCCTGGCGGAAGAGCTCCACGCGAGAGTGGAGCGCACGGAGGGGGACGTAGCGGTACGGGCCCTGCCCGGGGAAAGGGGGCGCCGACGCGAAGGCACCTGCCCCGCCCCACGCGGCGGCTGGGGCCCGGCCGGCGCCCTGGCCTGCCTCTGGCTGGTCGCCCACGCCCTCGTGGGCGACCTGCTGCTCACGACGCTGCTGCACGGCCACCGGGCCTGGGCCGGCCAGGGCCCGGGCCCGCTCCCGGCCGCCCTGGCCGGCGCGGCGCCCACCGCCCTCGCCCTGGCCTGCGCCGCCGCACCCGCGGCCTGGTGCGCGCACTGGTTCGCGGCCAGAGCGCGCCGCGCGCTCCCGGCCAGCCGGGACCTCGCGGAATTCGGCAGAAGAGTGCGGCCCGCGCTGCTGGTGGCGCTGACGCTCTTCCTGGGCGCGCTGCTGGCGTCCCTGTGGCCGGCCAGGTCCGCCCTGCCGGGCACCGGCCCGGAGCCCGGCGCCGCCCCCGCCGTCCTCCACTATCTGGCCGCGGCCGCACTCGGCGTGCTCCTCTTCCTTGCCGGGCTGCTCACCGCCCACGGCCTGCCCCGGGGGGCCGTCGCCGCCACCCTGGCCGCCGCCGCGGCCGAGGCCCTGCCCCCGCTCACCCTGCTCGCCGCCCGGCTTCCGGGCTGCGAAGCCCTGCGCTGGCCCGTCGGCTGGGCGGCCGGGGCCTTCGGCCCCACCGCCCTGTCGCTCGCCGCGTGCGTCCCGCCGGCCCTCGCCCTGCTGGTCCACGCCGTCTCCGCGCTGTCCCGGGCCTCGGTCCACGGACGCCGGTGACGAGACCACCCGCCCGCCCCCCCTTCGACAGGAGAGAGAGCAAGCACGATGACCGTTTCCCCTCCGCGCACCACCGGGCGAGAGCGAGGGCCCGACCGATGAGAGTCCTGCTCCTCGGCGCCAACGGCTACCTCGGCCGTTTCGTGGCCGACCGGCTGCTCGCCGACCCCGCCGTCCAGCTCACCGCCCTGGGCCGGGGCGACGACGCGGACGTCCGCTTCGACCTGGCCTCCGGCAGCCCCGGCGCCCTCACCCGCTTCCTCAACGCCGTCCACCCCGGCGTCGTGATCAACTGCGCGGGCGCCACCCGGGGCGGGGCCCGCGAGCTCGCCCGGCACAACACCGTCGCCGTCGCCACCGTCTGCGAGTCGCTGCGCCGCAGCGGCTGCGGCGCCCGGCTGGTGCAGGTGGGGTGCTCCTCCGAGTACGGGCCCTCGCAGCCCGGCTCGTCCACCGCCGAGGACGCGGTGCCGCGCCCCGGCGGCCCGTACGGGGTGAGCAAACTCGCCGCCACCGAGCTGGTGCTCGGCTCCGGGCTCGACGCGATCGTGCTGCGGGTCTTCTCCCCGGTGGGGCCCGGCACCCCCGCCGGCTCGCCGCTGGGCCGGCTCGCGGAGGCCATGAGACGGGCGATGCAGAGCGGCGACAACGAGCTGAAGCTCACCGGCCTCGGCGTACAGCGCGACTTCGTCGACGTCCGCGACATCGCCCGGGCCGTCCACGCGGCCTCTCTCTCCGCCGCCCAGGGCGCCGTCAACATCGGCACCGGCCGCGCCGTGCGGCTGCGCGACGCCGCGACCCTGCTCGCCCGGGTCGCGGGCTTCGGGGGCGCCCTCCACGAGCTGGACGACCCCCACTTGGGCACCCCGCCCGCGTACCCCTACCCGGACGGCTGCGGCAGCTGGCAGCAGGCCGACGTGCGCACCGCCCGGGACCGCCTCGGCTGGCGGCCGCGCATCGCCCTGGAGGAATCGCTGGCCGACATCTGGATGGAGGCGGCGTGTCGTATCTGATCTCCCCGGGGTACCGCCGCGCCCTCGCCGCCCGGAAGGCCCCGCTCCGGCTCGCCGTGCCGGGCTTCGCACATCCGCTGGTGGCCCCCGCCGAGTGGGGCGGCCTCCAGCGGGCGGGCCTCCCGCTGGACTGGGTGGCGATCGGCGGCGGCGCGCCGGTGGAGCCCGACGGCACGAGCGGCGGCCCCGGCGCCCGGCAGGACCCGTACTGGCTGTCCGCTGTCGTCCCGCTGCGCACGTCCGGCGTCCGGGTGCTGGGCCACCTGGACGTCCGGCACGGCACCCGGTCCTTCGGCGAGCTCCTCTCCGACGCGCAGCGCTACCTCAACTGGTACCGGGTGGACGGCTTCACGCTGGCCCGCTGCCCGGACGACGAGGCCGGGCTGTCCGGGACCCGGCGGATGGCGGGCGCGCTGCGCACCCTGCTCGACGGGGCGTATCTGGTCCTGTCCCACAGCAGCCACCCCAGCCCCGGATACGCCGACGTGGGCGACCAGTTGGTGACGTACGCGGGCTCCTGGTCCGGTTACCGCTGGTCCCGGGCCGCCGAGTGGACCGCCGACCATCCGCCCGAGCGCTTCTGCCACCTGGTGCACGGCGTGCCGCGCACCCATCTGGACGAGGCGCTGCGCGTCGCCCGCTGGCAGGGCGCGGGCACCGTCTACTTCACGGACCGCACCGACCGCGACGCCCTGGACCCGTGGGAGTCCCTGCCCGGCTACTGGGACGACTTCGTCTCGCGCATCGGACCTGGTGTCTCGGAATGAGACAGGGCGTGGCAGTGTTACGGGAAGCACCACCGTACTGACATACCGACCTACGGAGTCCCCGTGTCGCTGCCACCCCTGGTCGAACCGGCATCCGAGCTCACCGTCGACGAGGTCCGCCGGTACTCCCGCCACCTGATCATCCCGGACGTCGGGATGGACGGGCAGAAGCGGCTGAAGAACGCCAAGGTGCTCTGCGTGGGCGCGGGCGGTCTGGGCTCGCCCGCGCTGATGTACCTCGCCGCCGCCGGCGTCGGTACCCTGGGCATCGTGGAGTTCGACGAGGTCGACGAGTCGAACCTCCAGCGCCAGATCATCCACAGCCAGGCCGACATCGGCCGCTCCAAGGCCGAGTCCGCGCGCGACTCCGTGCTGGGGATCAACCCCTATGTGAACGTCGTCCTGCACGAGACCCGGCTCGAAGCCGACAACGTGATGGAGATCTTCTCCCAGTACGACCTGATCGTCGATGGCACGGACAACTTCGCCACCCGCTACCTCGTCAACGACGCGTGTGTGCTGCTCAACAAGCCGTACGTATGGGGCTCCATCTACCGCTTCGACGGTCAGGCGTCCGTCTTCTGGAGCGAGCACGGCCCCTGCTACCGCTGCCTCTACCCCGAGCCCCCGCCGCCGGGCATGGTACCCTCCTGCGCCGAGGGCGGCGTGCTGGGCGTGCTCTGCGCCTCGATCGGCTCGATACAGGTCAACGAGGCCATCAAGCTGCTGGCGGGCATCGGCGACCCGCTGGTCGGCCGGCTGATGATCTACGACGCCCTGGAGATGACCTACCGGCAGGTCAAGGTCCGCAAGGACCCCGACTGCGCGGTCTGCGGCAAGAACCCGACGGTCACCGAGCTCATCGACTACGAGGCATTCTGCGGCGTCGTCTCCGAGGAGGCCCAGCAGGCCGCCGCCGGCTCGACGATCACGCCGCTCCAGCTGAAGGAGTGGATCGACGAGGGCCAGAACATCGACATCATCGATGTCCGCGAGCCCAACGAGTACGAGATCGTCTCCATCCCCGGCGCCCGGCTGATCCCCAAGAACGAGTTCCTGATGGGCAGCGCCCTGGAGGGGCTGCCGCAGGACAAGAAGATCGTCCTGCATTGCAAGACGGGTGTCCGGTCGGCGGAAGTGCTGGCCGTGCTCAAGTCCGCGGGCTTCGCGGACGCGGTGCACGTGGGCGGCGGTGTGATCGGCTGGGTCCACCAGGTCGAGCCGCAGAAGCCGGTGTACTGACAGGTCCGGACGCGAACCGGCCCCGCTCGCCGAGAGGCGAGCGGGGCCGGTCGTGCTTCACGAGCAGGTCGTGCCGTCCGCCGGGAGCCTGCCGTCGAGGAACGCGGCGTCCATGGTCTTCGTGGCGCACGCGTCGACGCCGTACGTGCCGTGGCCCTCGCCCTTGACGGTCAGCCGGACCCCGACGCCCTTGCCGAGCTTCTCGGCCATGTTCGCCGCGCCGGCCACCGGCGTCGCCGGGTCGCCCGCGTTGCCGACCACCAGGATCGGCGCGGCCCCCTCGGCGCCCACCTCCGGGGTCTTCCACTTGCCCTTCACCGGCCAGCCCGTGCACGACAGCAGCGACCACGCGGCGGACTCCCCGAAGACCGGCGAGGCGGCCTTGAACTCCGGCAGCAGCCGCCGGACGTCCTCCACGCCGTAGCGTTCCTCCGAATCGGCGCAGGAAATGGCCCGGTTGGCGGCCTGGAGGTTGTTGTAGCGGCCGTCGGGCGCGCGGCCCGCCATGGAGTCGAAGAGCAGCAGCAGGGTGTTGCCCGTGCCCTTGACCCTGGCCTCCTGGAGCCCGGCGGTCAGGTACTTCCAGGTGTCCTTGGAGTACAGCGCCGTCGCGATGCCGTTGGTCGCCTCGTCCTGGGTGAGCTTGCGGCCCTGACTCGTCGGCAGGGGCCGCGAGTCGAGGTCCTTGAGGAGCGTGGTGATCTCGTCCAGGGTGGGGCAGCGGCCGCCGCTGCCCGCGGCGCCCGCCGAGGCGCAGTCCTTGAGGTAGTCGTCCAGCGCGAGCTGGAAGCCCTTGGTCTGGCCGAGGTCGCCCTGGACGGTGTCCTGCGTCGGGTCCACCACGGCGTCGAGAACGGTGCGCCCGACGTTCTTGGGGAACAAGTGCGCGTAGACGCCGCCCAGTTCGGTGCCGTACGAGATGCCGAAGTAGTGGAGCCTGGACTCGCCGAGCGCGGCCCGGATCCGGTCGAGGTCACGGGCGGCGCTGATCGTGTCCACGTACGGCAGGACTTTGCCGGAGTTCTTGGCGCAGGCGTCGACGAACGCCTTGTTGGCCGCCAAAGTCTGCCGGAGCTCGGCGTCGTCGTCCGGGGTGCCGTCCACCTGGTACGCCGCGTCGAGCTCCTTGTCGCTCTGACAGCGCACGCCCGCGCTCTCGCCGACGCCGCGCGGGTCGAAGCTCACCAGGTCGTAGCGGGCGTGGAGGGTGTCGTAGCCGTCGGCGAGGGAGGGCAGCGCGGAGACGCCCGAGGCGCCGGGGCCGCCGAAGTTGAAGACGAGCGAGCCGATGCGGTGGGACGGGTCGGTGGCCTTGCTGCGGATCAGCGCGAGGTCGATCTTCGCGCCGTCGGGCTTGGAGTGGTCGAGCGGCACCGGGAGCTTCGCGCACTGCCATGCCTTGCCGGGGGCCTTGCCCGCGCCCTGCGCGGCGGTGGGGGCGTCGCACGTCTTCCAGCTGAGCTTGGGGGCGGGGGAGCCGTTCTTGCCGCCGTTGCCATTGCTGCTGTCGGCGCCGCTGCCGCCGCTGCTGCCGCTGTCCTGGCCGTTCGCTCTGTCGCCGCCGTTGTCACCGCATCCGGTGGCGGCGAGGGCGATCACGAGGATGGTGGCGGCGAGGGAGGCGAGGGCCGTGACCCGGGGCCGTGTGGGACTCATTCCACCGACTCTACGGATGAATCGCCCTTTCCCGGCCCCTTGGGGACCCGGCGTACGGACGTTGTCAGGCGGAGCGCAGGGGCGCACAGCCGATCCGGCCCGCGACGGCGTCCACGAAGGCCGGGAACGCCCGGCGCGGATCGTCGGCCCGGGTGCCGGTGCGGCCGGGGCCCGTACGCATGGTGAACACCGTGGGGCGGCCAGCGCAGTCGGCCCGTACGAGCGCGCCCGTCGCCTCGATCCGCCCATGGGCCCGCCAGCCGGGCGCGGGCGGGCTGTCGCCCGTGAGGCCGTCGAACAGGGCGACGATCCTGGGCCGGGCGGTCATCGCGAACCGCGCCGCCCAGCGGAACGCGTCCGTCGCCGCCAGCGCGCACGTTTCGAAGTCCGGCTCGGCACTGCCCGTGCCGGCCGGACCGGCTATGCCCGGTATCGCACAGGCCCCGGGCGCGCCGGGCGACGCCATCGGCCGCGCCTCCCCGGCGCACCCCGTCGCCTTCGCCGCCCGGTTGGCCACCTCCAGCAGGAGCCTGCCCGTCCGCGCGGGGGAGGCGTCCGGGAACGACCCGGTCAGCGTGACCACCGACGGCCGGCCGCGCACATCGCACGACTCCGGCAGCACCAACGTGCCCGACGTGGCCGTGACGAAGCCCGGAAGGGCGTCCGGGAGCGGCGAGTCGCCCCCGGCGAACAGCCCCGCCAGCCAGGCCCGGCGCTCGTCCGCCGCCTCGGGGCCCGTGTCGTAACGGACCTCCAGGCGACGCTCGATACCGGGACCGCCGCTACCCCCGCGGTCGCCGCCGCGCCAGCTCAGCGTGCAGCGGCCGTGGGGACGGCCGGGACCCGGCGCGCTCTCCCGGGACACGCGCTGCCGGACGCCCCCGGCCTCCCCGCGGAACGGGCCGCCCTCCTCCGACCATGTGCCCCAGCAGTAGTCCTGCCTGGCCAGCGGCCTGAACTGCGTCTGCCACAGCGCCATCAGGGCCGCCAGCAACGCCGCTATGGCCAGGGCGCCGGTGAGCAGTCTGGCCCTGCGGCCCGGGTGTTCGGCCGTCCGTAACACCTCTGTCCCCCTCCGTCGCCCGCGGTGAAAACGGTCCGAGAAACCGGTCCGAGTGAAACTCTGTGCGGGCGATGGTAGTGCGGGCCACTGACATTCGAGCCGCTGGAGTTCGTAGTACCGGTGTGATGTGCTATGGGTGCTATGAGCACACCTTCCCGGGTGCCGGAACAGTACCTTCCAGCAGGTATGCGTCAACCGCGCTTTTCACGCACGCGTTGCCGCTGTCGTACGCCCCGTGGCCTTCTCCCCGGTACGTCATCTCGACTCCGACGCCCTTGCCGAGCTCCTGGGCCATCTTGCGAGCTCCCTCGTAAGGAGTCGCCGGATCACCGGTGTTGCCGACGACGAGGATGGGCGCCGAGCCCTTCGCGCTGACATCGGGCGTCTGCCATTCGCCCTTTACGGGCCAACCGGTGCACTGCAACAGGCTCCACCCCATGAAGTCCCCGAAGACCGGTGACGCCTTGCGGAACTCCGCCGCCCTGCGCCGGATGTCCGCCGCGGTGTAGCGCTGGGCGAAGTCGGCGCACGTGATGGCGTTGAGGGACGCCTGGAGGGAGCTGTAAGTGCCGTCCTGGCCACGGCCGTTCATCGAGTCGCCCAGCATGAGGAGGATCTTCCCGTCGCCGTTCTCGGCGTCCTCGACTCCCTCGGTGAGGTAGTCCCAGAACTGCTTCGAGTAGAGCGACTGCGCGATGCCGCCGGTGGCGAGCGACTGGGTGAGGTCGCGGCCCCCGCCGCCCGGCACCGGCTTCTTCTCCAGCCGGTCGAGGAGCGAGCTGATCTGCTGCTCCGTGGGGCAGTTGTCCGACGTCTTCGTGCAGGCCGCCATGTAGTCGCCGAGGGCGAGCTGGAACCCCGCGGCCTGGGCGAGGGCGCTCTGCAACGGATCGCTCGACGGGTCCACCACGCCGTCCATGAGTGCCCGGCCGACGTTCTTGGGGAACAAGTGCGCGTAGACGCCGCCGAGTTCGGTGCCGTAGGAGACGCCGAAGTAGTGCAGCTTGTCGTCGCCCAGGACCTGGCGCATCAGGTCCAGGTCGCGGGCGGCGTTCGTGGTGCCGATATGGGGGAGGACCTTGCCCGAGCGCTTCTGGCAGCCCTCCGCGTATTTCTTCACCCGGTCCACGAGGGCGTTCTGTTCGTCGGTGGTGGCCGGGGTGGCGTCCGCCGCGTAGTACGCGTCCAGCTCCTTGTCCGGCAGGCACGTCACCCCGCTGCTGCGGCCGACCCCGCGCGGGTCGAAGCTGACCAGGTCGTAGCGGGTGCGCAGGGTGCGGTAGTCGTCGGCGAACGCCGGGAGCGTCGTCACTCCGGAGCCGCCGGGGCCGCCGAAGTTGAAGAGGAGCGAGCCGATGCGGTGCGACTGGTCGGTGGCCTTCGCCCGGATCATGGCGATGCCGATCTTCTCGCCGTCCGGGTGGGCGTAGTCGAGCGGCGCGCGCAGGGTCGCGCACTCCCAGTCCGGGCCGGGGGGCCGGCCGGCGGTGCCCGCGTCCTCGCTGCGGCTGGGGGGTGGGCAGGGCTTCCAGTCCGGTTTCTGCTTCTGGAGGGCGGCTTCGGCGGCGGCCGTGGTGGCGGCGTTGGATGCCGCCGAGGGTGGGTTCTGCTTCTCCTGCGCGTCGCCGTTGCCGCTACAGCTCGTGGCCGTGAGCGTCAGCAGCACGGCCGCGAGCAGGGCCCGCGCTCTCGCCGTGCGTGGGGATCTGGACACGCCTCCCACTTTTGGGCGGGGCGGGCCGGGGCGCGCGCAGGGCGGGCCGTATGGGTTACAAGGGGACGAATCCGACTTCCGTCGCCTTCGCGGTGACCCAGACGGGAGTGCCCTCGGCGAGTCTCAGCTCTGACGCTGCGGCGGGGGTGATCTCAGCGACGATCTCAAGGTCCGCGTCCACGAGGACGCGCATTCTGCTGCCTTGCGCGGTGAGTTCGCGGATCTTGCCCTGCCAGACGTTGCGGGGGCTGCTGGTGGTGGCCGTGGGGCGGGTGGTGTGGAGGGACACCGCTTCGGGGGCGATCACGGCGAGGCCGGGGCCGGGGGTGGGGGGTGGGTCCGCCGTGGTCAGGGTCGTGCCGTTCACCAGGTCGAGGGTGTCGGCTGTCGCCTCGGCCGGCCAGGCGTTGAGGCCCAGCATGCGGGCCACCCAGGGGGAGCGGGGGTGCCGGGCCAGCTCGGCCGGGGGCGCGTACTGGGTCGTACGGCCGTCCTCCAGGACGAGCACGTGGTCGGCCAGCGATACGGCTTCCACGGGGTCGTGGGTGACGATCAGGCACACGCCGGGGAAGTCGGCGAGGTGGGTGCGCAGGGCGTGGCGCACCTGGGCGCGGGTCGACTGGTCCAGGGCGGCCAGCGGCTCGTCGAGAAGCAGCAGGTGCGGACCGGCGGCCAGGGCTCTGGCCAGGGCGACGCGCTGGGCCTGGCCGCCGCTGAGCAGGCCGGGCTTGCGGTGGGCGAGGTGGCCGATGCCCAGGTGGTTCAGCCACTGCTGGGCGGTGGCGTGGGCCCGGTCCTTCGGGGTGCCCTGGGCGCGTAGGCCGTAGGCCGTGTTGGCGAGTGCCGTGAGGTGCGGGAAGAGGGCGCCGTCCTGGGGGACCCAGGCGATGCGGCGGCGGTGGGGCGGGGCCGTTGACACGTCCTGGCCGCCTAGGGTGAGCGTTTCTGCCGTGGCGCGGTGCGTGAGGCCTAGGAGGGTGCGGAGGAGGGTGGTCTTGCCGGCGCCGTTGGGGCCGACGACGGCGATCGTGGTGCCGGCGGGGGCGTCGAGGGTGGTCTGTACGGCGCCGGTGACCGTGGTGCGCAGCGGGTGCGGGGTGGTGCGGGCGGGGGGGGGGGGGGGGGGGGGGC